>DVMV01000015.1 GCA_018714785.1 Candidatus Alloenteromonas pullicola
GGAATTACAAAGATTTATTCACTTTTCAAAAGGGCAAAATAGACAAAAAACGGAGGTTAGTCCATTTGCCGAATTTCCCACTTTATTAGTAAGTTTAACATTCTTATAATGCGCACGTATGCCAAAGTCAAAAAGACATGGTCCCTTATCTAAGATAAACGACTTCCTATACGACCATAGTCGCCTCAAATCCACCGTTTCCTGGGCCTACGCCCTGTTCATTTGCACCGTCAGCGCCCTTATATTCACCATCGGGTACAAGTTCTTCCTCGTCCCGCGCGATATCATCAGCACGGTCGAAGGAGGGGCCCCGGTGCTTCGCCTGGTATCGGGCGGCGCATCCGGACTTTCCCAGACCATAATCATGGCCTTGGAGCTTTTCCCCGATTCATTCGCCGACTTGGTGGTGAAAAACGAGGATTTGATTTACTCCATCCTATATTTCCTGGTTAACGTGCCTATCATCATCCTGGCATGGGTCGGGGTTGGCAAGCGCTTCACCATCATCACCTTGATCAACATCGTCGAGATCTCGCTTTTCACGAACCTGCTTTCCATAGAGTGGCTTGAGGTCAACGTCATCGAGCCCATTGCCCATTATGTCGAGATAAACGGCGGGCTTCTCGCCAGGGCGATATTCGCCGGTGTGTGCACCGGGCTTTCCAGCGCCTTGACTTTTAAGGTCGACGCCAGCAGCGGTGGAATCGACGTCGTCGCCTATTACATCGCGCTGAAGAAATCTACCCTGGTTGGGAAATATTCGGCCTATATCAATGCCGGCATCCTCATCGTCTATTCCATCCTCGCCGCCATCAACATCGGCTGGGCCGATGAATCGGCGTTCGACGTCGTCGCCAGCGCCCTATATTCCATCGTCTATCTGATTGTGTCGATGTGCGTCATCGACATGATCAACCTGCGGAACAAGAAGATGAAGGTTGAGGTCGTAACCGACAACCCAGGCCTCGTCCAGGTCCTGATGGCCAACATACCGCACGGGGCGACCGTAATCCATGGCGAAGGGGCCTTCTCCGGCCGGCAGAAGACCATCATCGAGATGGTCATCTCCTCTTACGAGCTAAGCCGGACTGTCAAGGTAATACGCGAGACCGATCCCAATACCTTCGTCGAGGTGACCGAGCTAAAGCAGGTATACGGGCACTTCTACATCAAGCCGATAAAATAAAAAAGGCGAGCATTGCTCGCCGTTTTTTCTTGCTGGCGGAGAAGCGGGGATTCGAACCCCGGCTGGAGCAGGGCCCCACTATCAGTTTTCGAAACTGACCCCTTCAACCGCTTGGGTACTTCTCCGGGTCGCGGGGTTTATACTATCACCCTTCTTTCCTTTAGACAATCGAAAGTTGCCTATGTGGGCGTAAGTATGCGCGCGGGTGGGAAGTTGTGTTATCCTTATTCAGCAGATGAACGCGTTTTTGGATATGAAAATAGTCCCGATGCTGGCAATAGAGGCTTGCCTGCTGGCTTTGCTGATCGCCTTGCTCGCTTTCTTCCTTTCGGGCAAAAGCAAAAGCCGCAAATACCGCGCCAGGCTCGTAGATTGCCGCAACGCCGTCTCAATTTACATACTCGACATCTCCCACAACAACGTGACCACCTTCAGCTCGAGTGGGCTTTCCGAGGCCAGCCATTTCTCGCTTGGCGAATTCTATTCCCACTTCGCCTCCGACGAGCAGACCCGGGTCATCGAGTGGGTGAATTCGTTGCTGGATAAGGGGTCGGATGCCCCGGATTTCCTGGAGACCAACGTCCAGACCGAGGGCCCATCGAAGTCGAGGAAGCAGTTCTATTACCTTCTGCAGGTCGATCACGTCGATCGGAGGCGCCAGATAATCCATCTGCAGCGGCACAAGCTCAAGTACATCGTTCCCAAGAAATCCCCGAAGGACTTCAAGGGGACGTCGAACTCCAAGCAGGTCATCGCCGCGCTTAACGATTGCAAGAAGCGGGGCTTCACCGCCTGCTTCCGCTTCCAGTATAGGAAGATATCCGACAAGGACGCCGAGATTGAGCCGCTGATCTGGACCCACATCAAGACGACGCTTTATGGGCTCACCAAGCAGCGCAGGTACCTCCTTGAGGCCAGCCACAACGAGCTGCTCGTCTCCGACGTCAAGCTCTCAAGCAAGCAGGAAGCCAGCCATTTCGTGCATTCGTGCATCGCCGCGGTGAACCGTTACTTAGCTTTGTCCGGCTACCTATCGAAAATCGACATGAGGGTGGGGCTGGTCGGGCACCAGTTCTTCGATGGCAACGGCGAGGCGATACTCGATTACGCCAGGAAGACAGCCCAGATCGCCTTCGACGACGATGAGCAGATACTGGTCTACGAGAAGGGGCGCAAATCGGTCAACCCGCTCAACGACTCGAGCTACCGCACCGAGGTCGAGCGGATCATCAACGAGAAGCGGCTGAAGTATGAGTTCCGCCCGATATACAGCGCCAACTCAGCCTCCACCATCGGGTTCTTGACCCGCTGCAAGCCGGTCGACACCTACTTCGACTCGATAGACGAGCTGAAGGATTACGCGGCGAGGACCGACGACCTCGGCGATCTGTTCTCCACCATCGCCAGGAACACCATGCCGCTATACGTCTCCGAGCGGCAAGACGACAAACAGGCCCTCTTCTTCCCGGTCCGCACCGAGGAGAGGCCATACATGCTCACCACCTTCGCCAGGCTCCCCAAGGCCAAGACGAGCCGGATCGTGTTCCTCTTCAACGAGACCGACATCAAGGCCCACTTCAACCCGACCGCGCCGGGGGACATCTATTCCGACATGCGCTCGATCAAGGCCAAGGGGTACTCGGTCGCCTTGGAGCTCAACGAGGGCGAGCTCGGGCTGCCGACCACGGTCTACGACGCCTTCGACTTCTTCGTCTGCGACTTCATGTTCGCCGGCAACGCCAAGGACATGGACGCCTTGGTGAGGAGCCAGCTCCACGTCATGGTCGAGAAGCTGCTCAAATACCACAAGCCAATCATCGCCAACGACATCGAGGGGTGGGCGTCGCTGGAGCTATTGGTCCGAAGCGGGCTCGACTTCATCTCGGCCGAGTGCTTCGCCCCCTACTCGGAGATGATATTGCCCGTCGCGCCAAAGGCGATAAAGCGGGTAGCCGAGTTCAAAAGATAGAGTATGATTTGCAATTGAGGTCAATTTATGGCAAACGCGACAAAGAAAAACGAATCGATAACCCCGCGGGACGTCGACTTCGCCCAGTGGTACACCGATGTGTGCAAGAAGGCGGAGCTAATGGACTACTCCACCGTCAAGGGGTTCATCAACTACCTTCCATATTCATATTCCATGTGGGAGGTCATCCAAGGGTATCTGAACAAGCGGTTCGCCGAGCACGGCTCGAGCAACGTCTACCTGCCGATGGTCATCCCCTCCTCGCTGTTCAACAAGGAGAAGGACCACATCGAGGGCTTCGCCCCCGAGACCTTGGTGGCCACCTATGGAGGCGGGGAGAAGCTATCCGATCCGCTGATCATCCGCCCGACCTCGGAGGTGCTTTTCTCCGATCTCTACAAGCGGCTCGTATCGTCCTACCGCGATCTACCGAAGATCTATAACCAGTGGTGCTCGGTCGTCAGGTGGGAGAAGACCACCCGCCCGTTCTTACGCGGCTCGGAGTTCCTCTGGCAGGAGGGGCACTGCCTATTCGAGACCCGCGAGGAGGCCGAGAAGAACGCCAGGGACATGCTCAAGGTCTACGACGACCTCGGCAAGGACCTATTGGCCATCCCCTTCGTCAAGGGCATAAAGACTGACCACGAGAAGTTCGCCGGGGCGGTCGCCACCTACACCATCGAGGCGCTCATGCACGATGGGAAGGCGCTGCAGTCCGGCACCACCCATTACCTGGGTCAGGGCTTCGCCGAGGCCTTCGGCATCCGCTACCTGGGAAGGTCGAATAAGCTCGAGGTCCCGCATCAGACCAGCTGGGGCGTCTCCACTAGGCTATTAGGGGCCATCATCATGGTCCACGGCGACGACAACGGACTTGTCTTGCCCCCGCGCGTCGCGCCGGTGCAGGTCGTCATCGTCCCGATCAAGATGGATGCTCCTGGCATCCTCGACAAGTGCCGCGAGATCAAGGACGCCCTCACCAAGATGGGCATCCGGGTCAAGCTCGACGATTCGGAGAAGACCCCGGGTTGGAAGTTCGCCGAATACGAGATGAAGGGCGTGCCGCTGCGTCTGGAGCTCGGGCCCCGCGACCTGCAGCAGGGCAACGTCTGCCTGGTGAAGCGGGTCAACGGCGAGAAGCGCGTCGCCCCCATCGAAGAGATTGAGAAGGCCATCCCCTCGATCCTCGACGAGATCCATGAGGATATGTACAAGAAGGCCCTCGACTTCCTGCATAGCCACATCAAGGAGGCCCACGACGTCGAGGAGCTCAAAGCTATCCTCAACGAAGGCGGGTACGCCAAGATGTGCTGGTGCGGCGACGAGGAGTGCGAGCTCAAGGTCAAGGAGATCACAGCCGGGGGGACCGCGCGGTGCATCGCCGAGGGCGAGGAGCCGTTCGACTCGACCTGCCCGATATGCGGCAAGAAGGCGACCAAGGTCGTCTACTTCGCCAAGGCCTATTGATAAGATGGCCCGGATGGAGATTGCATCCGGGCTTTTCTTACGCGAAAACGCCTATCGACGGTTATTGCCGGCAAATCGAGATTCCCTATTACTTTATTTTTCCGTCTGTTGTATTATTTACCGGCACGGAGGCGTACCCAAGAGGCCGAAGGGGGCAGGTTGCTAACCTGTTAGGTCGGGATTTCCCGGCGCTCGAGTTCAAATCTCGACGCCTCCGCCATATGAAATCAATGCCGCTAAAGCGGCATTTTTCTTATTTCCAGAGTCTTTTGGCATTTTATTGGCAACGTTTCATTCATCTAGAGTTTCCGATAAGTCCGCATCCGAACGCTTAGACGCAATCTGCATTGATTAGACGATTTCTTTGCAAGAAATCGGCATAAAAAATGGCCCCAGTCATTAGGGGCCCCAGGCCATCGGCCGAAGCCGAGGGGAACGATCTGCGCCGTTCCTTAGTCCAAAACGAATATAGCAAATTGTCTGAAGCAGTTCAAGCCAATGTCGGATTGGTGATATGTATAAAAAGAAAACCCCCACGCGAAGGCAGGGGGGAGTGTGTCGGGTGCCTAGGAGTACGACACAGTCCTGGGGATTACTAAGCCTTTCTCCAGGCGAGAATCTCGTGCGCAAGAGGACCGGGGATTCGGGTATACAATGAAGGCGCTCTCCGGCAGGTACAAGATAATCGTGATCTATTGGCTTTCGGAGAGGAAGGTCATGCGCTACAGCGAGATAAAAAGATCTCTCGGGCGCATGACCCACAAGATGCTGAGCCAGACATCGAAGGAGTTAGAGCAAGCCGGGCTCGTCAATCAGCATGAATATCTCCAGGCGCCGCCGAAGGTTGAGTACAGCTTGACCGACGTGGCGATTGAGCTGGCCCCGATATTAGGACGGCTATGTGACTGGGGCGACCGGCACCGCAAATGAAGTTGAAATATAAACTCAAACAAAACCCCGCATAATCCGCGGGGCTTTTGCGATTTCTATTTATTTAGCGGCGGTTTGCAGGCTATTCGCGATCTTATCGCCTATCTTTGCGAGGATATCGCCATCCAATAGCCGCTTGGCCTCCAGAAGCGTTTCCCCGAACGTCTCGGCGTTGGCTTTGCCATGGCACTTGAGGACCAGCTTCTTGGTGCCTAGCAATGGGGCGCAGGCCTTCCTGGCGAATTCAAAGGGCTTCTTGACCGCCTTGAGGCCCTTTATCTGGAACAAGGCCCCGAACTTGGTCAAGGCGTTTTTGAAGATGGCCTCCTTGAACATATCGGATATGTAGTAGCAGGCCTCTTCGGTCGACTTGATGAAGACGTTGCCGGCGAACCCGTCGCAGACGATTACGTCGGCCTCGCCCTTTAAGACGTGGTCCCCTTCGATATTGCCGACGAAGTTCAGCCCGGCCCCTTTTATCAGCTCGTGGGCGGCCTTGGTAAGTTCATTTCCCTTGCCTTCCTCCATGCCGACGTTGAGCAATCCGATGCGCGGGTTCTCTATCCCGATGCAGCGGAGGTAGGTGTCGGCCATCAACGCGAACTGCAGGAGGTATTCGGGCTTGCAGTCCATATTGGCCCCGGCGTCTAGCAGCCTCACGAGCTTCCCGGTCCTGGTCGGCAAAGTGGCCATCAGGCATGGGCGGCTCACGCCTTTTAGCCTTCCAAGGCGGAGTATTGCCCCGGTGAGGATGGCGCCGGTGGGGCCGGCGGAGACCAAGGCCCCGTATTCGTCCTTGCCCCTAAGCTCCTCGTAGGCTTTGGCGAGGCTCGAGTTCGGCTTCTGCTTGAGGAATAGCGACGGGTGGTCGGTGTTGAGCACCGCCTCGGCTGCGTCTATATAGCTGACGCGGCTTGCGTCGGCGCCGAGCCTCTCCAGCCCTTCCTTGGTGGTTTTGGCCGGGCCGATCGCCACGATCTCGATGTCTTTGTCTTTCCCTAGGGCGTAAGCGATGCCCTTTATGGCTTCTTCCGGCGCTTTGTCCCCGCCAAGGCAATCAAGTAGGATCTTCATATGCGGTTTACCTCGATGGATATTTTGCGCTTCGCCCGGCTCGTTATTCAATCGTCGATGTGGCCGATGGCAGGAGTCGTACTCACTACATACCCGCGCGTAGGCGTGATATAATCCGCTGGCAATGGAAAAGAGTTTAGACGAGCAAGCAATCGGCGAGTACATAAAGCACACCGCCAACAACGAGCTTGAAATAGTTTCATCCGGCAAGGCCGGCTGCCTTTCCTGTGGAAGGGTATTCGACGCCAGGGAGGTCAAGGAGTGGGACGATTCCGCCTCCAATTCGATATCGGCGCGGTGCCCGCATTGCGGCATGGCCACGGTGGTGGGGGATGCTTCCGGGCTATCGGTGGACGAGCAGACCATCAAGGCGATATCCGAGGATCCAAAAGCGATATCGTTGTCCCACCGGGACATCTACGATTTCTGCGATGCCTACGTCAACGGCTTGGTCGAGGACAGCCAGAGCAACGAATCCCTGTTTTTGAAATACTGCGACTCCCTTTACCGCAAGGGCGACGTGCTGGCCGCGATGGACCTCGGCCGGTTCTACTTCTACGGGTCGAAGAACACCCCCGCCGATCTAGACAAGGCCTGGCATTATTTCTTCGCCAAGCGCCTCGACTACAACGAGGAGGCGCTCCGGTTTAGGGCCGACCTGCTTTCAACCGGCACCCCGCATCACCGCCGCAGCGAGGTTAGATGCGCCGAGACGCTCAACAAAGCCGTGCTGCTCGGCTCCGACCACGCCCTCTTCATGCTCGCCGACCTCTACGACGCCGGGGTCGGGGTTAAGATGGACCGCCAGCTGGCGCTTAGGATGTACATGAAGGCCTATGAGACTTTCTATAACCTATATTCCTCCAACGCCGCCAAGTTCGCCCTCCCGTTCGCCCACGTCTGCTATAGGCTCTCCAACTTCTTCATCGACGGGGTGCTGACCGGGGTCGACATCGACCGGGCCGGGGCGCTGCTTACCATGGCAGATTACCTATATTCGAGCTCGTACAAGGCCGATGAGAAACCGATAGAGAGCATAAAGTCCTACATCCAGGCCTTCGGCGAGGCGCAGGGATGGAAGAAAGGGCAGATCGTCTATGATGAGGACACCTTCTGCGACACCATGATGATGTTCTCGACCCCGGTCATCGGGCAGATGACCAACATCTCCTTCTCCAAGGACGCCGGTACGCTTAGCTTCAATTTCTACATGCCTTTGCCTTACCTCGCCGTCGATATCGGCAATATGTGCTGCGAGCGGATAGAGGATGGGGTTGAGTTCACCTTCGGCGACGTCGAGTACGCCGATCTGCCAATCGAGGACGGCCATTTCGTCTTCATGACGATGCACGCCTACGCCGACGAGATCGACTTCTTCCTGGTCAACAACGGGGTCGAGGAGCAAACACCCTGCGGCAAAGTCAAGTTCTCCCCATCCAGGAATCAGCAAAAATGAGGTCACTGTCTTATCTAAAAGGCCACATCCCAGCCACCATCCTCGCCCCCTGCCTGAAGGTCGTCGAGTGCATTTGCGAGCTCGTCGTCCCGTTTTTGGTCAAAGCCATAATCGACAATGGGCTTTCCGAGGACGGGTCGCACTTCCGCGACGCCTCCTACATCTTGACCCTATCCTCGATAATCCTCGCCCTTTCTTTCGTCGGCTTCGGGGCCACGATGGTCACCCAATACGTCGCCTCCAAGGTGAGCTGCGAGTTCGGGTATCGTCTGCGGGACGGCATATACAAGAAGATGAACGCCGTCTCCTCGCTTCAGCTGCAAAGCTATGGCAAGGCCAAGGCCCTCAACCTGCTTTCCAACGACTCGTTTTCGCTGCAAAACGGGCTCTTCATGTTCATGAGGCTATTGGTCCGGGCGCCGTTTTTGACCCTTGGCTCAATCGTGGCGAGCTTCATCCTGAACGTCTATGCCGGCATCGCCGTCGTCTGCGCCCTCGCCCTATGCGCCGCGGTGGTGGCGGCCATATTGCTCATCACCCCGAAGCGCTACAAGGCCATCCAGTCCGACCTCGACAAGATAAACCTCTCCGGAGGCGACGCGATCTCCGGCGCGAGGGTCATACGGAGCTTCAACAAGCAGGAGAGCTCGGCCGAGGGCTTCGTGAAGCTAAGCGAATCCTACCGCTCCAAGAGCAACTCATTGGCCAGGGTCAACGCCTTCCTGAACCCGCTGACCTTCGGGCTTGTCAACCTAGCCATCGTCGCGATCTTCTACCTCGGGTCGTATCAGTTCGACTATTCCGGCCTCTCGGTGGGCTCGATCGTCGCCATCATGAGCTTGCTGACCCAGTCGCTTACCTCGCTTATCCAATTCTCGAGGCTCGTCACCTCGCTTTCGAAGGCCTACGCCAGCAAGGTAAGAATCGATGGGTTCCTGACTTTGCCGATCTCGATAGTCAGCGGCGACAAGGACCTTCCGGAGGTCAGGATGGGGGAAACCATATTTGAGCTGAGGCGCGCCTCGGTCTCCTATGGCGGCGAATCCCATGCCTTAGACGGCATCGACTTCCATCTTGATAGGGGCGAGCGGATCGGGATATTGGGCGGTACCGGCTCTGGCAAATCCACCCTCATCGGCTTGCTCATGCGCTTCCTCGACCCAAGCGAGGGCGAAGTCCTTTATGGCGGCGTAAACCTCAAGGAGCTGAAGCTTGACCAGCTGCGCGCCCAGGTTGGATTGGTGTTGCAGAACAAAGAGCTCTTCAAAGGAACCATCCGGGACAACATCTGCTTGGGGCGCGAGTATGGCGACGAGCAGATAAAGGAAGCCCTGCGCATCGCCCAGGCCGAGGAATTCGTCTCCGGCTACCCTGATTGGGTCGATCATGAAGTCGAGGAGGGCGGGGCGAACTTCTCCGGCGGGCAGAAGCAAAGGCTGCTCATCGCCCGGGCGGTATTGTCGCACCGGAGCATCCTCATCCTAGACGACTCCACCTCCGCCCTCGACTACAAGACCGACGCCAAGGTGAGGTCGGCTTTATCAAAGATCGAGGGCGTTTCCGTCCTGCTGATATCGCAAAGGGCCACCTCGATAAAGGACTGCGACCGGATATACGTCCTCGACGGCGGGAAGCTGGTCGGGGTTGGCAAGCACGACGAATTGCTTTCCTCTTGCCGGGTGTACCGCGAGACATTTGAGGCGCAGGTGAACTGATATGAGACGCTTGAAGATATTGCTCCATTTCCTAAAAGGATCCTATCCCCTGGCATTCGCCTCGGTGCTCTTCGCTTTGATCTCGGTCGCCTCGAAGATGGCCATCCCCTTCCTGACTGGGCTATGCGTCGACATGCTCGAGGACGGGAACTTCGCCATCTATCCCTACCTGATAGCCATGATTGGGCTGCTGCTTGCCGGCTCGGTTTTCCGCTATTTCTTCGACCTCTCGCTTTCATATATCGGCAACGCGGTAGTCAAGCGGATGCGCGACGCGGTCTACCGCAAATACCTCTCGGCCCCCATATCCTACATCGATTCGAGCAGCCACGGCGACCTATTGCAGCGGCTCGTCACAGACATCGAGAACGTCCAGACCGGCCTCATCACCGGGGCCGGGGCGGTGTACGAGGGGGCGGTGCAGATCCTCATAACCCTCGGCTTCATGTTCTACCTGAACTACGCCTTGGCGCTTTTGGTCATAATCCTCACCCCGATCTCGGTGGTGGTCTCCAAGTTCATCTCCTCCCGCAACGCCAGGTACTTCAACGAGCAGTCGAAGAAGCGGGGCATCCTCAATGGCTATGGCCTCGAGTCGATTTCCAATTTGCAGACCATCCAATCCTATGGGCTCAGCGGCATGAAGGAAGAAAGCTTCGATGAGCTGAACAAGCAGGTCCTATCCGCCAACTTCAAGGCCTCCTTCGCCGCCAGCTGGATCAACCCCGGGACGAGGCTGGTGAACAACCTCATCTACGCTTTGGTGATCCTGCTCGGCGCCTATTTATTGGTGAAGAACTACAGCCTCGGGGTTTCCTTCTCGGTCGGGGCTTTGTCCTCGTTCCTCACCTATTCGCTGCAGTACATGACCCCGTTCAACGAGATTTCCGATGCGGCGAGCGACGTCTTCTACGCCCTGACTAGTTTGCGGCGGGTCGACGCGGCCTTATCCTCGCAAGACGACCTTGATGAGGGGAAGGCCTCAATCGAGGGAGCCGTCGATTCGCTAGAAGCCAAGGACATGTGGTTCTCCTACGATGGCAAGAAGCAGATAATCAAGGGCTTCTCGATCGACATCTACAAAGGCCACAAGATCGCCTTGGTCGGGCCGACCGGGTGCGGCAAGACCACCATCATCAACCTGCTCATGCGCTTCTACGACCCCCAAAAGGGCGGATTCTATTTCAACGACGTCGATAGCCGCGACATAAGCAAGCGCAGCATGCGCAGCCACATCGGCATGGTGCTGCAGGATTGCTGGCTCTGCTCGGGGACGGTCAAGGAGAACATCGCCTTCGCTAGGCCCGACGCGAGCATGGAGGAGATAGTCGAGGCGGCCAAGAAAGCGCACGCGGACGGCTTCATCCGCCGCCTGCCGCAAGGATACGACACAGTGGTCTCCAATGCCTCGGGGCTATCGATGGGCGAGAAGCAGCTGCTCTGCGTCGCCCGCATCATGCTGCTCGCCCCGGAGATAATCCTCCTCGACGAGGCGACCTCCTCGATCGACCTCAGGACCGAGCTTGAGCTAAGCGCCTCCTTCGATGAGCTCATGAGGGGGAAGACCTCGATCGTGGTCGCCCACCGCCTTTCGACCATCAAAAACGCCGACCTCATCCTGGTGATGAAGTCGGGCGAGATTATCGAGCGCGGGAACTTCGAGGAGCTCATGGCCCAAGGCGGGTTCTTCAAGGAGCTATACGACTCGCAGCTTTCCTAAAACCTCGGGTCGGAGCAGATGCCCTGCTTGACGTAGGGCTTGGCCATGATGATGCCGGTCCGGTCGGGGATGTCCATCTCCGCTCCCTCGCTTACCATATAGAAGCCAAGCGATTTCAAAAACTCGATGCCCGGGGCGTTTAACCGGCTTATCGGGGCGAAGAAGGTCGTCTTCGACAGCAACGAGGACAGCGAATTGAACATCTCCGTCCCCTTCTTCTTTAGCCTATCCATCGGGTCGACGCATAGGAACCGGAGCAAGGCGATGTCCTCGCCTTTGAAGGGTATTGTTGAGAGGAGGTCGTCCTCTTTCCGGTATCGGCTTTTGCCGGAAAATATCGGCTCCAACGTGCGGCTGAAGCAAAGCAATCCGACGCACTTCCCGCGGTCGGCGTATAGATATACGCCATCAAAATCGTTCGAATCGAAAGTATAATAGGGGAAGTAGGGCGGAAGATGGTCCTCTTGCAGGGACAGCTCCACCCTCCCCAACAGCTTTTCTATCGATTTGGAATCGCTCGCAACGGCCTTGCGGAAAACCTGCATGGGGTTATCTTATCGCAGCGGCAATTTATGTACAAATTCGAGTCCAATGGTTCAAATAGGTCCTCTAGGGCCAGGTTCCGGTTCGTCTTCACGACCGGCGAGGACCGCTATCCGGAGGTAGATGACGATCTCTTCGCGTTGTCCTCATTGAGCTTCGACCTGAATACCGTCTTCGTGCCTTCCTATCACCGGGTGGACGAAGAAGAGAAAAGGCGGGTGGCCAGCTTCGATCCGCTTGATTATCAGTGCATCGCGGTCAGGGTGTCCTCCTCTAAGGTCGACGATATCTTGCTTTGCCATAACGGATCGTTGCTCCCAGCCTACGTGATCACCGCCTCCGGATTGATAAAGGAGGCCATCTACGAGCCTTTCGGATTGGTCGAGGATGGCAAGGAGTACACATATAGCGACCTATTGCTCCTTTTCGGGGACGAGCAGCAGGCCAAGCAGCCCGAATCCTTCGCCCCCACGAAGCAGGGAAAGGTCGCAAACCTCGGCTATTTCACCCCATCGCCAAGCGATGATGAGGAGGAAGATGAGGCGCCTGCGGAGAAGGTCGAGGTGCCCTCTTATTTCGCCGCCTCAAGCAAGAAAAGCTTCAAGAACACATTCTCCAAGCGGATAAGAAGCCAGAAACAGGAGGAAGAAGCGGAAGAGGATGATTCCCCGGCCCCCAATATCGAGGTGGCCCGGCCGAGCTTCGTTCCCTCATCGTCTAAAAAGCCCAAGGCCATCCGCGACCCAAAAGGCGATAGGCTCTCGCCGATAAGACGGGAGCCGGAGGAAAGCCCCAAGCCGTTTGACATAAAGAAGGTCAAGCAGGCCTTTTCACCATACTCGAAGAAGGCGGTCCCGAACCTCAACGCCAACCCGAATTACCGCCCGCCCAAGCAGGCTAGGGGGATGTGCTTCGCCCAATACGACTTCCGCCCCAACCCCAGGAAGCCGATCCTCTCCCGCCTGTCGCAGCTGGTTGGGCCATACCGCGACGAATACGCGCTGTCCATGGCAGCCAAGGCCCTAAGCCGGATAAGCGAGGCCAGGTTCTACCGCAACGCCATCTTCTCACCGGTGCCGGAGATGGATGACAGGATATATTCGCTACTTAAGCCCTTCGAGGCCGACAAATGGGTGCCGCTGGTGGCCCTGACCGACCAGAACAAGAGCCAGGTCGGGGCGATGCTGCTTTGCCTTGGCGAGGACCCATCGCTGGTGATAAACCTCTGCCCGGACAGGAAAACCGGCATCATCTTTGCCTATTCCGACCACGGCTGCACCGTCGAGGGGCAGTTCTCCTCGGCGACGTTCTTCGATCTGTATTCCCGCTCGCAGCGTTCCCCGGAGGCCGTCGAGGAGAGGCCAAAGCCCAAACCAAAGCGCGAAGAGCCAAAATCCGAGCCTGAGCAGACGCAGAATCAAGACGAGATCGACGAAGCGATCTCCGACTTCATCGACCAGGAGAATGAGGAGCGCCGGGTCTTCGCCTCCGCCTATTTCCTGAAAAGCGCCAAGCAGCTTTATTCCGACCACCCCGAGGCGGAGCAGGAGATATCCGAGCTCATCCACCGCCTATTGACCTATTCCGAGCCCTCCCTCAATCAGATGCTGAGCTCGAGGAACAACAAGGAGATCAAGCAGACCGGTAAGATCAGAAAGTTCCGCCTCAACGGCAGCCAGTACAAGGCAGCGCGGGTCTTCTACCGCCGCGGATACGATTTCTCCTGCACCGGGGAGTTCTCCGACCGCTTCTACTGCGCCTCGGACTTCTTCCTGCTCGACATCTGCCCGCCCTCCCGGCACGACCAGCAGGGCGAGTTCGCCGAGCTGCTCCTTAGCCGCCTAAACACCGACAACCTATATGAGCGGATGCTGCTTAAGCGAGGCAACAGCAAGGAGATCGACTCCATCGCCTATCCCTCGAAGCGCCAGTTCGCCTTGGTCAAGAGCCTGGTCAGCCTGCCGCCTCTGGCCTTCATCGGCTCGGCCGGGACGGGGAAGACGCTGCTTTCCATCGAGAACTGCCTATGCCTGCAAGGCGAGGGCAGGACGCTTTACCTCACCTATGAGCCGAGCCTACGCGACTACGCCGCCGACAAGCTGCAGGAGATGGGGCATGGCGACGTGGTCTGCCATACCTTCATCTCGCTTTCGACCGCCGAGCTGGGTGAGCATGAGCTCTCCTTCGAGGAGGATTTCCTCTCCTTCTTCTCGACTTACCTGTCGCGATACCGCAAGTCGGAGAAGACCTTCGCCGCCCTAAGCGCCGACAAAGAGGAGCAGGGCCGGATCGCCTACCTCTACATCCGCGGCTACCTCTTCGGCTCCGACTCCAATGCCGTCAAGCCGATGAAGAAGGCGGACTTCTGCGCCTACCTCACCTCGGAGGAAGGCTACCCCCTCGACGTCGCCGAGGCGGTCTATGACCTTGGCGAGGAATACGAGAGGGAGATAAGGCGTCTAGGCAAGCTAACCGACAACGATCTGGCTTCGCTGCTGCTGCTGCAAAAGAAGCGCAAAAGCCTCTCTTTCGACTCGATAATCATCGACGAATACCAAGATCTGACGCCGCTGCAGTTCCTTTCGCTATTGGATTACCTGCCGGATTCGAAGCTGATACCGCTCTACCTATACGGGGACGAGAACCAGTCGGTCAACCCGACCATCTTCTCGCTTTCGAAAGCCAACCAGCTGCTTTATTCGCATTTCGGAAGGCCGATCAGCATCGACACCCATAGGCTAAGCGGGTCTTACCGCACCGGGCCGAGCCTGCTGGGCTTCATAAACGGCATGAAGGCCATCAAGCGCGACCGCATCGGGGCGCAGAAGGCGATACTTGACGAGCCGGAGACCAGCTTCCGCCTCGACGCCGACGATTTGTTCGTGAGCTACCTCGACATCGGCTCCGACCTCTGCCCATTGGTGAGTTTGGCGTTCAAGTCGAACGAGGATTTCGTCTTCCTCTTCCCCTCCTCGGAGTCCTGCGAGCGGGCCAAGGAGGCTGTCAAAGGCAAGCTTGAGGGGATCGGCGACTACGCGGATACCTCCTTCCTGCCGATCGAGCAGGCCAAGGGCAGGGAATGGGACGGGGTGATACTCGTCGACTTCCTGACCGAGTTCGGCCCCGAGTTTGCCGAGTGCCTCTCCGGCGAGCAGAAGAAGGGGCGCCACGTGACCTCGCTCCGGATGATGTTCAACCGGCTTTACGTGGGGTTGACCCGGGCCAAGAACCGGATCCTGATAACCGAATCCAATGCCCCGAAGGGGTCGTTCGACAAGCTGCTGTCATCGCTGCAGAAGTTCCGCCTGGAGGACGTCAGGTCGATATTCTCCAATTCCATCGACCCCGAAAGGTGGAAGAGCCACGGGAAGATCCTGCTGCGCGACGGCGACTACGAAGGCGCCAGGCGGGCGTTCGTCAGGGCGTTGCCCGACCCCGAGGCCAAATCGCTGCTGTCCAAAGCCGAGTTCTACATCGATAACATGGCCAAGCTCAGCCGCCACGAAAGCGGCGATTGGCAAAGCCGCTTCATCGACTTCCTTATACAGGAGAAGGACTACCGCAACCTCGAGCGCGCCTACCTCGATCTGGGGCTTAACGCCAAGCTGGACTTCCTCTCCCAAGTCAGGGCGGAGGACCGCAAGGCGGCGCTATCTTCGTTCAGGAAGATCGTCGAGAAGTCGACTTTCCACGAGAAGACTTTCTTCTTCACGCTGCTATCCTATTCGTATGTGAGGGATATAATCGGCAAGGACAAAATGCTGAAAAAGGAGGAAAAAGAAGATGGAAAACGCTGACGACAGGCTGATAAAGACCTTGACCAGGCTCGATGAGATGTCGGAAAGCCTGGATTCCATCGCCGAAGTTGAATCGCGCTTCGACAAGCGGCTGAAGGAAATGGAGTCCGACGTCGAGGGCCTCTTCTCGACCATAAACGACATCAGCGGCAAGCTCGATGCCCTTTCGGGCGCCCTTGACCGCCTGACCGATGCGGCCAAGCGGCTATCCGGGGTGCAGGAGCAGGGCAAGCGGCTTGCCGAGCTGATCGGCGGACTCGACCCGGAGAAGCTAAGCGCGAGCCTCGAGGAATCGTCGGAGAAGCTGCTCGACGTCTATGGGAAGCTCGAGGCGCTGAAAAGCAAATCTGGCAACAAGGTGATGAAGAAGGCCAAGAAGAAGGAATGAGCCGCGATCCGAGGATAGTTTCCAAGACGATGTCCGCCATAAGGGGCAAGGACACCGGAATCGAGCTTAAGCTGCGCAAAGCCCTTTTTGATGATGGCTTCCGCTTCCTTTGCTGCTCGCCCAAGGCTTTCGGCCACCCCGATATATTGTTCCGCCGCGAGAGGGTGGCGGTGTTCCTGGATTCGGAGTTCTGGCACGGGTATCGCTTCGCGGAGAACGAGGCCAAGATAAAGAGCCACCGCGACTATTGGATACCGAAGATCATGCGCAACATGGCCCGCGACGAGGAAGTCAACGCCGAATTGGCCAAGCGCGGATACAAGGTCATGCGCTATTGGGGCTTCGAGGTCAACAAGGACCTGGAGCGGGTGAAGTCGGAAGTCGAGGAGGTGGTGCAGATCAGGCGCTCCGCCCTCGACCGGTGCCATCGCATAAAGGAGCTGACGACTTTATCGTATTACCGGAAGGACGGAAAATACCTGCTGCTCTACCGAGACAAGAAGGAGCACGACCTCAATCAGGGGAAGTACATCGGCATCGGTGGCCACGTCGAGGCCGGAGAGACCTACCTAGAGGCCTCGAAGCGCGAGTTCTTCGAAGAGACCGGCCTGACGGTGAGGAAGCAGCGGTATATCGCCAAGATAGATTTCGTCAACGAAAACTGCGTGGAGCGGATGTATCTCTTCCGCGTCGACGCGGTTGATGGCGAGCTTTCGCGTGATTGCGATGAGGGGGAACTGGTGTTCGTCGAATCGTCGAGAATGGGCGAGGTTCCTATGTGGGAAGGCGATAGGATATTCCTCCCCCTGCTGGACGAGGAATCCCCGTCGCCATACTCAATGACCCTTATTTACCGTGGCTCTTGTTTGCTTGATTGCATCGGGCCGTATAAGGAACTTAAAGTCAACTCCAAGAAAACGCACAATGCAAAAAAGTTTAAAAAAAGCACTTGACGTGGTGCCAATTTTTTATAAAATAACTGCGCTCTCGGATGGCCCGACCCCTAGCCCATTCGGGGGCTTTTTTTGTATCATATTGCCCATGGATAAGAAAAACATATCGATCGACGAGAAGTCGCTTTACCTCGACGCCAAGGCCTCGGGGTACCTATTGAGCTTCATCAAGCCCATGGAGGGCAAGTTCAGCAAGGAGGCACTGGCCCTGTTCGCCGGCTATTCCTTTCTGACCCAGGATATCGATGGCTCCTACCTCGACCTTTCCCTGCTGAGCCTATCCTCCATCGCGGCCAAACGCGTCTTCGCCTATGGGGAGAGCCGCCACGAGCTGCCGGCTTGGGGCGAGGAGAAGCCGGAGGGCGACGATGAGCTCATCCACAAGGCGGCGGATGTGCTCATCGGGGCGCTTTCCTACAACCTTGGCATCGCCAACTCGATGTCCCCCGAGGATTGCCTCGGCCCATCCGAATCGATGTCCGGGACTTTGCTAGAGGGGGTCCGCGATGGGTTCCTTGAGGTGGGGGAGGACAAGGAGAAGGCCAAGCAGACCTTCTCTTCCATCTACCTGGATTCCAAGGACAAGCGCGACAATCTCAACCGGCTGCTGGGCGCCGTGGAGGACATGGTGCTTCAGGTCCGCTACCAAAATATTTAACTTTAATTAACTTTGGTCATATAATCCGCTCCGGAGGTTTTTTATGGAGAATTACGAATCAAGGATCTCCGCTTTGCGGGGATTCATGAGGGCCAAAGGCCTCAAATCGGTGCTCATCCTCACCGGCGACCCCTTCGCTTCGGAGACGCCGAGCCCGCATTACGCTTTCCTCAGGGATTACTATTGCCCATTCCGCGGCGACAACGCCTCGGTCCTGATCGGGCTAGACCAAGCCTACCTTTGGTGCGACGGGCGCTTCTTCATCTCGGCCAAAAAGCAGCTCGAAGCCTCGCCGTTCAAGATGATGAAGATGGATACCGAGGGGTATCCTAGCCTATACGAGTTCCTCTCCAGCCATCCGGACTATTTCCCGCTTGGCGGCATGGAGGACTGCATACCCGAATCCGATTTTGAGCGTCTAAGCTCCTTAGGCAAGATCGAGGACGTCGATCTGTTCCCTCTATCCGAAGGCGCCCCGGAAAAATCGCATAGCAAGCTGTTCGTGCTGGGTAGCGACTTGGTTAGCGAGGGCGCGGAAGAGAAGATAGCCCGGTTCAAAGAAAAGATAGGCGAGGGCAAGGCGGCGATCGTCACAACGCTCGACGACATCGCCTACTTGACCAACCTCCGCGGCGACGACATCCCCTACACGCCGCTATTCGATTCCTACCTTTATCTTGGGGAGGAGGACGTCCTCTTCGTCGACGAGAGGCGGATTCCGGATGGCTACTCGGCCACCAAGGTAATGCCCATCGAAAGCGTTTTCGACTGCCTTCGCGCCCATGGCGAGACCCCGACTTATGTGGATAGGGACAGCTGCAACAGCAAGATATATTCCTGCCTCGCCAACCCGCTTCCCGGGACGATGCCGTCTAATCTTGAGAAGGCCATCAAACGCCAAGTTGAGATCGAGAACACCATCCGCGTGCAGAAGGAGGATGGGGCGGCTTTAGTCCGCTTCCAGATGCTGCTGGAGTCAGGCCTTCCCTCGGACGAGCTTGCCCTCTCGGATAGGCTGCACGAATTCCGCCGGATGGGCAAAGGGTTCATCGGCGAGTCGTTCCAGACCATCTGCTCGGCATCCTCAAATGCCGCCATGATGCATTACGCCCCAACAAGCGAGTCACACTCCGCGGTGAGTTCCGATGATGTGTGCCTATTGGTTGATTCGGGCGGCCAGTACCTAGGCGGGACCACCGACACCACCAGGACCTTCCCAATCAACCCGACCGAGGAGTTCAGGCGCGACTACACCCTGACCCTGAAGTCGCTCATCGCCATAAGCAAAGCCGTCTTCCTATCTAGCTGCACCGGCCGGGCGCTCGATGGGCTTTCCCGCGAGATAATGTGGCGAGAGGGCATGGACTATAAATGCGGAACCGGGCACGGCGTCGGCTACATGGGCGTCGTCCACGAGGGGCCGAACGGATTCCGCTACAAGGACGTGCCGGGCAAAAACGACGGCTGCGCCATCCTCCCCGGCATGATCACGACCATCGAGCCCGGCGTCTATAAGGAAGGAAACTACGGCATCAGGATCGAGAACAACCTGCTCTGCGTGCCGGCGTTTCAAAACGAGTTCGGGCGCTTCTACCGCTTCAAGACCATAACCTATGCCCCGATCGAGACGAGCTGCATCGAAAAAGGAATGCTCGATGCTTCCGAGATCGAATGGCTAAACGACTACCATAAGCAGGTCTATGAGGCCCTAAGCCCCTTGCTAAACGATGAAGAAAAGGCCTTCCTGAGGAAGAAGACCCAAGCTATTTGAACTCGTAGCGCTTGACTTCGCAGTTGTCGAGCAGGTAATTGATGAACTCGTCGTTGCCCATATCGTCCTCGAAATAGGCGTTCACGATCCTCGATATCCCGCCATGGGCGACCAATAGGACGTCCTTGCCGGGATATTTTTCTTTGAGCATGTTTAGAAACGGGAAGACCCTGGCGGCCACGTCGAGGTAGGACTCGCCGCCGCCGGGGTAGCGCTTGGCGAAGGATGAGCGCTGGGCGAAATAGTCCTCGCCATGCCGGCTCTTGCCCTCGAATGAGCCGTAATGCTCCTCGCGCAGGCATTCGGTTTCGATGAGCGGGATATCGCGGCCTTCCAATATGATCTGCGCGGTTTCCTTCGCCCTTTTAAGCGGGCTGACGAAAGCCAGGTCGAGATGGATGCCTTTCATCTTTTCCCTAAGCTCAGCCGCCTGCTCCATCCCTTCTTGGTTGAGCTCGGCATCGATGCTGCCCTGAATCAGGTAGGCCTTGTTGTAATCCGTCTGGCCGTGACGCACGTAGTAAACTGCCATATCCGGGGTTGTTTTACCTTCCTCCTTTTCCCTTTTCAATCCCCAAAAGGTAAGATGTTGTCATGATAGAAGAGAAAGATGGTTTCTTTTGCCTGCATGGCGATTCGTTTTGCTATTTGCTCTGCCTGGAAAACGGCGAGCTTAGCCTAATCCACTTCGGGAGGGATTTGCCGATTGAAGACGGGGCCGCGCTCAAGCTCGACCGATCGGTATTGCCCGGGCGGGCGACGCTCTCGCCCGACGGCCGGACCGGGGCCGTCACGACGTCCGAATTCCCGCTTGGGCGGTTCGGCGATAAGCTATCGCCTTGCTTCGAGGCCGAGAAGGGCGGGAAGTCGAGCTTCGACTTTCTGTCGCATAAACGAGCTGGCCGAGCCGATGGATGGCTACCCGACGCCAAAAGGGGCCAGCGAGCTGGTATTCGAATTGGCGGATGAGGCGATGGGGGTCGAGGCCGAGCTCCATTACCTGCTTTTCCCGACGGCCGTGGGGCGGTATATGAGGATCGTCAACCACGGCGAGCCGCTCACCGTCAGGAAGGCGCTTTGCTCGATAACCTTCCCCTTCGCCGATTTCTCCGGACGCTTCCTTTCCGCCTCCTGGGCCGACGAGGCCAGGCCCAGCGACGTGAGGTTCAACTGCGGGGCCTGGAGCATGGATTCCCGCCTTGGGGCAAGCTGCGAGGCGTTCAACCCGTTTTTCCACCTGCGCCGCGAGAACGGGGAATGCTATGGGTTCAACCTGGTGTATTCGGGGAATCACTTCGCCGCCGTCGAGGCCGGAAAGCACGGCTTCACCCGGGTGATGAACGGCATCTCGCCCACGGCGTTTGCCAAGACCGTTTCCGATGCAGAGGCGTTCACCACGCCCTTGTCCGTCGTGACCTATGGCGAGGACCTCGATTGCCTTAGCCACGCCAATTCCGACTTCGTCAACGGCTGCGTCGTCCCCGAGGCCTTCTCCAATAAGACCAAGCCCATCTCCTACAACAACTGGGAGGCGACCTACTTCAGGTTCACCAAGCAGAAGATCTACGCTCTGGCGAGGAAGGCCAAGAAGCTGGGGATCGAGCTGTTCGTCCTCGACGATGGATGGTTCGGTTCCCGCGATGACGACACCAAGGCTCTGGGCGATTGGCGCCCCAACCTGAAGAAGCTGCCCGGAGGCCCGCGGAAGGTTTCCGACTACGTCCATAAGCTCGGGATGAAGTTCGGCCTTTGGTTCGAGCCGGAGATGGTTAGCCCCGATTCCGACCTATACCGCGCCCATCCAGACTGGGCTTTGTCAGACGGAATTCACCCCAATAGCCTAGGCAGGAACCAGCTCACGCTCGACCTGACCAGGCAAGAAGTCCAGGATTTCATCGTCGACACCATCGTCTCCGCCGTCAAGGAGTACCGGCTCGATTACATAAAGTGGGATTACAACCGCTCAATGGATGGATTCCCGCGGCTTGGCGGGTCCTATTGCCACGAATACGTGATGTCCCTATACAAAGTGCTGTCGCGTATACGCGAGAGGTGCCCCGACACGCTTTTCGAGAACTGCGCCTCGGGAGGATCGCGGAACGATCTGGGGATGTTCAGCTTCTTCCCATACGGCTGGGCCAGCGACGACACGGATTCCTACGAAAGGGCGAAGATGCAGCGCGAGCTTTCCGTCGGCTACCCTTTCTCGGTATTCTCGAACCACGTCTCCGCCAAGACGAGCCATCAGATGTTCCGCTACAGCAGCCTCGGCACCAAATTCGACGTGGCGATGCTCGGCTGCCTGGGGTATGAGCTCGACCTATCCGGCCTAAGGAAGAACGATGAGCGGGAGATTGCCTCGCAGATAAGCTTTTATAAGGCCCATCGCGGGCTGTCGCAATTGGGCCGGCGCTACGACGTCTCCGGCGATGGGTACATCGCAGTCGAATCCCAGCTGGGCGACCAGGCGCTCATCAGCTTCCAAGCGAAAGAGGCGACCCCCAACTTCCATTACGACTTCCTAAAGGCCAAAGGCCTGCGCAAAGAAGGGAGATACATACTCAAAAACCGGAAGGAAAGCTTCGATCTGCGGCGTTTCGGGTCGATGGTCAATTACGTGTCGCCGGTAAGGATAAAGGAAGACGGGCCCTTGATAAACCTCATCGCGAGGCATTACGAGTATCCCTCAGAGGAGACCTCGTTGCTCTGCTCTGGGTCATCTTTGGATGCCGGGGTGCCGCTTCCCCCCGCCTATTGCGGGTCGGGTATATCAAAGACCTGCCGGATCATGTTCGACTTCTCGGCTAGGGCCTATTGCATCGAGCCTTGTCCGGAAGCCGGGTCGAGCATCAGCAGCAAGGAATAGCATAGCGGCAGCAGGGCGTAGGCGAATAGGAACCCCGGCTCGCCAAGCGAGAGCCACAAGGCCATCGGAATGGCGACGATCGCCAGGCAGGCCGCAGCGATTCCGATCGGCAGCAGGCGCTTGTTTAGCCTGAACTGCCCGGCCACCATCCGCCCGCCGCGAAGCAAGAAGGCGGAAAAGCCCGGGATCAAGAAGCAGAATTCGCTTACATGGGTCGGCGTTCCGAAGGCCTCGGTTATACCTATCAAGGCCAGCGCGACCCCGATTATCGGGAGGATTATCTCGATGGCGTCCAACGCCCGGGTGATTTTTTCGGCGCCTTGCCTCCCGAGTTTGAACAGCGGCTCGCCGCAGTTTTGGACGCAGGAATAGGAACAGGCGGCGAAAACGGCCGGCGAGGCCGAGGCGACGATGGGCATGAGGCCATAGCAGCATCCGGCCAGAACCGGGGCGTAATCGACGAACAACCCGTCTCCCAATCCGAAGGCCAGCGATAGGGCGACGTCGGATGCCGCCAGGCAGATTCCCAGCACGATCGACAGCCCAACATAGAACTGTCGCTTATTCCGCGAGGTATCGGACATAGATCCCCTCCTCGTCGATTCCTACCTTGGCCCTCGCCCCCTCGATGAACGGCATCGACGGCGGCAGATGCCCCAATGGGCAATCGTAGACGGTGGGGATGCCGAGCCCGCCGATGACCTGCTCGGCCATCTCGGCGAACCCCATCCCGAAAGCCGTCTCGCCATAATGCAACGGCCGCCCGAAGAGAAGCAGCGAGACATTGTCGAGATATCCGGCCTCGCGGAGCTGGAACAAGGCCCTTCGGAAGCCTAACGGCGTCAGGTCGCAGCATTCCAAGAAGAGTATGAGCTTGCCATTCTCCGCCGCGAATTCCCTGAAGCGGTCGAACCGCGTGCCGACAAGCCCCACGATGCAATCCAAGCATCCCCCGATTAGGGTGCCCTCCCTTTCCCCGTCGTAGCGGCGGGTCTCCAATATCGATGGGCGTCGGTAGGCGACTCGCTTTAGCGGCGGGTCATCCTTGCTTGAGCCGAAGCTCCATTTCGGGTAGCCGCGCACGAAGCTGGCGCCCGAAAGAAGATTCAGGGCATCTAGCTGGTTGAGCCTCTGCCTACGCTCATAGAAGCTCGGGGCGTTTGGCCCATAGATTGCCTTCACCCCGGAAAGAATCGGCAGCAGAAATGCCAGGTTGGTGTTGTCGGAAAAGCCCATGAACCACTTGGGGTCTGCGGATTTAATGGCCTCGAAATCCACGTAGGGCAGGATCTCATCCATCACCTCGCCGCCCCCGACGGAAAGCAGCAGGTCGGATCCGCCTTCTAGGTAGGCATCGTTGAATTCCTTTGCCCGCAGCTCCGGGGCGGTGGAGGCTACTGGGTCGTCGGATAGGTAGACGTTGGGCCCGACTTTCACCTGATAGCCGAGCCTGGTGAAATTCCTTATTGATTGCTCAAGCCGCGAGAAATACGGCTCGATTGACACCCCGAATGAGGGGGCTATGAGGCAGATGGTCGATCCAAGCGAAAGAAAAGGCGGGGTTTTCATATCCTAGATGATACCTTAACTCCGCCGTTTTCTCTATTTCTCGCTGCTGCTTAGGCTGTCGACTACGTTCTCGACGATCGGGGTGCCGGAATCGGGCTCGATGGTCTTGCTGGCGCTGATGGATTCATCGGGCGCGGCCTTGACCATGGCCTGGTTCATGCTTATCCCGGCCGTGACGCCGCTTCCTATCACGAAGACGGAGAACAGCCCTAGCAGGGACGAATATAGCTGTTTCTTTTTCTTGGCCTTGACCTGACCGCTGCGTATCGAGGCGGCGAGCTCGGTGTTCATCATCATCGGGTTGGGATAGAGGATGTGGCTCGCCTCGATGCCGAAGGTCTCGATCAGGCGGTCTATGAAGTTGAGGGTCGGCAGCGAATCGCCGAGCTCGTAGCTCCTTATCGATCGGACGCTGGCGAGGGCTTTCTGCGCGAACTCCTCTTGGCTCAACCCCCTGGCGTTCCGGAAGAAGGCCAGCTGCAGCGATATGATCTGCGGGTCGAGCGGCTTGTTGACGATGTCGGTGGGATTCTCCCTCCTGGCCAACAGGTCGTCAAGGGACAATCCGAGCGCGTTGGCCAAAGAGGGGCCCACCAGTAAGGAAATGGAAAGCTTTCCGGCTTCGAACTTCGAAAACGCCTGTGGGCTATATCCCACATAGGACGCAAGTTCGGTTTGCGTTAGGCGAAGCGCTTTTCTGCGGCGCTCGACGAATTTTCCCAGTGCTTCCTTTTCCATACTTCGGATTGTATTGCCCGGTCAGAATAAGTTAATAAATTATTTTGCCGGTTGGAGAAGTCTACACATATCCCAAAATATTGCAAACAATTTGTTCGGAAATATAATATCGGCAGTGGAAAAGCGAGGTATAAATGGCTTCGACGAACTCAAATTACGTCCTTTTCGGCGTTGATTTCGGCTCCAATCAGGGACAAAGGGCGCTAATCAGGCAGATCAATGAGGACTGCCAAAGGAAACCGGTCGTCTACTGCCGGGGCGCAGCCGGGACCGGCAAGACATTCGCCGCCTTGGCCGCGTCGCTTAGCCTGGTAAGGGGCAAAGGCGCCAAGAAGAAGTACAAGAACATCTATTATGTACGCGAGCCGGTTGAGATCGGGCATCGCCTGGGATACCTCAAGGGGACCGAGGAGGACAAGTACGCCCCCTACCTCGGGCCGCTGCTGGACAACTACAACCATCTGATGGCCAAGGGCCGGAAGGCCGGGGCGGTACCCGACAACATCCGCCAGCCCAAGAAGATCAAGGCCAAGATGGATGACGAGGAGATGGATGCCCAGCCCTACCAGAGGCTGCCGAGCGACATCGTCCCGCTGGCCCCCGAATTCCTACGCGGGCGCAGCTTCGAGAACTGCATAATCATCGTCGACGAGGCGCAGAACCTGACGCTGGATGAGCTGCAGACCATCGTCACCCGAATCGGCGAATACACCAAGCTCGTCATAATAGGTTCCCCGAACCAGATCGACATCCCGGGGATGGACGAGGAGAACAACGCCTTCATGACCTCCTACCGCATCCTCGAGCCGACTGGGCTGGTCGGTTTCGTTGAATTGACCGAGCCGATGCGCTCATCCTTCGTCGCCGAGTTCGACATGGCATTCGTGGCCTACAAGAAAAGCCTGAAGAAAAAGAAGGATTGAAGCCATCCCGACAATCCTTTTCTTTATCCTGTTTTTGGTTTAGTCTATTTCAAGAAAGACATTGGATATGGAAAACGATAGGCAATCAATTGACATGTTCGCCAAGCTGTTCGGCACGATGGCCCGGCTTGTCCACGAGAAGTACGACGAAGAGGAGCTTCCCTTCGACGAGAGGGAGGAGCTGCTGGTCGCCGCGACCGCCTTCCTGCGCGAGCTAGACGACAATCGCGTCTATGCCGTGCTGGCAAACGAGCTGATCGACCTGCTCAACCATAGGGCGTTCCGCATTGACGACGACACCGTCTTAACCTTCCCGGAAGACGGAAGGAAGATGGGGCAGGTCGCCTATATCCTGGCCACCATCAACGACGAGTCTTTCTCCGACAAGCTCAACCCCGAGCTCTATGAGGCGGTCTGCGGGCTGGCTCAGCTAGGCTACGACGAGCCCGACCAGGCGATGGATGACCTATGCCACTCGCTGCTTGGATGCAACGAGCCGGATTTCTCCATCAAGGACATACACGGCGAGGTCAAGCTGCTCATACAGGGCAAAGAGGAGGAAGCCTGATGGTCCTCAAAGCCAAGGACAGCGACTTCAAGCTGCAGCGCGACATAACCGGCGAGGACCCGCTGCGCCTGATCGGCATGATCTCCGCCGATCTGGCCGCGGAGGCGCCGATTGCCTTCAAGCGCGACCTTTTGGGACTCATCGAGTGCCTTGGGCGGATAGTCGACGTCTCGATCCTCTCCCCGCGGCTTCGCTACCCAACGCCGACGACCCCTCTGGTCTACCTTTGCCTTAGCATCGGGCAAGACGGCGCCCTATACGCGAGGCTGGACAACTACTTCAAGACCGACAACTACCTGAGCTTCGACGCCGGGATAAACTTCTACAACGCGCTGATAAGGAGGCTCAGTATCGCCCTCGATGCACCCTACCTATCGAGGATATTCTTGCGCAATCCCTCGCCGACTACGGGGCTTAGCTACGTCGGGGCCTCTGGCAACCTGCTTGGCGCCAAGGTGCATTTCTCGGTTTCCCAACGCGCCCGCCTTGCCGAAAACAACTCAATTTGCCTTTTGAAGGCGCGGGTTGAGATAGAGGAAATACCCGATTCGACCATGGCCTTCGGGCTGCTATTGCTAAATACAAAGCGCATAAAGCGCAGCCAGCGCTACGTCATCGACCCGAATGGCAAGAAGACGGCCAGCCGCTGCTATGAGCTGAGCTACCCGACCGCCTCCCTTGGCCCGTTCCACCGGGCCGACGTAGGCCTCATCATCCAGGCCCGCGGCAAGAGCACCGAGCTATCCGACGATGGCAAGACAATGCGCCTGAAGGGGGATTTCGCCCAGCTGACCTTGCCGTTATCCGTCAATCTTTGCTTCCCGGACATCGCTTCGAAGTGAAAGCGGGGCCGATTCGGCCCTTTTCTTTTTTTGCCGACCCCTTTCCCCGCGGCATTGAAGAAACCAGTCCCGGCCGATAGAATTACCTCTCGGAGGTTGCTATTCATGAAGAAAACACCGATTATCGCCATCGCGCCTTTGCTGGCGCTGGCATCCTGCGGGCCGACGAGCTCGAGTTCCTCGTCGGTCCCCTCTAGCAGCGACGAGTCCTCATCATCGACCGCGCTTACGGCCGATGAGCTCAAGCAGGCTTTGACCAAGCAAGAGGGATTCTGCTATTCGGGGACCCTGACCATCACCGACGTCCTTTCGGTCGCCGGCAGCGACTCAAGCGAGATCAAAGGCTGCATAAGCGGATCCGAATACTATATGAGCGAGGTCGCCCCGACCTACGAATCGACCCTGCATTACCACCGCGACGACGATGGTTTCCTCACCGTCCCCACGATGATGAGGGACAACACGGTCGAGGATGTGATTCAGACCGACATCGATTCGACCACCCTTGAGGAGTACAACCTCAAGTTCGACGATTTCTTCCACAACCCTTGGAACGATATCGCCGATGGGGCTTTCAAAGAAGAGGACGGGAAGGTCCGGGTCGAGATACCCGAGGAATCGGGGCTTTACTTCGGCTACGTCATGACCGGCTACACCGACCTCGCCCCCGAGGCTTTTGAGTTTGTCCGGCAAGGTGGGGCGATACGCGGTTCGATGATCGTGCCGCTATTGGACTACGTTACCAGCAAGATAGAGGTCAGCTTCGAGTTCTCCGTCCTTACTTTGGATGAGCTCTCGATCCCCGAGCTCGCCCCATATGAGCCGTCGGAGAGCCAAAGCGAGCTTGAGCGGGCCTTCGAGTCGCTAAAGGGGATGAACTACACCGTCTCATTGCTAGACGACGACAAGACCGCGAACAACGCCGACGTCAAAGTGGACATGAAGGTCACCGACGGGCTCATCGTGGTCAAGCAAGACGGCGAAAACCCATATGGCTACATCAAGACCGGCGAGGGCGAGATGGAAAGCTTCACGGTCGACGATGATGGCGTCGTCAGGGGAACCGCCCTCCCGTTTGAGGGAACCGTCGCCTCGCTCATCGAGGCCGACTATTCCACCTCCGCCTCGCTTTTCCGCCCGGTCGAAGGCAAGCCCGGGACCTATCTGTTGGCGCCTGAGGCGACTTCCTACGCCAAATACAACGACCCGGCCTACCCGATAGACACCTCGATAGAGATGGCCAACCCCGGAACCTTCCTCTTCTCGATAACCGAAGGCGGGTTCGAAATCACCTACGATTACTACTATGCCTTCGGCGCCGCCGTCTACGATGGCACCGTCACCATAGCCATCACCGAGGTCGGGACCACCCAGGCCGAGTACACGCTAGACGACTTGGTGGCCTTCGTCCCGCCCGCGAGCTGGGAAGAGCTTGGCGCGACCGCTTCGATCTCGCCTTGGCTCGCCGGCCACCCCGAGGTATTGCCATACCCGACCTACGAGATGGGCGCGAAGGCGGTCGAGACCCTCGACACCGAGGAATACTTTGGCATCTACGCCACCCCGATCGAGGAGGGCAAGGAGAGCGATCTGATGGACGCCTACGTCGAGGCCTTGACTTCCGCCGGCTGGCGCGAGGAGGATGGCGGCTACGTCTATTACATCGACGGGAACGCTTTGACCTGCTCGGTCTCGGTCTATGACGGATCCGTCCTCATCTACCTCTATACCCCGACCTCGACCAATGCCCTGACCACGCTTTTCCGCGGCACCTTGGCCGCAAACCCCAATTCGACCGTCACCCTATCCATAACCGATACGACTTATAGCGACTATGGCACGGCCGCCCAGCAGGCGACCAGCCGGAAGACCTTCGATTACTTCTATGAATTCGACTCCAATTCCGCGCATGCCAAGGTTACCGCCGATGGGGAGCTCACCCGCGACGACTACTACATCCCCGAGGGAACCAAGGTCAATCAGTACAGCTATCTGACCGGAAGCCTTGAATACGTTGATTGGTGGAAGAGCCTGATCACCAGCAACCTGTTCACCTGGTACGACTTCTACACCAGCGAGATGGACGGGATCGCCGAACAAGGCGATGGCGCCTTCATGGTGTCCGGCAAGGCTTTGAACCGGATATTGGTCATCCTCACGCAGTATGAGGAGAAGTATACCGGCGACGACTTCGGCTCCATGCAGGCCTTCTACGACCAGGAGGCCGGCACCGTCACCGGGACCGCCACCAAGGCTACCGCCCAGGGCAGTTTGACCAGGGTGCTCAGCCTCAGCCTCACCATCTCCGACATCGGCACGACCGAGATCGACTTCCCCTCGAAGTGAGCAAGGCCCGCTTAGGCGGGTCTTTTTTTGCGCTTTCACCGCTTTATTGTTTTCCTATTGCCTATTAAAATGGGCGCCATGGAAAAGCTAAGCGGGCCCGCGGCCAAGCAGATATCATCCTCCTGCCTTGGCTGCGCATCGCCGCGGTGCGAGGACGCCTGCCCGCTGCGCAACCCGATTCGGGAATGCCTGTCCCTGGTTAGGTCTGGCGAACCGGGGCGGGCCGCCGAATTGCTTTACTCATCCAACCCGTTCCCCGAGCTGACCTCGGCCCTCTGCGGGCATTTCTGCCAGCAGCGGTGCATCAAGGGCTTCGCTGGGTCGCCAATCGATTTCGGATTGGTCGAGGGCTATCTGTCCTCATTTGTCGATGCGGCGGAGAAACGGCCTTCAAACGGCCGCAAGGTGGCCATCATCGGAGCCGGGCCCGCGGGGCTTTCCTGCGCATATGGGCTGCTTTTGCGGGGATTCTCGGTCGAGGTATTCGATTCTCAGGACGGCATCGGCGGGGCCATACGGGAGTTCATCCCGCGCTTCCGCTTCGACGATGGGGCGCTGAAGAGGATATATGGGCGGCTGACCGGCCTAGGATGTCGCTTCCACCTCGGGTCGCCCATCGACTTATCGAAGCCGCTCGAGGGGTTTGAGGCGACTTTCGCCGCGGTGGGGGCCAACGAGCCAAACCTCGCCGACTTCGTCCTCTCGGACAAGGTGGTCGATGGCCTAAGCTTCCTAAAAGCGGCCAAGTGGGGCAATCCGCGTTACCCTGATGACTTACCGGCCTACGTATATGGTGGGGGCAACGTGGCCTTCGACGCCGCGAGGACCCTTGCCAGGCTTGGCGTCAAGGCGAAGGTGATCTATCGGCGCGGGGAGGCGCAGATGCCAGGCGATGCCAAGGAGTATCGCCGCTGCTTGGAAGACGGGGTTGAGTTCATGTTCCAGCGGTCCATCGTCTCCGCGGGAGGCAACTTGCGCATATGCCATACCGCCTTGGGCGAGAAGGGGAAGGATGGCCGGGCGAGCTTCCTCGTTATACCGGGCAGCGAGGAGGACATCCCCTATGGGCTGCTCGTCCTTTGCATCGGGCAGAGGCGCCCTATCTGCGGTGATGGCCTCATCTGCATCGGCGACGCCAAGGGAGGGGCCAGCGACATCCCCCACGCCATCGCTTCCGGACTCAATGCCGGCAACGGGTATATTTAATATACGATTTTGCCTTTTTTGTTCATTTGCCAGTTCCGCGAGATTGACTAAAAGAGGTTATTTTTTAAAATCATCTTAAGCGGGAGGGTCGTCTATGGGTGAGATCATGGTGGCTAATGGCGTCAGGAAGGTTTTCGGCTCCGGTGAGGGGCAGGTTGTTGCGCTAAAAGACGTCAGCTTCACCATCAACCGGGGCGAGCTTGCCATAATACTAGGGCCTTCCGGGGCCGGGAAATCCACTTTGCTGAACCTAATTGGCGGAATGGACGTCGTCACCTCCGGATCGCTTTTGGTCGACGGCGAGGACATCGGCCACGCCAGCCGGAAGGAACTCACCGAATACCGGCGCACCAAGATAGGCTTCGTCTTCCAATTCTACAATCTAATGCCGAACCTAACCGCGCGGGAGAACATCGAGCTCGCGACCGAGCTTAAGAAGGACGCCCTCTCGCCCGACTCGATATTGGATTCGGTCGGCCTGTCGGACAGGAAGGACAATTTCCCATCCCAGCTTTCGGGAGGTGAGCAGCAGCGGGTTTCGCTGGCCCGGGCTTTGGCCAAGAACCCCGATATCATCCTCTGCGATGAGCCGACCGGGGCCTTGGACTACGAGACCGGCAAGGAAATATTGAGCCTTTTGTCCAAGGCGGCCAGGGTTCAGGGGAAAACCGTCATCATCGTGACCCACAATTCCGCGTTGAAGGACATGGGAGATCATTTGCTGCGGATAAAAAACGGCGAGATAGTGCTGGATGAGCGCAACAGCTCGCCAATGGATATCAAGGACATCGAGTGGTAACGCTATGACCGCCTTTTGGAAGACTGTTTGGAGGACCATATGGTCGAACAAAGGCCGATTCTTGGCCAATTTTGTCATATGCCTCCTCTCGGTGGCGCTTTCAAGCGGGCTGGCGGCCTTGCCAGATAGCTTTGAGCAATCTTTCGTTTCGGCCTACACCAACAACCCGCCCGACCTGATCGTGAAATCAACTTCCGACGAAGGGCTTTCCGAAGAGCAGATTCAGGCGGTTGGCGGGCTAGACGGGGTCGATGAGACCTTCCCGTTCATGTCCTTCGATTTCCTAAGCGGGGAATCGTATTATCGGCTATACATCGTTTCCTTCTCGAATATGGATATCGGCTATCCCGAGCTCACCAGCGGTTCGATTCCTTCCTCTTGGGACCAGGTCCTCGCCTTTGGCAACGACCTCAATCCGTCGCCTTATGCGGTCGGGTCGACCATAACCGACATCGACTTCTACTCAACTTTCAAGCAGGCCATACCCGATTCGTTGGAATGGATGTTTCAGTTCCCGGAGTCGTTTGAGGTGACTGGGATCGCCTCAAATTCGCTTTATCGTTCGGCCAGCCGCGACGTAGCCTACCTTGAATCGGATGAGACGAAGTACCTAGACGGGGTCTTCTACATCAACGCCGATTCCCCGCAGTGGGATGGGGTGCTCACGAAGAACTTGCTGGTCAACACCGATCTCTATGTTCGGGCCAAGGGTGATTACGCCTATTTCACCGACGGCTACAAGCAGGACATGGATGACCTAAGCAAGCGGGTCAAAACGGCCGTCGGGCATGGCTGCGAGGTCCTCACGATGGAGGAGAACACGACATATGCCCTCTTCAAATACTACAACGACAAAGTTGAGAAGATTTCCTATGTGCTGCCATGGTTCTTCGTCGTCATATGCGCTTTGATAAACCTCATCACCATGCAGCGGCTCATGAAGGATGAGCGGAGCGAGATCGGATGCTACTCCTCGCTTGGATTCCATAAGCGGCAGATCGCCTTCAAGTTCTTGTTCTTCGCCTTCCTCTCCTCGGCTTTCGGATGCCTGATCGGCTACTTCCTGGGAACGCCGTTAATTCCCCTTCTTATCTTCCCGGCCTACAACAAGACGTTCGTGATGGGCGATTTCTCCTCGACTTTCATGAATGGGTTCGGGATCGGCGTGGCCATCGGCGTGGTCGTGGTGTCGCTTGGGGTGACCACCTACATAGCCCTCAGCTATTTGCGCGAATCGCCGGCCGACCTATTGAAGGACAAATCGCCGAAGCCCGGGAAGAAAATCCTGCTCGAGCGGATAAAACCGGTTTGGAAGATGCTTTCGTTCTCCTGGAAGAGCTCGATTCGCAACATCTTCAGGCAGAAGAAGAACCTGATCCTGACCGCGCTCTCGGTCATCGGGGGCACGGTGATAATCATGCTTGGGTTCGCTTTGAACGACGCCTCCGCCGCCTTGGAAGGCGATGAGCTTTTCGGCGACGTCGCCTCCTCGATGGGGCAGATAAGCTCGTTCATCATCCTCTTCGCCATCGCCATGGCAATAACGGTCATCTATTCGTTGGCAAACATGAACATCGAGGACAGGAAACGCGAGATCGCCACGCTGAAGGTGCTTGGCTACCACGATATCGAATGCTCGCTATACACCTTCCGCGAGATCATATTCATCGTCGTATTGGCCTCGGCATTGGGGGTCGGGGTCGGGACCGGAGTCGTGTATTGGATGTTCTCGTTCTTGGGGTTTGGCACCATCGGGGACGTTGAGTGGTATTCCTATCTGGCGAGCCCGATCCTGATCATCGTGTCCACCATCGTGGTCAGCCTGCTGCTGTTCCCCAACATCAGGCGGATCGATATGAACAGCTCGCTTAAGTCAGTCGAGTGAATCCTCGGCGATCGCGTAATGGGCGGCCTTGTCCTTCTTCGCCCTCATCAAGGCCTCGTCCACGAGGCGGATCGACTGCCCTTCTTCCTTTGGGGCATCGAAGCATAGCCCAAAGCTAAGGCTTATCCCGGAATCCTTTAGGTTGTCGTTGACCATGCCGATGCGCTTTATGAGCTCTTGCCGCGAAAGGCGGGAGAGGATTAGGAACTCGTCCCCGCCATAGCGGTATGGGTGGGCGAAGTACTTCTCGAGGACGGATCCGACCTTGACGATCGCTTTGTCCCCATATGGATGCCCGTGGGCATCGTTGATCTCCTTGAAGTTGTCGATGTCGCCCATTATCAAAGAGTAGGGCTTGGCGGCATAGCGGGAGAAATCGGCCTCGAAGCGCCTGCGGTTGTATAGCCCCGATAGCTCATCGGTGTAGGACTGCTGATACAGCCGAAGCCTATTCTCGTAGAAGTCCTGCCTGGTGTAATAGTCGGCGAAAGTTATGCCGATCATCGCCAACACGAAGGTTACGATGCTAACCCATTCGTTGGCTTCCAACGGGCGGACATGGTAATGGACGGAAAGCGAGTATGATAGTCCTCCGGCGAACTGCAGGAAGGCGGTAAGGAACGGGTCGACGACCAGAATGCAAGGTATCAGGGCCATCGTTGCGAAGAAAGCCGTTTGGCCGCCGCTGCCCGTCTTGATGTCAAGATATCCGTGGGCGGTTCCGTATAGGACCATGAACGTAGCCACGAAGGCGTAGTAGATGCAGTAGGGGATTTCCTTTTTGGTCGTGATCCAAGTCCGGCTGATCCCTAATAGGGCCAAGCTTCCTATTGAGATTGCGACCATCAGCGAGCACAGCGTCATGTAGATCGCAAAGGCCTGGGTTTCGCCATCGGAACAGGTGATTCCGAAATATATGCCCCCGGCGGCTCCGAAAACAAGCAGCGCGATGCTGAGAACCTTAAGAATTGCGGCCCTTTTGGTCAAGGCGTAGCCGATGCTGCGCATTCTCAGGACAAACGGGTTGCTGCGCTTCATCCTGCTCATTTCCCCGCCTCCCTATAGGTCATTCCCGATTTGGATCTCTTCGATTCGTAAAGGGCCTTGTCGGCTTCCTCGACGGCGTCGGCGGCATCGAGATTCGAATCGCAAAGGCAATAGCCGAACGAGATCTCGATTCCGTCTGCCCTGAGGTCGTCCATCGTCGCCTTGAGGCGCGTTTCAACCTTCTGCAGCCCGCCGCGGCCGATTATCGAGAACTCGTCGCCGCCATAGCGATAGGCCATCTCAAACCGCCTGCCGATAGCCTCCCCGGTCTTCGATATCACCTCGTCGCCGGCTTGGTGGCCTTCCCGATCATTGATCGATTTCAGGCAATCTAGGTCGCCGAAGGCCAAGACGAAAGGCTTCCCCTTTCTTAGCTCCTCGACAATGTCGGCGTCGAACTTGCGGCGGTTCCCAAGCCCCGAAAGCTCGTCGATGGTGGCGCTCACCTGCAGCTTATCCAGCTTTCGGCGCGTCCTCATCTCGTAAATGGAAGCGATGAACCCGGCAAAGACCGACAGGATGGCGAAGGCTATATAGTTTATGCAGTCATTGGGCAAAAGGCCGTTCGGAGAGGCAAAGGCGATTGACGGAAGAAGCGAGCATACCGAGGCGGCCGACAGAAGCGCGTAGTAATAAGGGTCGATCAGAAGCAGGGCGGCAACTACGATTTCCAGCAGGAAATAAGCCGATGAGAAGGTCCCGTTGCAGGAATCGACGTAGGCGAACCCCACGGCGGCGAGGCAGTAGGCAAAGTCGGTCACCATCATCGAATAGAAAACCAACTTGCGCGATTTTTTCGGTTTACCTGTATTTTTAGCCGATAGCCCAATCGCGACTATCGAAAAGACCGACGAGGAGATGAGGAGGGCGTTGAGGGAGAGGCGGAGATAATCAAGGCTGCCGCCCAACCCGACAATCAGCCCTTGGATCATGGAGGCTAGGCAGATGGCCGCAACGCCAAAAAGCAATATGCCGACGGTGAGGCGCCGCTTCATAAGCAGGTCAACAAGCAACTTGTGGCTTATTTTGAAATGACTGACTGACACCATTGGATAAGTATTTATTTAAACAAAAATCCTTTTTACGTCAATATAACTGCTCCTCTATCGCCTTAATAGGCAGAAAAAGAAAAGGCGTGTTTGTGACCGAGAACGTCAATTAAAAAATCGCAAATCAAAATATTTGTAGGAAAACCACCAAATTTCCTTCCATTGCCTCGTTTTTGCCCCTTAATTTTCAAAACCTGCCTCGATTTTTTGAATTTTTGCGCATTTGGTGAATAATCATTACATGGAGAGCAGCAATTCCACCCCGCTGACGATGCTGGAAGCCGGTTCGCTGGCGTATCGTTTTGGGGTGGTTTGCCGGTTGGTCCGCGACGAGCTGCTGCCTGAGCTAGACCCACCGATATACCAAGGGTTCCTGACGATATTCGCCACCACCTACATCCTTTTGCCCCTCGCTAGGGCTGACGAGGATCTGCTCAGCTACCTACCGCCTATCCTGGTTGAGGCTTACGAATATCGCCGCGTGGAGATGGATGGGTACGTATATACGTTCCCGGATAGGCCGGTCAGCGACGATATGCTGGACATGGGGATTCTCTTCGTTGCCCTGTGCTGGGGGATAGAGAAAGGCGACAACCCTTTCTCCCACCTCAATTATCTGTTTTGCTCCTCTGAGCAGATCGGCTCCTCGATAAAGAAGGGATACGGCCTATTCGACGATGGTTCCGGGTACGTTTCGGCCGCAAGAGCGGCAATAACGATGTGCGAAACGGATCGCAAGTCCGCACTGAATTCGATAATGGCCAAATTATTGGCCATAAAGCAGGCCATAAGCCGCAAGAATTGAAATTTCTAGCACTCACCACTTGCGAGTGCTAATTTTTGTCATATTATTTATACTGTTCGAAGGAGGTGAGCATATGAACATGCAAGAACAAGGACCAATCGATTACGCCAACGATCCAAACGTCTTGGAGAAGTTTGGGCGCAATGTGAATGACGCTGTCCGCGAAGGCAAGCTCGACCCGGTCATCGGACGCGATGACGAGATAAGGAAGGTCGTCCAGGTTTTGGCTCGGAAGACCAAGAACAACGTTGTGCTTTTGGGCGAGCCGGGCGTCGGCAAGACAGCCATCGTCGAAGGCTTGGCGGAGCGCATTGTCAAAAACGATGTGCCGGCTTCGCTGTCTGGCAAAGAAGTATATGAGCTGGACATGGGCGCCTTAGTCGCCGGGGCGAAATACCGCGGCGAGTTCGAGGAGCGCCTGAAGGCCGTGCTCAATAAGATAAAGGAAAGCAACGGCAAGATAATACTCTTCATCGATGAGATTCACCTCATCGTCGGGGCCGGCAAGGCCGATGGGGCGCTGGATGCATCTAACATGCTGAAGCCGCTTTTGGCTCGCGGCGAGATAGAGTGCATCGGCGCGACCACGCTCAACGAATACCGCGAATACATCGAGAAGGACCGGGCGCTCGAGCGTCGCTTCCAGCCAGTGATGGTCGGGGAGCCGACCGTTGCCGACACCATTTCGATCCTTCGCGGGCTCAAGGAGCGGTTCGAGTCGTTCCACGGCGTCCGCATCACCGACGGGGCATTGGTGGCCGCCGCCACTTTGTCCAACCGCTACATCACCAACCGCTTCCTGCCAGACAAAGCCATCGACCTGCTCGATGAGGCCTGCGCGGGAATAAAGGTCGAGATTGAGTCGATGCCGACCGAACTCGACGAATGCAACCGCAAGATCCGCCAACTCGAGATTGAGAAGGTGGCCCTGCAGAAGGAAAAGGACGAGTCCAGCCAGAAGCGCCTAGCCGACCTTTCAAGCGAGCTCGATAAGGAGAAGGAGAAATTCGACTCCCTTTCCAAGGAATGGGAGAAGGAGAAGCAATCCGTCTCCAAGGCCAAAGACATCAAGAAGCAGCTGGAGAAAGCCAAATTCGACCTCGGCGTCAAATTCTCCGAGGGGGATTACAAGGAAGCTTCGAAGCTGCAGTATCAGGTTATCCCCAATTTGGAGAGCGAGCTCAATGGGCTGCTTTCCGCCTCCAAGGACGGCGAGCGCCTGGTGAACGAGGTCGTCGACGAGCAGGAGATCGCCTCCATCGTCGCCAAGATGACCGGCATACCTGTGTCGAGAATCTCCAAAGGCGACCGCGAGAAGGTGCTTGAGCTGAAGGACACCTTGAAGAAGCGGGTGATAGGGCAAGACGAAGCCATCACGCTGGTTAGCAACGCCATATTGCGCCAGCGGGCCGGCATAAAGAACCCCAACCGCCCAATCGGGTCGTTCCTGTTCCTCGGGCCAACCGGCGTCGGCAAGACCGAGGTGTCCAAGGCCCTCGCCGAAGCGCTGTTCGACAACGAGAACGACATCATACGCATCGACATGAGCGAATACATGGAGAAATACTCCGTCTCCCGCCTGATTGGGGCTCCCCCGGGATACGTCGGGTATGAGGAGGGCGGCCAGCTTACCGAGAAGGTGCGCCGCAACCCCTACTCGATCGTGCTGTTCGACGAGATAGAGAAAGCCAACCCCGAGGTCTTCAACCTGCTTCTGCAGGTGCTCGACGAAGGCCGGCTGACCGATTCGCAGGGCCGCTTGGTCGATTTCAAGAACACCGTCATAATCATGACCTCTAACTTGGGATCGGAAAGCATACTCGAAGGGCACCGCGACGAGGTCGAGGCGCTGCTTCACCGCACCTTCAAGCCGGAGTTCCTCAACCGCATCGACGAGATCGTCTACTTCAATCCGCTAAGCAAGGACACGCAGCTGCTAATCGTCGAGAAGATGCTGTCCGAGCTGCAGAGGCGGCTGCAGGAGCAGTACTTCACCGTTTCCTTCACCAAAGCCCTGGAGCATTACATCCTCGATTCCGCCTATTCGCCGGAATTCGGGGCGAGGCCGCTGAAACGGTTCATCCAGGACAAAGTGGAAACCGCGCTGGCGACCGCGATAATCGATGGGTCGATGTCCACCAAGAAGGCCTATGTGGTCGATTGGCGCGATGGCAGGATTTCCATCGACGAAGCCTGATAAGGCCGGAGGCTCAACCTCCGGCTTTTTTGCGCCTTAAGGAAACTATTTCGAGGTGCTAGAATATGCCCATGGTTACCATCGCTACCCTGTCTGAGGGACGTAAGAAGAGAAAGACGGCCTCGATGCCGGTGTTCGGCGCTATATTCCTGGCAGTGCTCCTGCTCGGCGTATTGTGCAAGCTCCTGCTCGGAAAGGCCTCCATGCTAGATGATCTGTACTCGCGGGTCATCGTCTATATCCTCGGGACGCCTTATTCGCTGGTCGACCTGATGCCCGACTATGGGTGGTTCGCCTTCTGCCTGCCAGGATGCCTGCTCATCTTCATCCATTCCGCCAGGGCTGCCGGTAGGAAGATAGGCTACCTTATACTGGTTATCCTTGAGGTCCTTTCCTTCATCGGCGGGTATGGCCTGTGGGCGATAAACCTTTTTGCGCTCTCCTACATCCCGGTCGATTATCACGACTTGCTGCTTACCATCTACCGCTATTGCTCCTATGCCTGCGTTGGCATCCACGCCCTCGCCGCTTTCCTGACCCTGTTCGATTCGCTGTTGCTCGGGAATAGGTTCCGCGAGGTGTATAAACTGCGCAGAATCCGCCTCGATTACGCAAAAACGATGGATGATAAGGCCGCCGCGGCCAAGGAATTCAAAAGGCTCTGGGCCAAGCGCCTGTATTCCGAGATGCTTGAGTTCCTCTATGAGCCTTATTGGAGCCTCGACTCGGCGCTGCCGCTGGATAAAGGCGCCATAGAGTACCTGATATACTCGGGGGGAATCTACCGGAAGAAAGGCGAGGAGGTTAGGCTTAGGGAGCTTTGCGCCACCGGGCAGATCACCTCCTTGAAGCTTGAGCGCGCCCACATCAAGGAAGAATACGAGAAGGGGATCGGCGACAAGCGCTTCGTCGACCCAGCGACCGTCGCCCCCTATCTGAAGAGCATCGCCGACCGGAACCGCATCGAGGTGGAGTCCAACGCCCCCTCCGAGAAGCTGCTCAAGCAGGCCAAGAAGGAGGAGCTCAAGGCCAAGAAGGAGATGCAGAGGCTTCAGAAGGCCGACATTAAGAAAGCCGGGGAATACAGCATCCCCCAAAGCCGATAAGGAAAAAGAAAAGGCGCCGCGGCGAGCGACGCCTTTTTTCCAATCGCTAGTTCAGAAGCGCCTTAAGCTTCCTCACCAGCTCCTCCATCCTCTCGACTACCGCGAGGAACGGCTCTTTGGTGGTGAGGTCGACGCCTGCCCGCTTGACCTGCTCAACCGGGTAGTCGTTGCCGCCGGAGCTAAGCAGCCTGATGTAGGAATCGAATGCCCCCGGGACCTTCTCCTTGACCCGCTTGTAGATCAGCATCGAGGAGGTGAAGCTGGTCGCGTACTGATAGACGTAGAACGGTGTGTAGAAAAGGTGGGGGATGTAGGCCCAGACCAAGGGCTTAAGCCCCTCTTCCTCGATGTCTATCCCGTAGTAGAGGGCGTATAGCTCGGTCATCTTCTTGCTGAGGACGACGTAGTTGATCGGCTGCCCTTCCTCAGCCATCTTGGCGATGTCGCGCTCGAAATGGGCGAAGAGTGTCTGCCGGTAGAAGGTCGAGACGATCTCGTCAATCTCCTTTTGCAATAGGAATATCTTGTCCTGCTTGGTGAGCGAATCCGACTTCAGCAGGTAGTCGACGAGGTTGTGCTCGTTGAAGGTCGAGGCGATCTCGGCGACGAAGATGGTGTAATCCTGCAGCAGGGTCGGCTGATGCTCTTCGGCGTAGAGGGTGTGCATCGAATGTCCCGACTCGTGGGCGAGGGTGAAGACGTCGTTTAGCTCGCCGTTGAAGTTGAGGAGTATGTAGGGGTGGAAGTCGTAGCCGCCGTTGGAATAGGCGCCGGTCCTCTTCCCGTCAGCCGGGTAGACGTCGACGAAGCCGGGCTTAAGCACCTCGTGGGCCTTGGCCTGGAAATCGGCCGGGAACTCCTTTATCGAATCGAAGAAGGTCTGCTTGGCCTGCTCGTAGGTGTAGCTTGCCTCGGACTCGGCCAGCGGCAGGAAGCGGTCGTAGGAGCGGTGCTTCTTTAGGCCGAGGGCTTTGGCGCGGAGGTCGTAGTACTCGTGCAGGGGCTGGGTGTGGGTTGAAGCCACCTCGATGAGCGAGGAGAAGACCTTCTCCGGGATCGCGTCGTCGTATAGGTGCGTGTCGAGGATGGACTTATAGCCCCTTCCGCGCATTGTGGCAAGCTGCCCCTTGAGGCCTAGGTTGTAAATCTCGGCGTAGGCGTTCTTGCGCTCGTCGTAGTACTTGTAAAGGGCGGTGAAAATGGCTTGGCGGTCCTCGGCGGTTTTCGCCTTCTTGATCAAGGACGACCAATTCGACATCGTGACCTCGACCTCGCCGTCGCTTAGCCTCGCCTTGGCCATCTCGCGGTCGGCGACCGTGAGCATGCTGTATAGCTGCCTGGCTTCAGAGAGCAAAGGCGAGTACGCGCTGAGCAGCTTCTCCTTGTCCGCCGAGAGGACGTGATCCTTGCCGCGGAAAAGCTTCTTCATCGAGAAGCGGTACTCCTGAAGGTCCTTATGGGCATCGAGGAAGGCCATGATCCTCTCCTCGCCCAAGGATAAGAGCTCCGGCGCCTCGAAGCTGGTCTTTGACCCGAGTTCCTCCAAGGCGACCTGCACCTTGGCTAGGTCCTCCGATTTGGTTACGTCCTTCTTATTGAGGTCGGAGCCCATCGAGGCATAGAAATACAGCCTCGCGATGAGCACGTTGGCCGCCTTGTCGAGGCGGAGGAACTCGGCCAGCTTATCCTCGTCCGATAGCTTCCCGGCGAAGGACGCAAGCTCGTCTCCGACTCCCTTGACCTTGGCCAAATCTTGCAGGAACCCATCCCTGTCCTTGTAGAAATAGGTGAGATCCCAAGTGGTTCTTTCTTCCATCTGAATGTCTTTCTCCTTAGTATTACCGGGTTAACTTTACTTCCAGTCCCCGTTTTATCAAGACTTTTGCTAGTGGCGGAAAATCGTTTCCACCAGAATCCGGTCCATAAACGACTCCAGCGATGCCGGATGGGCCGGGGCCCTTCCCCAGAAAAGCCGGCGCAGGTAGCGCTTCCTCTTCCCGTCCGCGCCCTCTATCGGGCCTTCGTAGAGGGCGGCCTTGGCGAGGATGATCTTCCCCATCTGCTCGACGCCATAGACATCGTAGGGGTTGATCTCGAAAAGCGAGGCCAGGCGCTCGAGGTTGAGCAGCAAAAAATATTCCTCGTCGCGGGGGAACTCGCGGCTGGCTTCCGAGAAGAGCTTGTTCATCGCCCTTATGGTTTCGGCAACCGAATAGGAAGAGGCGATCGAGGCGTGGGCCAAAGCGAGCTCGGATAGCGATTTATTCGGCTTGAAGCAGTATTTGTCGCCTTTCATCGGGCCGAAGTTGGTCATCGCGTCGTAGTAGCCCATCTTCATGTTCTTGTCCAACAGCGACTTATCGAAACTGAGCATGTTGCCCTGGGGGAAGCTTGGCTTTAGGACCCGGACGTTGGGCAGCTTCCAATATTCTTTCCTTTGGGCCTCAGGGAACGACTGGAGGTAGATGGCTATGACCTTGTCGGCCCCCAGCTGCAGGCAATAGTCGATCGGCAGATTGTTCTTCCAACCGCCGTCGATGTATCCTTGCTTTCCGATCCGGTGAACCGGGAAGGCGGGGAAGCATGAGCATGATGCCAGCAGGTAATCGGCGTATTGCGATGGATTCAGCTCGCTTAGGAGGATGCGCTTCTCGGCGATTCCGGGATAGGTGCAGGTCACTATGCCCATCTTGGTGGGGATGTTCGAGAAGTCTATCCCCTCTATGTTCTCGGCGATCAGCTTCTTCAGCGGCTCGATGTCGGCGCCTAAGCCGTCTTTGAGATATGACCTGACGAATTTCTGGAATTTTGACTTTGGGTTCAGCGAGAAGTTCGCCTTTATTGGCAGGCCGAAGTCGAGGCCGTCCTTTATGACGTCGTCGATGGTAACGGACTCCCATACCTTTTCCAGCCTGTCGAATCGGTCGGCGGCGACCAACGATCCGTTCAGGGCTCCGATTGAGGTCCCGGTGACTACGGAGAAGGCGAACCCAAGTTCCCTGAAGGCCTTAATCGCCCCGTATTCATATGAGCCGAGGCTACCTCCGCCGCATAAGGCAAGTCCGAGTTCCATATCTAAAATATTATCAGCATTGCCGACCCGTGTCTTAAAATATCTTAGGATGGAACAGCGGGGGAAGATAAGCATTGACCTAAGGCCGATCGAGGAAGGCGACGAGCCGCTTTACAAAAGGGGCCGGGAGGTCTTCGAGGCGGGCAAGGTTTCCGGATTGCTTAGAAGGGGCGATAGCTCTTTCCGCTGCCAGGTCGAGGGAAGCAAGGGCGAATCGTATGGCGTCTCGGTGTCGCTTGCCGGCGGAAGGCTTTCGTCCTATTCCTGCAACTGCGAGGCTTCGAAGCGCTACCCAGGGCCATGCAAGCACGTGGTGGCCGCCTTGCTTTCGATAAAGGACCAATATGGGGATGAAGAAAACGGCGAAGACGATTTCTTCGCCGATGTCGACATGTCCGATTTCCCTTTTTAGGACCGTTTTTTGCGCAGATTCCTATATAGGATGAATATAACTTGGATCGGGCCGCCGACTACGAGGATCATCCATAGGTCCGGCCTGCTGAAGGCGATCGGGAAGCTGGCTATGAAGGTCCATAACGCGATTGAGGCTAGGGTCAGGGTCGCGATCGATTTGTGATAGAAAAGCTGCGTCTCGGCCGAAAGGAGGGCGAAGGTGAACGGCACCATCCAGACGAAAACCGGCCAGAAGGCCAATTGGTCGGCGTCCTCCCCGGCGAAGAGGAACCGGGAGAAGAATATGCATATCGCCACCAAGATCACGAAGGTGACGCTCATGGCCATTATTATCGGCGGGTTGGGGTCGGTCTTCCTCCGCTTGGCCTCCTCTTGCTTGGCGACCTCCCCCTGTGCGTGCTCGGCGACCAAAAAATCCAGGGTCACCCCAAAGTATGTTGCGAAATCCAGCAATATGTCCACGGAAGGCAGGGCATATCCTAACTCCCACTTCGATATCGATTTGTCGCTGTAATGAACCTGGGCCGACAGCTCTTGCTGGGTGAGGCCCTTGGCTTTGCGCAGCGCCTGGAGGTTGGTTCCTACGATTTCCGGCAGGTTTTCCATAGGCGTGATTTTACCTGCCTTTTTCCTTCAAGGCAAAAGGCTTATAGGTAGTTGTCGACCTGCGTAGTGTCGGAAATCGAATTGAACTTGTCGGAATAGGAATAGGTCTTATTGCCTTCCGAGTCGGATGCTATCCGCAGGAACTCCTCGGCGTAGAACTGGCTTACAACCCGGTTTTGATAATCGGCCTTGCTGCTTAGGATCGGGACGCTGGCGGTGTCGTCGAAGCAGTAGCGGTATACCCCGCCGGAGACGTTTTGCAGGGTTATCGAGAAGGTTATTCCCAAAATCGATATAAGCGATACGCTTCCGGACATCTTCGAAAGGCTCATGGAACCGCTGTTGAGGGTTATGGCCCCGATGTTCAGGCTCATGTCGGATAGAATATCCATCCCCGGGATGTTTCCCAGCCCGATGTTAAACGAGAAGCTTGGGCTGGCCGCGTCGCCGGAAGACGAATAGGACTTGAGCAAGTCCTCCCCGTGGATGGCCTTGGTGTCGTCTATCTTCATGTTCTTGATGGCGTCGACGACCCCATCCGTCATGCCCATGATGTTGGCGAGGATGAAATTCAATGGGTTGGAAAGGAATACGTCGCCCGGAATCTTGAAGGTGATTTGGTTGCTGCTGAACCAGTGCTTGTCAAGCCGCTGGACGAAGACGTAGCCGTTCTCAAAGCCCGGTTCGGCTCCGTTGACGTAGTAGAAGAGGTTTATGTATCGGGTTCCTAGCCCCGTGCCCGTGGCCCCGATCACGATTGGTATTTCCATGGTTAGGTAGAGCATGATCTCCGACCCGCGAAGGTATACGAAGGAATTGAAGCTCACCTCCAGCGGAATTCCCAAAATGCTTAGCTTAAGCGATCCGTTGAGGTTGTAGGTCGATACGAAGTTGGTCTCGGTGGTGCCCAAGGTGAAGGTGTCGAGCAAGGTGTCGAACAAGGTGCCGAGGGAATAGAAATCCGTGAAATAGGAATCGTCTTTCCCAGAGAAGACTGAGTCGACCTGGGAGTCCAACTCTTTTGGGATCACCCCATGGATCGAGGAGATGGAAAGGTAGAGATCCTTCCCACCCATTCCGGTAGAAATGGTGATCTCGGAAATGACTTCCTGGTCGAAGTGCAGCTCAATGGAGATGTCCTCGTCGGTCCCGAAGGCTGCCGAATCCAATACGAATCGGTCTTTGGATTCGCCTATGCTGGCCTCCTTGATGAATGGGGTGGATAGGGCTTCGAGGAACTTAGAGTTGGTGAACAGGTGAATAAGCCCGGTGTTCATGGCCGAGGAGAAGGCCGAGGTGAAGCGCTCGAAGCGGGGGTCCTTCGACCCGAGTATTCCCTTTAGCAAATCAAACAACGACGCGAAGGTCGACGATCCCATCTTGCCGTTGAGGCCATCTTTGTCCTGGGGGTTGGTCCGACCTTCTGGCAGGTTATCGCCATTGCTCGAATCGTAATGGAAAAGCAGCTCGTTCTCGTGGCCGGTCGCCCCGTAGGAGAGGTTGAGGTGGTGGTCGTTCTGGTACTTCTGCTCGTGGTCGTAGACGGTTAGGTAGGCCGCCGCCTTATTCGAATCGAGGCCAAACGAGGCATTGCCCTCGAACCCAAAACCCAATGTCAGGTTCGATAGGAACTGCTTGTTCGGATCGTAGTCCTCGCTGGTCTGCCCATAGTATCCCTTGATGGCGAATCCGCCGGTCCTTTGCGAGGAGAAGCTCTCCAGCCCGTCGGCGATCGAAGGGAGGTGCGTCAGCTCGACGTAGGCCTCTTGGTCGATCTCCGGCAGCTCGAAGAAGTCGACGACCTCGATGGTGCCCGAGAAGAATATCGTGCTCGCGCCGGCGTGCTGCATGGTTATCGAAGCCAAGGCCGAGGAAGAGGAATCGACGGTCAGCAATATGTTGCCCTGCAATCCCAGGTTGGCCATGTTGATGTCGACGGTCAGCAGGCCGTCTTCGTTGCTCAGCCCATCCAACAGATAGGCGAGTTTCCCATAGTCCTGATTCTTTATCGCCGTCGCGAACTCGGTGTTGAGTATCGGGGAAAGCAGGTCGTCAAGCGAAAGCAGGGCGGAGATGGTCCCGCCGAGGCTGCTGGATGAGGCGTTGCCGAATATCGATGAGAGGTCGCCGATTACCCCGTTGATTATCGGGAGCGAGCTTTTGGCCTTCAGCACCGAATTCAGGTCGAGGTAGGCCGTTTCCCCGTCTATGGAAAGCGACAGGGCCTGCGTCTTTCCGTTCGTCGAAAGCCTGGCGGCGACGTCTAGCCCATTGACCTTGTTGCCGCGCATATCGGCGGAAGAGGAGAGGCTTAGCAGGCTTTCCTCATCAATCGCCGGGCGGGGGAATCCGATCCCGCCGCCGTCGTAGGCGTCCTGATGATGGGTTATCTTAAGACCTTCCCCTTTGGTGGTGATGCCGAATTGGGGATCCGTGGCAAGGACGGCCAGCCGTTTTATGAGGTCGATCGAATCGACGAGATCCGGGTATTCCGATTCCTCTTTCGACAATCCGAAATCGCAGCCTTGCTTGCTTAGGGTCAGGCTGGTCTTTATCTTCGCTTGGCCGAGCTCAAGGTACTCGGAGGCCGAGGTCCTGCTCGGGAGGTCTATTCTGGATAGGTTCGATTTTCCGTCGCCGGCAAAGCCTATCTTCTGCCCGGATAGGGTCATCTCGAAGTACTCCTCGCCCAGGCCCATTACCGGGGTTATCGTTTCGAACGAGGATAGTATCGAAGAGAAATCGAATCCGCTGCCGGAAACAAAGGAATATTCGGCCTTGGTCCCGATGGCATCGAGGATGACGTCGATGATGTAGTCGAATGATCCGTACTCATACTGAAGTATCCCCCCGGTCAAATCATCGATGACCGGATTGCCGTCCTCGTCTAGGAGATCCGATTTTGCGAAGTCGGTTTTGAAGCGCAGCAAGACGTCGGTCGGCTTGTCTTTGGCATAGAGCTTGAGGGCTAGGTTGTCTTTGTAGAGGCTCGCGTCGAGCTCGATGGTCCGCCCGCCATAAACAAGCGGGGCGAACACGTTAAGGCTCAGTCCATGCAGGGAAAGGGACGATATGGCGATGTCGAGCTTTGCCCCGTCGAAGGCTATCGATTCGTTGGTCGGCAATAGCACGGATCCGTGGTCGGCGTGCAGGTTTATTCCGTCCATCAGGGCCTCGGTGGTCGCTTGCTTGAAATGGGATTCATCATAGTCAAAGCCCCCGGGGCAAGATTGCCCGGGGGTTGATTCGTCGTCGTTTGGTCCCGTCTTGACGGGTCCAGGAGAGCCGAAGGAGGACAAGCCGAAAGCGCAGACCGCCAGCAGCAGCGGCAGCCCGGATGCTTTTAGCTTTCTCTTTTCCTTCATGGTTTACAGATATAGGTTCCCTGCCTTCGTTCCCTTGGGATAGTTGTGGCCTTCCAAGGCGGAAGAGACATCTTCCCCTTCGCCTGAGATGAAGTTGGATTCGTATATGGACTTGGCCTTGGCGAACCCATCGGCATACACTCCGTCTTTAACGTTGTCGAGGTTGATGGAGATGGTCGCCGAGCAAACCTCCAGCTCGCCGGAAAGGGCGATGCCGACGCTGGCGTAGAGCTGCTCGATGGCCTTGAAGCTGTTGGAGGCGGAATCGACGGCGGTGGTGCCTTTGATGCCCACTTTGGCCTCGGTGAGGAAGCTGACCCCCAAGGCGTTGCCGAGGTTTATTCCGATCTCGATGGCCGGGGCGCCGGCTTGCGAGAGGTCCTTGTACGATGCGAGGATGTCCTCGAGATGCACGGCCTTTGCCGTGGTGCTTGACTTGGTGGTGGCGGAGGCGCCATTGAAGAAGCTCTCCTCGACGCCGATTAGGTACTTGAGGATCCAAGAGGCGGCATCAGCCCTGAATTCCTCGCCGGAAAGCCGGACCGAATCCTTGACGTTGCGTATCCTTCCGTAGCTGGAATCGCGGGTCATTAGGACTTCGCCGGATGGGTTGAAGCCATCGGCATAGTAGTAGAAGGCGACGTCCCTGCTCCCTTCGTATTCCTGTGGGCGGAAGTAGTGGGTGTCCTCCGGGCCGTTTATTCCTTTGATGACGGGGAGGTTGTCCAAATGGACGTAGACCTGGGTCTTGGCGCCCTGGACTTGGATGTTCGCCTCCACTTTGAGGGCGTTGAAGCTGTACTTGCCGAGCTCTAGGTCGACCGAAGCACTCAACGCGAAGGTTGAGACGCCCTGATGGTTGGCGGCGCCTAGGGTCATGGTGTCGATAAGATGGCTGCCGATCAGCCCAATGGACGAGACGTCGGTGAACGAGTCGTGCGAATCGATGGCCGATAGATCCTCCGCATCGGCGTAGGTCTTCTGTAGCCCAATGGTCAAACTTAGGCGTTTGCCGAGCATGCTTCCTTCTATGGTCATCGACTTAAACCCTTCCTCCGGGTTGGGCAGATAGTCGACCCTGATGGTTAGCTTCCCATCCAGGCCAAACGATTTGCCGGAGGCGACGAAGACGTTGGTGTCGCCTTCAAGCGAGGCGGATTCGATGACGTGGAGCTTGAGCAAATCGAAGTATTTGCCAGAGGAAATGCTGCCCAATAGCCCGGTGGCGGTGGTGCCGCTTAATCCATTGAACAGGCAGGCGAGCCGGTCATCGGTTTTGGTGAGCCCCAGCAAGGAATCGATGGTGGGGGCGAAGGCGGATAACGGCATCTTGACGTTTATCCCATCCTCGTCGATTGGGTTGGTCAGGTTGTAGGGGTTATTCTCCTGATCTATCGCCCCGTTGCCGGAAGAATAGCTGAGATATGCGGTCTCTTCCGCGGAATCCGAGGAGAGGAGATCGGCCTTTATGGTGTGGGAGTTGCGGAAATCCTTGTTGCGCTCGAGCATGTTTATGCTCACGCCGGCCTGGCCCTTGGCGATGGAGAAGCCGATCTTGCCGCTGAAGCTTATTCCCGATGGCTCCCCGGCGATGTCTAGGCCCTGCTCGTCAAGCAACGATCCGGTCAAAGACAAAGTGGCCGACTTGCTGTTGGCTATCTCGCCGATCTGGTCGACAACCCCCATTAGGTGGGTCATGGTGTCATAGCTGCCCTTCTCCTCGTCGGTCAGAGACGGCGATGAGAATGAAACCGTCTTCAATTCCCCGTTTAGGGTGAAGGTCGACAGCTTGACGTTGCTGAATTCTATGGATAGAAGCGAATTCCCGTCGTTGCCATCTAAGGTGAGGGAAACCTCGCCTTCAATGCCCAACGGCGATAGGTCGAGGCCAGCTAGGATGAGATTATCCTCGTTGCGGAGCGTTTTGAGTATATCCAGGGCGGCTTCGTAATGGCCTTCTTGGATGCCGGTTATCAGGTTGCCCTGCAGGTAATTGGCGACGGCGGAAACGGCAGATGACATTGCATCGGCCTGCTTCGACATTACCTGTCCATCGGAGGTTGAGGACATACCGTCGGAAATCATGCCGAATATGGCGTCGGTGGTCGGCTTGTCGGTTTTGGCCTTTAGCACGTTGTTGAGGTTCACGAAGGCCTCGTTGCCATCGCCGTCGTTTAGCAGATTGGCGGACAAATACTGCGAAGGCTCGGGCTCGTCGTTGACGTAGACCTTGAATTCCGCGCCTATGCCCCTTAGCGAGCGCTTCGGCATGTCGACCTGGGCTCCAAGGGTCAAACGGACCTTCTCGTTTATCTCGTCTTTCCCGATGACGGTCTCGGAAGCGGGTATCGCCTCCTCGTGGCGGAGCAAGGTCAAATCGAGGTCCAAGCCGAACTGCGGGTTAGCGACTAGCCCGGCGATCCCCTCGAAGATGCCCATCGAGTTCACCAGCGACTTATACGATGTCTCGGGATAAGGCAGCGACCAGTCTATTGCATCTTCGCCGCCTGCTATGGAAGCGGATAGCTCCACCTCGATCCCTTCTTTTATTTCCAGAGGGCTTTGGATGCCCTGATCGTTCTTATACGGCAAGTCTATGCCGACTAGGCTGTATGACGAATCGGCCTTAAGACCGATCGGGAGGTTCAATTCGCCAATCTGCAAATCCCAGAGGAAATAGGGCATCCCATCGAGCGTCGTCTCCTGCATTTCGTCCATCGAAGAAAGGATGGCATCGGTGTCGATGGAGGATGAGGAAGATGAGCCAGAGCCGCCAATCGCCGAGGAAATCGAGGGGAAAGGTATTTCTATGTCGCCATCGGTGAGAATGGTGAGAATGTCGTCGATTGCCCAATCCAGCTGGCCGTATTCGTATTGGAGAATGCCGCCGGTGGTCTCGTCGATGTCGGGCTCGCCGTCCTGATCGAGGTCTAAGTCGTATGAGGCGGTGGACACTTTATATTTCAGGTCGTAGCTCGACCCATCGAGGTCGTCAAGATTGCTCACGGAGAAATATAGGTTATCGTCCAAGAGATCTACATTCAGACCGCGGGATTTGCCGTTGTAGTTAACCGGGGCATCGAGGCTAAGGTCTATTCCGTGCAGGGAAAGCGAGGAAATGGCCAAAGCGACCCTGCCGCCATTCAGGCTGAGGCGGTTGGTGGATTTTTCGCCGTTGCCGGAAAAGACCACCTCCGCTTTGTCTAGGTTGAGTTCCAGACCGCTGCCCATAACCTTGTTGACTAGATTGTTTATCAAGGTGTCCTTGTGGGATGGAGCCTGAACATCGGGCAACGACCCATCGCCGTTTTGCCCCTCGCCGTTTTCCACGACGGTTGTTACCTTTGCTGGGACCAGAAGGTAGGTGGCAGCGCAGGTGAAGGCGAACAGCGATGAGAACAAAATCGAAGTTCCCAATAGGGTTTTGCTGGGTTTTTTCATACCGATCTCCTTTATTCGGCGTAGGCGCTATAGTCTATTTTTTCGTCGAGGGATGGTATTTGCCGGTCCTCGTCGATGTAGTGGGTGGTTAATCGACCTTCGCAGTTGGCGGAAATGGAAATGCCCATGCTCATCTTGGCTTCGTATTTCTCGTGGCTGACCATCTTGATCGGCAGCAGGTCGGAATCAAGGACGAAGCTGAGGTGGCAATAGGCGAAATTGGGGTAGGCGGTAAGCCCGGAAATGGACTTCATCTGCTTTTGGTAGTTGGCGACTCCGGGCATATACTCGCTTCCGTCGGATTTGGAGATCTTCTTAAGCTCGATATCGACCGTGTAGGTCCCATCTTCATTTTGCTTGGCCAAGGTTCCGCCGTCCCCCGACAGGGATGTTTCCGAATCGGCGACCGTGGTAGGCGAAACGATGTAAGTCAAAGGATCTGATACGGTGCGCCCCATCATCTCGGCATATTGCTCATTGGTCATTTCTTCCTGAGGGTGGCTGGAATAATCGGAGTTCGACCCAAAATAAGTGGTGGTGGTGTTCCCTTCCTCATACATCCGGTTGTAGATCTTGACGAAAGAGCTGATGGAATTGGATTCCTCAAAGTACTTGTCGCCGTTTTTTACCGTGCAGGACTGGATGACTTGGTCAACGACGCCCATGGCCTTTGAGCTTCCGATGCCGATGGTGTAGGTGTTCTCCTGCTGTTCGAAGAATGAATAGGCGAGATTGACCATCTGGTCCGGCGAGAGGACTTCGGAAAAAGGCTTTCCGTCTTCCTTGGCGGCGTTGTATGTGGCCAAGGCCTGCTTCATATAGGCCTCATCGACCTCGAACGAAGAGCCGTTGGTGACGGTCTGGATGATTGGGTCCTTAAACGCCATGGCTCCGAGCAAGCCTGCCACGCATCCCATGCCGACGCAGGTGGCGGCGATAAGCGAATTCTTGAACCAGCCCCGTTTGTAGAACGGCTTGGCTTCGACTTCTGCGTTGATTTCCTGAGTTTTTGCTTTCATCTATTTCTCCGAGTGCCATTCTATAGAATGGAGTTCAAGAGTCACTCTATTTCGTAATTTCCAAACCGAAGAGAGCGATTCTCTAATTTGGAGAATTGCAAAAACTATCGATAAAAACGGTACTATTCCTGATGTAAACCTATGAAAGAGAATATGAAAACAAAGAAAACCAATCACCTAGTTAAATAAACTAGGTCAAAAAAAACTTACTTTTTCCTCTTGGCCAAGATCATATATTCGTCTTTCGAATCAACGGTCTCCACGACGCGGAAATATTGCAAATATTTTGCCGCTTCCTCGCGGGCCGGAGGCAGCTGCCGACTATATGAAGACATGTTCTTGTGGCAAGCGAAGACTTGCTCTCTCCCGATTGAATGCACTATGGCGAGGTGGCCGCCTTCGTTTAGCAGATCCCTAACCTTTGATATGAATCTGTCGACTTCCATGAAGTGAGGATAGGCGTTATAGCATAGTATGAAGTCGTATTTGCCCTCATGGGCGTAGAAATCGCATACTTCGAAATCGGCCATTGCCGGGGAGAACTTCTTCCGCGCCAGCTCAATCATATTGGGAGAGATGTCGATGGCTTTGATAGGGCGCTTGCACATGCCATAGATATAGGGAACCGCCACCCCGGTGCCGCACCCTATGTCTAGGACGCCGTCGCCGTTTCCGATTGGCAACGATGTTAGTATCTCCCTAACGTGGGACGATGGTATTTCCTCGGCTTCATCCCAGCCCTTCGCCAATTTGTCGAATAGCTTGGCCATCGACTCAGGCGACGCGTTCATTGAGGAATTCCTCCAGACTTGGCTCGACTTTGGCAAAACCGCCGTATATGACGTCGGTGATATCGTCATCGCGATTTGGATTTGAATAGAAATCAACTCCCAGGAACATATTGGTTATTTCGTTGGCCTTTTGCGCCATATCGACGTTTTTATAGCGTTCAGGGAAGCAGACTTTCCCCGCAAAATAGGCATCAGCATAAGCGATTTCGAGATTGGTGTAGTAGGAGTTGTAGGGCATTTGCAGGTAAACCTCCCCGTTTTTCACCGCACTGATCGATTCTATGACCTGCTTTGTCTCCGCGACCTGGTAATCGGCCTTAAGCATCTGCAGCCCTGAGGCATCGAGTATTACCTTGTCCGGGCCATCGACCACCAGATCCTCAAGGTTAACGGATGGCTGATAGCCTACCAGCCCTTTTTCGTCTAGGTAGTTCTTCACGCCCGCCGCATCGAATATCGAGTATTGGGCGCTCGATGACCCAAATGACTTCAGGCCGTAGTTAGCCTGGCAGGCTAGATACACCGACGGCTTGTCCTCAGCGGCGATGCCCTTTTGGCGGTTTTGGAGGTCTTGTTCCATCCCATTGATGTAATCGACCAGTTCCTCGGCTCTTTCCTCTTTGCCCAAGGCCTTCCCCAATATCTGTATCGATTCGAGCAATTTCGGGTCGAACGCCTCGGTCTTTCCGTAGCTTACAGTCACCACTGGCACGTTGAGGTCCTCTGAAAGCTGATTCATCCCGGCGAGGTCGTTCTCATAAGCCGAGATGATAAGGTCTGGCCTGCAGGCGAATATTTCCTCCTCCTCGACCACTTGGGCCTTAGGGCCGCCGGTGCCGCAGCTGGGGAGATTCTGCCAGTAATGACCAAATACCTTTTGATAAGGCCTGATTGCATATGGCGAATTCAAATAGCCGAATTCCCCGCCTTCCCCTTGTTCGACCTCAATCCTCTCGACCCCGCAAATCTTGGCTGGGTCGCCAACGTAAGAATATAGGCGCAACGCCCCTGCCCCGATGCAGACGATGCGTTCGGCCTTTCCGGGGGCGAGGCTGACTTCCCTTCCAATGGCATCGGTTATGGTGATGCTGCCAAGATCCGAACTGCTTCCGGCGTTTCCTCCGCAGGCGCATAGCAGCAGCGCCAACGGCAGCAAAGATAATGTGCTTTTGCTCATTTCCTATCCCCTTTTCTATATGAGACGAACAACTCATCGTCTTGTTTAATGAGGCTGATTGGAGTCTCGTAGGCTCTTTCCAGGTTCTCCTTGGTCAGAGTCTGCTTCCCTCCGCTGCAGATGAAGCTCTTTCGACACAGCAGGTGGAATTCATCGCCGATCGCGTGGGCGAGCTCGATGTCATGCAGGCTGACGAGAATCGCCTTCCCCATGTCTTTGAGCTTGCATATTAGATGGGCGACTTCCTTGCTTCCCTTGATGTCAAGCGAGGAGGTTGGCTCATCGAATATCACGACTTTGGCTTTGGTGGCGATGGCGCGGGCTATGGCGACTCTTTGCTTCTGCCCGCCGCTTAGCTTTGAGGCGTCCTTGAAGGCGAGGCCATCGATCCCCACATCCCTCAAGGCCTCAGCCGATATTTCGACGTCTTGTTTGGAATAGAAGGATCTGGCGTGCATTATCCGGCCGAGCATCACCGCGTCCAAGACGGTGGTCGAAGGAAAGTAGATGGACTGGGGGACGTATGCGATTGATCGCGCAACGTCTGCCCTGCGGCATTTCCTTATATCCTTCCCAAATAGCGATACGGTTCCCGCGTCTGGCTTAAGCAGCCCGAGAAGAAGCTTTATGATCGTTGATTTGCCCGCCCCGTTTGGGCCCAGCAAAACGCTCACCTTTCCTTCTTCCAGCCCGAGGGTTATCCCCTCGATCACGTTGCCTTCCTTTTTTGAATAGGCGAAGCTGACCCCGTCCATCCGCTCAATCATTTGGCGCGCCTCCCGTTTGTTAGGAGTATGTAGATGAATATCGGCGCCCCGATGATTGCCGTGATGGCCCCCACCGGAAGGTTGGTGCCGGGCATGATCACCCTCGAGGCGAGGTCGCATATTAGCAAAGAGGCCGATCCGACCAGGCCCGAGAATAACAGCATGAAGCGCGAGTCGCTGCCGAATATTCTTCTTACTACCTGGGGTATTACAAGGCCTATGAAGCCAATGATGCCGACGAATGATACCGAAACCGCCGTGACCAATGAGGCCAATGCCAGGCAGACGAACCTCACGGCGCCAGCCCGGACGCCCAAAGCCGAGGCCGTGTCGTCCCCTTCCTCGAGGGCGTTTAGGCTTCTGGAAAGGAAGAAGAACACGATCGTCGAGGCGCCGACCGCCGCGAGCATGATCCAGTCCTGCGAATATGTCGCCCTCCCTAGGTCGCCGAAAGTCCAGTAAACCGCCGAGGTTAGCGCGGTGTCGGAGGCGAAGTACTGCACCATGTTCGTGCCGGCTTGAAACATCATCCCCAAAGCCACCCCGGATAGGGCGACGACCTCAGGGGAAAACTTCCTGATTTTGGATAAAGCCAAAACCGCCATGATGCTTATTAGGGAGAAAACGAAGGCGATGCTGGTCACCGCATATGGGTTGGATATGCTTATCGCCCCGTTTCCCAGGCTGCCGGATTGAAGGAAAAGTATCGCCAAGGTGGCGCCGAACGTCGCCGCCTCGCTGACCCCCAAAGTCGATGGCGACGCCATGGGGTTCTTGAGGCTAGACTGCATGACCGCTCCTGAAACGCTTAGCCCGAAGCCGACGATGATGGCGGCCGCCACCCGCCGACCGCGGATGTTCCCGACCACGATGTTGGCTTCATACGATCCCTGCCCGAAGATGGCCAGGAACTCGTCGGCCCAGGAAAGGCCATGGGTGTCGACAAGAAGCGACAATAGGGCAAAAGCCAAAACCACGATGGCCATCGCCAAGGCCAGGATAAGGCGGTTTCGAATCCGCGTTTGGCGCTTTGCCAATATATCGTCCCTTGCCACGTCCATGCCGGCTTATCATAAAGGCAGGCCTTCCGGCTTTTGAACATTTTTATCGCTTTTATCCGAAAATTTCCGGATTATACCGCACAGCAGTCCGATAACTGGTAATATAGGACCATGGATAGCAGGAAAAAGAAGACCCGAAGCCTTGTTTACGATGCCTATAACCGGCTGCTGCAGCGCGATGGGTTCGAGGCCATAAACGCCAACGCCCTCATCAAGGAGGCGGGTATCGGCCGGTCGACTTTCTACGACAACTTCCGCTCGACCCAAGACGTGTTGAAATCGATATGCAACAACCTTTGCGACCACGTGTTCTCGAAGGCGCACCAAAAGGAATTCGGCCACGACTTCTCCGAAGCCTCCTCGGGTTATAGCCCGAACCAGGCGATGTCACATATCCTATACCATTTCCTGGAGGGGAAGCAGTTCCTTGAGCCATTGCTCAAATCCGGCGGCTCGTCGATATTCGAGTCGGAGATGCGGGCTAGGCTGTTTCCGTTTTTCTTCGACCTAGCCGATACCAGCGAGTACTGCATCGAATCGGTTCCCAGAAAGATCACCGCGATCATGATGACCGAGTCCTTCCTCGCCCTGGCCAGGCATTGGGTGGACATGGGATGCATAGCCAAGCCGGAGCAGGTCGCCCATTTCTTCATCAGGACCTTCAGGAAGAACAAATAGGCCGATTTGCCGTGCCCTTTGTTAATTAAACTTTCGACAAAATCGGCTCTTTTGTCCAATTAAAGCATCATAGTTTTGTTAACTATCGCAGGCGGGCGTTATACAATATTTCGCGAAAGGACACATATTCAATGGGTGATTTGAAAGTAATCCGCGTGAAGCAAAGCATTTTGTCGAACAACGACAATAGGGCTAACGATCTTCGCGCGGAGTTAAAGAAGAAAGGCATATTCCTGATCAACGTGATGTCTAGCCCCGGAAGCGGGAAGACCACGTTGCTGGTCAACCTGATCAACCGCCTTAAGGATAAGCTGAAGATCGGGGTTATGGAGGCCGACATCGACGCCGACGTTGATGCAAACACCGTCTCGAAGCAGACCGGGGTTAAGACCATTCAGCTCAACACAAGCGGCGAATGCCACCTCGACGCCAAGATGACGAGCGATGGAATCGACGGTCTGCAGCCCGATGGATTGGAGCTGCTGTTCCTGGAGAACATAGGAAATCTTGTTTGCCCCGCCGAATTCGACACCGGGGCGAACTTCAACCTCGTCATACTCTCGATTCCGGAAGGCGATGACAAGCCGATCAAATATCCGCTGATGTTCACCGTCGGCAACGCGTTCGTATTCACCAAGATCGATGCCTTGCCGCTATTCACCTTCGACTTCGAGAAGGCCGAGGAAGCGATACTCCGCCACAACAAAGGGGCGGTGTTCTTCCCGGTTTCCGCCAAGACCAACGAGGGAATGGAAGCGCTGGCGGACTACGTCTATAAGCTAGTTAAGGATTACCAAGCCAAATAAGGAGGGCATATGGCAAAATCTAACAACCCAACCTACGCGAACAAGAAGGTCCGCGTCACCGACCAGAAATTTGCCGAAGACTACTACAAGGACGGCAAGCGCAAAGGGCAGGAGCTAGGCAAGCCAAGGAGGAAGTGGATCCTCAAGGCCTGCAACCACATCCAAGACCTCCCCGGCGTCGTGGTCGGATATGGCGACCCGGAGTACAAAGCCCTCGAATGCGTCATGACCGACGAGGAAGCCAAGATCATCCTCAAGATGAAGCTCCTCAAGGACTACACCCTCGACGACCTAAGCAAGCTAACCAAGATCGAGAAGACCAAGCTCGATAAGATCACCCGCCGCATGGCGGAGATCGGCACCTTGGTCCGCGACCCGGCCGACACCGACTATCCGGATGAGAACGGCAACCCGCAGGTCACCTATCACTTCACGATCTTCGTCCCGGGCATCATGGAAGCCCTTGTCGACAACGTGAAGCTCGCCGAGCAATTCCCGCAGATCCCTGAGGCTTTTGCCGAATACACCATCAAGAGGATCATCCCGCTTGCCGGCAACCTCCGCATCGGCGGCGGCGTCATGCGCGTCATCCCGATCGAATCGGCCGTCAAGGACGACCCGAAGGTCGATAAGAACGACCTCATCTCCACCTATTTCCCCGATGATATAAAGGACTATTCGGTCGCCGCCTGCTCTTGCCGCGTCTCCCGTCGCATCATGGGCGAGGGCTGTGGCCACCTAGAGGAGGACATGTGCATCCAGATCGGCGGCGCGGCCCGTCACTTCATCGAGACCGGCCGTGGGCGCCGCATCACCCGCGAGGAAGCCTTCGAGATCATGAAGAAGGCCGAAGACAACGGCCTCATGCACGAGATGCCCAACATCGATGGCGCCGGCCACACCCACGCCATGTGCAACTGCTGCGGCTGCGCCTGCTTCTCGCTGCGCACCGGCGAGTACTTCCATACCGCCACCATGGTCAGGTCCAACTACATCTCCCAAGTCGACCCCGATAAGTGCGTTGCCTGCGGCGAGTGCGTCGAGGTCTGTCCGATGAACGCCCTCCACCTCGGCGAGAGGCTGAAGAACAAGAACGAGATCGAGGTCCCGACCCCGCTCCACGCCTATGACCACAAGTGGGGACCCGACAAGTGGAACCCAGACTACCGCTACAACCGCCAGATGATCCTCGATCAGACCGGGACCGCGCCCTGCAAGGTCGCCTGCCCGGCCCACATCGCCATCGAGGGTTACCTCGAGCTGGCCCGCGAAGGCCGCTATGAGGAGGCGCTCGAGCTGATTAAGAAGAAGAACCCGCTCCCGGCTGTGTGCGGACGCGTCTGCAACAAGCGCTGCGAGCTCGCCTGCACCCGCAACACCATCGGCGATAAGTCGCCGGTCGCCATCGACGACGTCAAGAAGTTCGTCGCCGAGCTCGACCGCGACCCGCAGAAGCGGCCGATGCCTCGTATCCACCATCCGGAATACCATAACCACAAGATGGCCGTCATCGGCGCCGGCCCGGCTGGTCTTAGCTGCGCCTACTACCTCGCCGAGATGGGCTACACCGTCACCGTCTTCGAGAAGGAGAACAAGCTCGGCGGCATGCTCACCTTGGGCATCCCGAGCTTCCGCCTGGAGAAAGACGTCGTCGAGGCCGAGATCGATGTGATCAAGGCTCTCGGCGTCGAGTTCCGCACCGGGGTTGAGATCGGCAAGGACGTCACCATCCCCGAGCTCAAGAAGCAGGGCTATGAGGCCTTCTACGTCGCCATCGGCGCTCAGGGCGGAAGGAAGCTCCTCGTCAAGGGCGAGGAGGGGGAGAACATCCTCTCCGGCATCGACTTCCTCAAAGCGGTCAACCTCGGCACCGCCAAGAAGCTGTCCGGCCACGTCGCCATCATGGGCGGCGGCAACGTCGCGATCGACGTCGCCCGCACCGCCATCCGCTACGGCGCGAGCTCGGTCGACCTATATTGCCTTGAGCAGCGCGATCAGATGAACGCCTCCAAGGAGGAAATCGACGAAGCCGAGAAGGACGGGGTCGTCATCCACAACGGATACGGCGTCAAGGAGTTCGCCCTCGAGAACGGCAAGCTCCGCAAGGCGCTGCTTAAGAAGTGCACCTCCGTCTTCGACAAAGACCATCGCTTCAACCCGACCTACGACGAGGATGATGTCCTCGAGGTCGAGTGCGACTACTTCCTATCCGCCATCGGCCAGTCCTTCGTCTGGGGCGACCTGCTCGCCGGCACCAAGGCGACCCTGAGCAAGGCCAACCGCCTCGAGGCCGACCCGCTCACTTACCAGACCAAGGATCCCGACATCTTCGTCGGCGGCGACTGCTACCACGGCGCCCGCTTCGCAATCGACGCCATCGCCACCGGCAAGGAAGGCGCCGAGTCCATGCACCGCCACGTCCATCCGGGGCAGAGCCTGCTCATCGGCCGCTTCCAGAACCCCTACCTCGCCGAGTATGAGCTCGACAAGGACAACATCGACGTCGCCGGTTTCGACAACACCCCGCGCCAGGAGCCGGGCATGGTTGAGATCCACGACGACAAGATGAGGGACGACCGCGGCATCTTCACCGAGGAGCAGGTCAAGAAGGAATGCGAGCGCTGCCTGAAGTGCGGCCGCACCTTCGTCGACGAGACCATGTGCGTCGGCTGCGGCCTATGCACCACCCGCTGCAAGTTCGATGCCATCCACCTGAAGCGCCGCTTCGACGCCGACGGCACCATCTACGCCAAGACCGCCGTGAGCTCCGTGCCCCATATCCTCGCCCGCAACCTGAAGATCGTCTTCACCGGCAAGGGCAAGGCCAAGAGCAAGGCCAAGGACGAGCTCGCGACCCAGTCCTACGACAAGGAGACCCTCCGTTAATGCATGAGATGGGCCTGGTCTACGGCCTATTCGATTCGCTTCGCGACATAGTCAAGCAGAACCAGCTGACGGGGCCGCTCAAAAAGGTGGTCCTCGACGTTGGCGAGGCTTCCATGGTGGTCGATTCCTACATGATGGATTGCTGGAATATGGCCAAAGGCGACACCGAGTTCAAGCAGACCGAGCTCGTTCTGCGCAAGATCGAGACAGAGGGCCGCTGCAACCACTGCGGCAAGGTGTTCCGGGTTAAGGAGCACGACCGCAAGTGCCCTTATTGCGGCACCTACGACGACTTCGTCCCCATCACCGGCCTCGGGATAGAGATATCCGAGATCGCCGTAGACGAATGAAAAAGCCCCATCTTCGGAAGAAGGTGGGGTTTTGCTTTACTCGTAGTCGACTTGGACGACGATGTCCTGGTCATGGTCGCCGAAGCCCTTGCCGAAGATGTTGATCCCTCCGATGTGGGTGCCGTTTGGCTCCACCCCGACCTGAAGGGTGAAGTAATCCTCGGCGCCCAACCCGAACTCTCCGATTTTGGCTTCTCCGACTAGCTTCTCGTCTATATAACACCCTTGCTCGTCGATTCGGAATTTCTTCAGCATGCCGTATTGGCTTGACTGCTGGGGGTACCAGTCGGGGTTCAATAGCCCGCGCCGGTCCCCGTAGTCTCCGGGCGATTTGTAAAGGAACGCCCTTTTCCCGTTGATCGCGAAGCCGATGTCGCTCCGCCAGTTGTTGTTGTAGTTGGGGCATTCCGAGCAAAGCTCCAGGGAGAAGGTGAGGCTCTTAACCTTTCGCCCCTTGAATTCGCCCGCCGGTATGCGATATGTCAGATGCCCCTTCAGGAACGATATCAAATGGGCTTGGAAGCGGCGGGGCGAGAGGAAGCACTCCGAGGAATCCATCGCGCCGATCTGGCCCTTGGAGGACATCATCGAGCAAGGCGGGGTGACGTCGAAGTCGAAGTACGACCCGATGGGGATCGATATCGCGTAGGTCCTTTTCTTGCTGGACTTGGCAATGTCGAAGTTTATGTATATGGATTCGCATGCCTGCGAGACGTTCTTCTCGTTGCCGTGCTTATCCGGGCTTTGCACGAACTTGATGAGCCCCGCCTCGCGCAAAATCTTGACGTGGAAGCTCATCGTCGACAGCGCCACGCCGGTCAGCTCCGCCAACTCTAGTATCCCGTACGAGCGGGAACACACCAGCCGCAGCACCTTCCGCCTTATCGGAGAGGAGAGAGCCTCGGACAATTTTTCCAATTCCTCATCATCTTTTATCGTAGTAAAGATTTCTCGCATGTCTTATTGCTTCCTAACGAAAAGCAGTATATATCGATATTATTCGCAAAATCAACTTCGAAAGTTATCGAAGTAAAACGGCATTTTGCGAAAAAACGTGAATTGGTCCTGCTTCAATGAAAGCCCTTACATTATCTTATTGTCAGGAGGCTATACAGCTGATGAAAAGCAAATTGCTCTTGGGATTGACGGCCGCCGCGATGCTGACGCTCGCGGGCTGCAACCCAACCAACACCTCATCCGAATCCGCGGATCAGTCCTCGACCGCGGACACCGATTCGCTGACCGACACGACCGATTCAAGCGTCACCACCCCGGCAACCACCCCGACCACCTCGGGAACCTCGAACACCTCATCGCTGCCGGACGAAGACCATTACGAGTTGAAGATCATGACCGCTTCGGGCGCGTCGTCCACCTTATCGCTTTCCTATAATAAGGACGAAACCGCAAAGGGCACGATTCAACTATCCGTCACCAACAACGGGGACGATGCCTTCGACGAGGAGATCGTCACGGAGATATCGGGGGATGAGGGCGTCGTCGCCTCGGTCGCCGTTGACGCCGCCGTCGACTACCTATTCAACATCGAATTCGGCGAATCCACCGGCACCGCGACCATTACCTTCTCCTTGAAAGACCACGCGGAGGCCGAGCCGGCCGTCGCCACCATAACCACAACCGAGAACTTCTTCTCGACCACTATCACCCGGGGGGACAACACCGAGGACGATGGGGTCATGACCTTCGGCGGCGGGGCGGGGCAGCAGCATACCGCGGTCGCCAAGAAGCCCGGAACCGTCTGGGCGCTGACCGGGACGATGAATTTCCCCGCTTCGCTTGGCGAGGCCTATAGCCTTGGCATCGGATCGTTCCTCGACAACGGCGACCACGCCGTCTGGGCTGGGGTCAAGAACTTCGACGGAACCCCATCCGACGACCAATACGGCATCTATATCCGCAGCTTCTACGACGGCTGGGGGGCCGCCAAGCTAGACGGCGCCCCGGTGCCGGCGTTCCGGCAGATGGACTTCGCCCCCAACGTCGAGGGAACCAGCTCGGTTACCTTCACCTTGATCCGCGATGAGCTCAACTACTATTACGAGATCGGCGGATACCACGGCAAGTTCGCCGATCCTTCCAATACCCCGGTCGCCGAGGCCACTTACCCTGGCTTCTACTCTCAGGAGACCGACCTCACCATCACCGACTACTCGGTCACCTACGACGAGTCCGAGGTCGATGCGATGATCGAAGCCGGCTACACCGGCGATATCGCCATCGAGGCCGGCTGCTTCGTCAACCCCTCCGTCACCGAGTTCGTGGTCGGCACCAGCCGGACCTTCGTCTGGTCGACCGGCCCGGATTACGCCACCGAGGGCCTTGCCCTTAGGGTCAACGACGAATACAAGGACCACGTCACCATCTCCGGAAACGTAATCGAGCTCGCCACCGATGCCCCGGAGGGCACCATGGTCATCGAGCTGGTCGCCGGGGAGAGCAAGGTGCTCGACACCATCTCCGTCCCGGTCGTCACCAAGAGCAGCGGCGGGGAAAACGATCAGCTCGTCGCCAAAGGCGGCGTCATCCTCAATGAGGACGGATCGGTAACCTTCCCCGAGAACATGATGGGGGTCAATGGCGTCGGGAACGAATCCGCCTACGATGCCACCCCGGAATACGGGGTCGACCTCAAGCAGCAGGTGCTCGGCGGCGACTTCAGCATCGAGTTCGACGTATCCGGGTACAAGGCCAACGTGGAATTCCCGAAGCTCGGCGTCTCGCTCGGTGGCAAGTGGGCCCAGTTCTACATCGCCTACAAGCCCGACGGCACCTGCCGCATCGAGACCATGACACAATCGGCCGAGAGCAACGCCAACCAGTGGAACAACTCGGAGAGCTTCGCCTCCTTCGACCCGGCGGCGACCCATCACTTCAAGATCGAGTCGAAGGACGGCTACTTCAACGCCTACCTCGATAACAGCGACACCCCGCTTACCTGGAACATGGATGGCCAGCAGCGGCACATCACCGTCCCCACCGCCTCGATGTTCGCGACCCTTCCGGTCAGGATTATGACCAACGGGGTCTCGGCCACCGTGAGCAACATCAAGGTGACCACCGGCTCGCTCGACGACATGCCGGATGCCTACATCGCCGAGGACGGGACCAACCGCGTCACCGACAACGGCGACGGCAGCTACCAGTTCACCTTCACCGACGGCGGATGGGGCGTGCGCTACGACCGCCTCAGGGGCTATGCGATGAAGGAGCTCGCCAACCTGGTCGGGCCATACACCATCAGCTACGACGTGCAGTTCGCCGAGGGAATGAACGACGGCAAGTTCATCCTTCAGATAGGCGACCACGGCTTCCACCTGGTCAACTCGACCGGCTATGGCAACAAGATCGAACACGATGGCAACAACTCCTTCGGGCCCAATAGCAACAACTTCGCCATCGGGACCGACCTCCTCTACCATGCCACTCTAGTCAACGACGGCGAAGGCAACGTGACCTTCTCCGCTAAGGGCAGCACTGGCGAGGCGGCCTCGTTCACCGTCGAGGGGGTCGATTGGCAGACCGCCTACTTCTGGGCATTCAATGAGACGGGCGGTGACAGCGGCAAGACCGCGACCCTCTCGAACCTCGTCGTCACCCACGGCGAGACTGCCGAGTAAACGGCATACATTCTCCTTCCCGTGCGGGTGGCGACACCCGCATCGGGATTGTCTACTGGGCAATTTAGTTGATTAAAAGCACGATCATTAGATGGTTACCTATATGGAGGAGCATAACACAATGAAGAAAATCGCATTGGCGGCCTTGGCCTGCCTATCCTTAGGCCTGGCGGCCTGCAACGAAGCCGCCGCCTCATCCGATACCTCGGAAACCCCATCGCAAAGTATATCGATCTTGACCAGGGACACCGAGATATCGATCGGGCAGACCATCACCTTGACCTACCGCGCCGACGGGGAAGTCGGATTCTCCTCAAGCGACGATTCGATCGCCACGGTCGATGACTACGGCCAAGTCAAGGGTATCGGGGAGGGCAGCGCCGTAATAACCGTCTACCTAGTCGACGATCCCGATGTTAAAACCGAGATAACCATCTCCGTCTACAAGCCGTTCTTCCTCTATGAGAACGGATACTACAACGGCAACTTCGACCTCACCGACGAAAGGGAGGGCACCGTCTACGCGACCGGCAACCAGGTGCAGCTATTGGTCAACGAGCCGGGGCAGGAATGGTACTTCTCCTGCCACATACAGCGGACCGGCTACGTCAACAACGACCCGCTTGGCCGCTTCGGCGTCGGCTCGTTCCTCGTCGATACCCTGCATCCGATCGGCAACAACATGTTCTGGTTCGGCTTCCGCCCGACCGGGGACGGCTCAAGCGGCCTCTACACCCCCTATTACGGCGGATGGCGCTACGAGCCGGGCATGACCTCAGCCGAGTATGGCATCGACGCCAATGGCTTCGATCCATCGCTAGGCTTCGACGTCACCATAATGCGCTCAGGGCTCGACCATTACTTCTACTTCGAGCAGGGCGAGGTCAAGTTCGGCTACTCGGTCGCCTTCTTCGACGGCGAGGAAACCTACCCTGGCATCTACTCGCAGAACCAGGAGCTCACCATCACCGAGTTCGAGGCGAGCTCCGACCATCAGGCGGTCGTCGACAAGCTCAACGAGTTCCAGACCGCCGAATCGGTCTCGATAAACGGCCTCGACAACCGGCTTGAGCCCGGCATTTACGACCTCACCGCGACCGTCTTGCCGGAAGTCACCCCGATCAAGGACGTCGTCTATAGCCTTTATGAGCCACATGACGGCGTTACCTGCTCCGGGGATGGCAGATTGGTCATCTCCGATGGGGCGAGTGGCACCTTCCGCGTCGTCGCCACCTCGATCAACAACCCCAACGCCAAGCAGACCAAGAAGTTCCAGATAATCGATTCGCTAGAGCCCAGCGGCCGCTACGAGGAGGTGCTCGCGATCGGCGATGGGGCGAGGCTAGAGGGCGATAACGTCGTCTTCGACGGGAACACCGCCTACATGCCGGTCAACGCCTTGCCCGATGAGGACGTTGGCTACACCGTAGACCTCACCGCCGCCTCCGGCAAGGGACGCTATGGCGTCATGCTCGCCGCCAAGGGCTACTTCCAATACGACTACGCCGAGATCGTTGTCGGGGAAGACGAGTCGCGCATCCTCCGCTATGGCAACCATGACCATTCCTTCGAGGCCGAATACGCGCTCCCTGGCTCCGCCGCCTTCGACAAGGCAATCGAGCTTGGCCTATATAAGCTCGGCGGCACCGTCTACGTGACCCTCGACGGAAGGCTGTTCAAGAGCTTCGCCTCCTGCACCGAAAAAGCCTTCCCGGTCGTCTACTCCGACGGCGTCAAGGTCTCGGATTCGGGCCATGGTCTATCCACCGGCGAGCAGGCCTCGCAGGCCCTCGACCTATACGGCGACTTCTTCGTCGGCGGCTACGTCGGCCTCAACGGCGGGGCGTATTCCCTGGCCGCCGTCGACATCCCGGGCGGCAATATGAACTGGCCACCCGACAACGACTACCTCAATGGCCTCAAGTACAAGCAAGCCCTGAAGGGCGAGCTCGACATCCGCTTCACCGTCTCCGACCTCTCGCCGATGCTCTCCGGCGACTCCTACGACTCCAAGGTGCTGGTCTACCTGCAGTCCGAATCGCCGACCTGCTCGCTGCAGCTGGTCATAAAGGGCGGCAAGGACAACCCGACCTACGCCCTCTGCCCGAACTTCGACGACGCCACCTGGGTCGAGTACCCGCTTGAGGAATACGGGATCGACTTCTCCAAGGCGGTCGAGGTGCGGATCGTCAAGAAGGTCGAGGGGCTTGAGGTCTACCTCAACGGCACCCGCGTCCTTGGGGATTGCGACGGATTGCTAAACGACGACTACGACTGGAGCAACGACACCCTCTCCACCCCGGGCATCGGCACCTTCCGCTGCGGGGCTACCTTGAGCGGGGTCGAGATAGCGGCCTATACTGGTGAGTAAAATGAAAAAACAGATAATCGGAATGCTGATGCTGCTTGCATTAAGCAGCTGCAACGGCGCAAAAGGTGGCTCTTCTGCGCCGAATTCGACATACGACGGGCCGATCACCAATCTAAAGTTCAGCGACTATTCCTCCCAGACCGACACCGACTACAACAACGAGCTGTTCTACCGCAACGACCTCACGCTCGACATGGGCGACCCGATGGTCGTCTACGACCAAGGCTACTTCTACGCCTTCGGGACCAGGGGGACCGACCGGTTCCACTGCTTCCGGAGCAAGGACCTCGCCTCCTGGGAAAGGCTAGACGACGCCTTCATCCCCCAAGCGGGCAGCTGGTCGACCTACAACCTCTGGGCGCCCGACATCCACAAGATCGGCGGCAAATGGTACCTCTACTACACCGCGGCCTTCGATTACAACGGAACCTCCTCATGCCAGATGGGGGTTGCGGTCTCCGACAACGTCTACGGGCCCTACATCCAGTGCCCTGGCGAGGATGGGACCATAGCTACCCCGCCATTCTCCCTATATCAGGACGACAAGAGCCTCTACGCCACGATTCTTGATCCCAACGTCTTCGTCGATGACGACGGAAGCCTGTATATGTATTTCTCCTACGACATGAACAAGTCGAGGAGGCAGGACTACTCCGGCTACAACGTCGCCGAGATCTGGGGCGCCAAGATGACCTCCCCGACCAGCTGGGATAAGTCGACCATCACCAGGCTCATGTCCCCGGGGTTCGCCAAGCTTAGCGACTCCGAGCGGACCATCGGCTGGGAGACCTGGTCGCCGAGCTTTAGCGGCGAGATGGAATGCCAGGAGGGGCCGTACATGATCAAGCGCAACGGCACCTATTACCTGACATACTGCGCCAACTCCTACGTCGACACCGTCTACAACGTCGGCTATGGCACCTCTTCAAGCCCGCTAGGGGAGTTCGTCAAGCCGAATTCGTATGAGCTGGAGAACATGATCCTCGGCGTCCCCGGGGCCGCCGGGACCTACATCAACACCCGTTACCTTGGCTTCCAGACCGGCACGGGCCATGCCTCGATAGTCGAGGTGGGCGACGAGCTGATGCTCGCCTACCACGCCCACCAGAACCGCGACGAGTGGGGCATAGACAACAACTACAACCGCGCACTCGGGCTCGATTACCTCTACTTCGATGACGATGGGCATCCCTACGCCAACGGCCCAACCTGGTCCATCAACCGGCTGCCCAACGAGGTCACCGGCTACCGCAACCTGAGCCTCGAGGAGGGGGTTAAGGTCACCGGCAACGGCGAGAACCTCCCTAACCTCATCGACAACTTCACCAACCGGGCCATCAGGACCGAGGAGCCCAACCGCGAATCCGCCTTCCCCGATTCCGGGACCGTGACCGTGAAGCTCCCCGAGAAGAAAGCCATCAAGTTCCTGCTCATCAACAACTCCTACGACTTCAACCTGAGCCTGAGCTACCTCGACAAGGTCGACTTTGGGCAGGGCCGGGTCGTGACGGACGTTCTGTTCAACAAGAACTACTACAACTACGACCAGAAATGGGCCTTCCCGCACGCCGACTTCGTCATCGAGCTGCAGGATGAGGTCATCACCGACACCATCACCATAACCGCCAGCAAGCAGGGCGGGTTCGCCTTAGGGGAAATTGAGATCTACGGAAAGGATGCCTTATGAATAAGAAAACCTTGATTCTATCTTGCCTGGCCCTCCTTGGGCTCGCCTCCTGCGGCGGGCAGGCCGGGAATGACCCGACCGACTCGCTGACCACCGATTCCGAGGGCAACGTCGTCTTCGACAACGTCAAACTCCGCGTCTGGTCGGTAATCGGTGACCCGGACCGGGCCTACCTAGAAATGGTCAACTCCTCCTTCAACGACCTCTATGCCGACCGCGGAATCCAGGCGACCATCACCCCGATCGTCAACGGCGACTACTACACCCAGCTGGCCAACGTCATCAACACCGACCCGGACAACGCGCCCGACGTCATCATCTTCCATTCCGAGCGCCTCACCAAGCTCGCCCACGACAACATCATCGTGCCGATGGAGGAGTATTTCGATTTGGCCAAAAGCCCCTTCGATGAGAACGACTACCTGTCCAACGTGATGGCCGAATGCCGCTACGACGGCAAGATCTACGGCGTGCCGCTCGACGTCCACGCCGGGGTCTGGTACGTCAGGTCCGACATATTGGAGAAAAACGGGCTCAGCAAGCCGAGCTCCCTAAGCGAGTGGATCGACGTGTGCAACGCCCTCATCAAGCTCAACGACGAAGGCAAGCTCTGGCACCGCGCCATGGACGCCACCAAGCCGGCGGCCGGGGACTGGGTGCAATCGCGCCTCCCCAACTTCTATCCGATCGTCATGTCCGACACCGGCGGCATCGAGAACGGCTGGATCCCGCAGACCGCGGTCTTCCAAAACGGCGGCGAGCTGACCGATGATAAAGGCTACCCGGCCTGGAACACCGAGGGGCTATTGGACGTCATAACCATGTTCCGCAACTGGCAGTCGGGCGAGGGCTACGAAGGGAAGTTCGTCGGGCCCGGCCAGAGCGCCGAGACCGTCTGGACCAACCTGGCCAGCGGCAACGCCGTCTTCTCCTGCGAGGGCCCGTGGTGGGTCGAGCAGCGCCTAGACGAATACGAGACCGCCCTGGGCGAAAGGACCGATTCCGACGGCAAGACCTACCAGCCGCTTGACATCATGAACATGTCCAAGCTCTTCGCCATGGACGAGGGCACCGACTGCGCCTCTGAGATATACGGAGTCGGGCACTGCTTCTCCATCAGCCGCACCTGCGACTCCAACCAGAAGCGGGCCGCGGCCGCCATATACTCCGAGTACATGACCAGCCACTCGGCAGCCTATATGCAGGGTGGACACCTTCCGGCCTGCAAGAGCGTGCTAAGCTCCGATCAATACCTCAACAGCGACTTCTACGCCCGCTACCTCGATGAGTTCGGCAACCCCGAGGACTTCCACATGCTCGGCAACACCCCGTATTACTCCGAGGTCTACGAAACCCTCAAATACGTCTACACCGACATCTTCTCGGCCAACAAGACCGAGATGACGCCGAAGCAGATCATCGACACCCGCTACAATGAGGCGCTGCAGGCCATCCGGTCCGCCGAAGAGCTATAGTAGATGAAACGACTCGTAACGGTTGAGGAGTATGCCTACTCTCGGTCGAAGAGGAAATCCTTCCTCGGCCGTTATGGGTTGGTGCTGCTCTTCCTTGGGCCGTATCTGTTCTTCTTCCTGCTGTTCACCGTCTACCCCCTCATCTACGGCATCGTGATGTCGCTGATGAAGTACTCGATCTCCGACCCGACCCAGAACGCCTGGCGGGGATTCCAGAACTACATCACGCTGCTGACCAACGGCAATTCGATCTACAACATCAACTTCTGGTACTCGATGAAGAACACCGCGCTGTTCGCCATCATCATCGTGCCGGTGTCGATCATATTGCCGCTGGTGACGGCCATCATGGTCAACTTCCAGCCCAAGGGCTACAAGGTCTTCCGGGCCATAATATATCTTCCGTCCATCTTGCCGGTATCGAGCTCCGGCGTGATATTCATCGCGCTTTTCTCCACCAGCTTCGGCTACATAAACCAGTGGTTCGGGACCTCGATCAACTGGCTCAACTCCGAGCCGATCCTAGCCTGGATCGTCATCTTCCTGCTCTGCATATGGGGCGGGTGGGGCGGAAACTTCGTGATCTTATCCGCCGGTCTCAAGAACGTCGACAAGTCGCTATTGGAAGCCGCAAGCGTCGACGGCTGCAACTCCTGGGGGAAGATACTCCACGTGACGCTTCCCTGCATCAAGCAGCAGCTGATACTCTGCATCTTCACCACCATCATCGGCTACTTCTCGCTTTATGGCCAGGTCTACGTGCTGACCAGCGGCGGGCCCAACGTCAACATCGACGGCACCAACTACTGGTCGACCCAGACCATCATGTTCTATCTGCAGACCCTCATCACCGGGACGCAGTTCGACGTCTACGGCATGGTGTCCTCGATGGGCATATTGATGGGCATCTTCGTCGGCTGCATCACCGGCATCCAGCTGCTGGTCACCCGCGAAAGGAAGTCCGGCCATAAGCGGTCCGATGAGTTCGCGGCATATGTGAAAGCCCAGAAAGGAGGCACCCTATGAGCGGCATAGTCCTCGGCGTGATAGTCGCGGTTTGCGCCCTTATCGGGGCCTTGGTGGCCTTCGACGTCGCCTTCGTTAGCCTCAAGAAGGGCGGGATGAGGATGGAGGGGCGGTTCGGCTCCTACGTCTCCAGCCGGCTCATCCAGATCAACTGCTTCGTCATCCTGACGCTGTTCTGCATATTCTGGATGCTGCCGCTTGTGATCGGGGTGCTTGGGTCGCTCACCAGCCAGTATTCATTCACCTATGCCCCGGGGCACCTGATCCCGGAGGACGGCTTCACCTTCGACAACTATCTGGCCCTGTTCAACCAGCATGAGCTGAGCGGGGAGAGGATACCGGTCGAGCGCTGGATACTCAATTCCTTCCTGGTCGCGACCGTCAACACCTTCCTCTACCTCCTCATCGCCGGGTTCGCCGCCTATGCCTTCGTCTTCCTGCGGTTCAAGTTCCGGAACGTGGTGTTCCTCATCATCATCTTCACCATGGTCATCCCCGGGATCGCCACCATGGCGCCGCAGCTATCAAACATCGCTAACCTCGGGATATCGAAGAGCCTTTGGGCCTTGATATTGCCCGGGCTGGGCGGCGTCGGCGGGCTATACCTCATCAGGCAGTTCTACCTCTCGATCCCGGTGGACCTCATCGAGTCCGCCCGAATCGACGGGGCAAGCGACTTCCGGATATTCTTCAAGATAGTCTTCCCATTGGCCAAGACGGTGTTCTTGGTCCAGGGCCTGTTCTGCTTCATGGGAAGCTGGAACGACCTGTTCTGGCCGCAGATCGTCATCGGGACCACCAACAAGGAGCTGTGGACCTTGCCGGTCGGCGTCGCCTATCTTTCCAGCTCCAAGACCGCCAACGCGATGGGGCTATCCCTCGCATCGGCCATATTCTCGGCCTTCCCGATATTCATCCTGTACCTGTTCACCCAGAACAAGATAATCGAGGGCGTGGCCGCCACTGGGGTCAAACGTTAGGAGGATCGCCATGGAAAAAATGCAGATCAAAGAGGCGCGCCGGGAATACCTGGCCGCCAACAAAACCATCAAGAACGACGCGGTCGACGGCTTCGTCGTCCTTCGCGGCGTCAACAAGGTCTACCCCAACGGGGTGCAGGCCGTATTCGACTTCAATCTCAGCATCGATAAAAACGAATTCATAGTCTTGGTCGGGCCATCCGGATGCGGGAAGTCGACGACGCTGCGAATGGTGGCGGGGCTAGAGGAGATCAGCTCCGGCACCCTCTACATCGACCATGTGCTGTCCAACCACCTGCCGCCGAAGGACCGCAACATCGCCATGGTGTTCCAGTCCTACGCCCTATATCCGCAGATGAGCGTCTACGACAACATCGCCTTTGGGCTGAAGGTCAAGCGCGTCCCATCCGAGGAGATAAAGCGCCGCGTTTTCGCCGCCGCCGAGATACTCGGCCTGGGGCCTTATCTAGATCGGAAACCCCGCGAGTTATCAGGCGGTCAGATGCAGCGCGTCGCCCTCGGGAGGGCCATCGTCAGGGACGCCAAGGTGTTCCTCATGGACGAGCCGCTGTCGAACCTCGACGCCAAGCTCCGCGTCCAGATGAGGAGCGAGATCGTCAAGATCCACAACGCGATCGGGGCGACCACCATCTACGTCACCCACGACCAGACCGAGGCCATGACCATGGCCAGCCGGATCGTTGTCATGAACAAAGGCTATATCCAGCAGATCGGCACGCCTGAGGAGATCTACGCCAACCCGGCGAACGTCTTCGTCGCGGCCTTCATCGGGAACCCTCCGATGAACATAATCGAGGTCGGGCTGGATAAAGAGGCGGCGTCCGCAGGGTCGGATTCATATTCCTTGGGGAAGAAGCGCCGGGAGCTATGCGATTCCTTCATCGCCGCAAAAGTCGATCATCTCAAGGAGCTTTTGCTCTGCTTGGAGGATTCGCTTGACCAGGAACTGCTCGCCGAGCTCGGATTGCTGGCCAAAGGAAAAGGCGACCTCGACAAGTGCATCGAGCTCTGCAATAAGCTCGCCGAAGCGAAGAAGCCCTTATCCGAGCTCTACCTCGATCTAGGCAAATCGCTAGCCTCGGCAAAGGGTCAGAAGCCGGTCTTCCTCAAGGCCATATCACTCGATGGGAAGAAGACCCTCGAGGCGATAAAGCGGCACCTGCAGGGGCTGTGCCGGAAAGGGGCCTCCTCGTCCGAGAGGACGCACGGGAAAAGCAAGGAGCCCGCGCCGATGGAGGAACCTCCCCATGGCCTAAAGGCTCTCTTCGCCAAAAAGAGCAAGCCGAAGAAAATCGAAGTCATCGATGACAAGGCTCTGGTTGAGGAATCGATATCCAGATACGAGGCGTACGCCGCCGACCCGCGCATACTTCTTGGGATCCGCCCCGAAGACCTGGTGCTTTGCGACTCGGGGAAGGGCGAATACGAATGCAAGGTCACCTTCTCCGAGCTGCTTGGCTCGGAATGGCTGGTGCATTTCACGCTTTTCGGTCAGGAAGTCATAGCCAAAGCCGACAACGGCCGCAGCTACCGCATAGGCGATTGCATCGGGGTGAAGATAAAGGAAGATCGGCTCAAGATGTTCGATTGCGTAGCCGGGGAGGCCATAAAATGAGAAAAGCGGTGTTAGCGTTGTCCGCCATTGCCCTTTGCGCCTGCGGGGGAACACCGGGCGGATCGGAACAAGCCTCTTCCTCGGCCGAGGAGAAGGCGGCGTCAATCTACTTCCCGACCGCCACCGGGCGCAATTCAGGCGAGGGCATCGACGTCTTCATGGACATGGGGCCGGTGAGGCTCACCTACGTCTACACCGGCGAAGGTGTGCACGAGGAGATACTCCGCTACGAGTACAACGAGGACTACATATCCATCGATTCATTGGGCCGGGTGACCGGCAAGAAGGAAGGCTCGACCAGGGTCTACGCCATCACCGCCACCCAGCGGATCGAGTTCCGGGTCAACGTGCTTACTCGGATGAGCTACGACTGCCTGCCATCCCTGCTGGAGATGCAGCAGCTTTACGCTCAGCATGGGTCCGTGAAGGGGGCTGCCCTATTCTGCGGGGATTCCTTCTTCGACACCCGGTACAACTGGACTACTTTCTACAGCGATTTCGCCGGCAAAGACGTCTTCTCCTCGGCGATCGGGACGACTCGGACCGAGGATTGGATGTACATGTGCCCCGAACTCGTTGCGGCCTTTGAACCGTCCAAGGTATTTCTCCACGTCGGCACCAACAACATCAACGACGAGGGGGACAACGGCAAGATTGCCGCCGCCAAGATCATCAACCTGCTGGAGGAATTCCATTATCAGGTTCCCGAGGCCAAGATCTACCTATTCGGCATCGAGAGGACGACCAACCCCGCCTTCGCCGGGTCCTATGCGAAATCCAGCGAGGCCAACTCCATCGTCTCCTCATATCTTGCCAAGAACCCGGGTTTGGCGACCTACCTCGACTCGCCATCCGTCTTCGAAGAGGACATCGACAACTACCTTCTATCCGATGGGCTGCACCCGAATGCCAACGGGTATGCCGCCTACGTCGACATGGTTGAGGGATTGATATGATCAAAAAAGAGAAAGACGTTCTGACCCTAGACAATGGCCGGATTTCCTATTCAATCTGGATCTCGCCAAATCGCCATATCCCGGTTCACCTGCATTTCGGGCCGTCGGCCAAACCCGACGTTGAGGATGTCCTCAAGGAACCGCAGGCCAATTTCCAATTGCTCGATGGCGATGGATTCAAGACCATCGACGGGATATACGATGGGCTGGCCCCGGTGGAGGTCGGCAGCCATCTGCGCATGGACCTTCGGCCCGCGACCGTCATCGTCGAGGCGGATGGGAAAACACTGACCGACTTTCGGGTCGTGGGGATAGAGCGCAAAGCCCCGCAATACCCAGCCTATTGGCCGTTCCCGCGCCATATTGAGGGCGAGGAATGGCTATGCTTGGAGCTAGAGGACATAAATCGTCCTGGCCTCCGTCTTGAGCTTTATTATTGCCTTCTTTCCGACGTGGACGTTTTGCTTCGCGCCAGCAAGGTAATCAACCATACCGGCAAGACGGCGGTGGTCAGGAAGTTAGGAACCAGCTTCGACTTCCCGTTCTCGTTCGACCGCCTTGAGCATCTGCCCGGCGAATGGGCGGGGGAAAGGCATCTAGAGAAATCCCCCTTGCCTTGCTCGACCATAACCCTAACTTCGGCCGAGGGGCGAAGCGGGCATGCGGAGAACCCGTATTTCTCGCTGCATGCCGATGGGCTCCATTACGGCTTCAACCAGATTTATTCCGGGACGACCGCCAACGAGATAACCACCAAGTTCCAGCGGATCACCCGGGCCAGCATCCTCTTCGGCGGGCCGGGGTTCGCCTATCGGCTCGATGATGGGGAATCTCTGACCTCGCCATTGGCGGTCGCCAGCTTCTCCAAGACCTACGAGGGCCTTATCGCGGCCAACCACGAATTCGTCAGGAACCACATCGTTCCGGAAACCCGTTATGGGGACCGCGACCCTATCGTATTCAATTCCTGGGAGGGGGCGATGATGGACTTCGACACCGCCTCAATGATGGAATACGCTTCGGAGGCCAAGAAGATCGGGGCTGGGATATTCGTCCTCGACGATGGCTGGTTCTCAACCCGCAACGACGACCGACACGGCCTCGGGGATTGGCGGATCAACGAATCCAAGATCGATCTCAAGGGGCTTTCCGAGCATGTGCGCCGTCTTGGCATGGACTTCGGCCTGTGGCTGGAGTTTGAGATGGCAAACGTCGATGCCCCAATATACGAGAAGGACCATTTTGTTGCCCTCGGCGGCGATGCCAAAGAGAGACTGTTCTCTCGGAACCAGCTGGTGCTCGACTTCTCGCGCCGCGAGGTGGTCGATTCCGTCTTAGACGACATATTCGATTCGCTTAAGGAAATAAAGCTCGACTATATCAAGCTGGACATGAACCGCGTTTTAGGCGATTACGTGTCAAGCAAGACGAGGGAAGGCGAGATAGAGTACCGCTATGTCGATAACCTCTACTATGCCATGGACAAGCTCATCTCCCATTTCGGCCTGAAAATGTTCGAATCATGCGCCTCCGGCGGCGGAAGGTTCGATCTGGGGATGCTTTGCTTCTCCCGCCTTATCTGGACTTCGGACAACACCAACGCCGACGACCGGGTCCTGATCCAGTCCGGGACCGCGCTATCTTATCCCCTGCTTTGCCTATCCAGCCATGTATCCAGCTCTAGGTCGAGGCTTGAAGACAAGTGCAACGTGGCCATGTTCGGCACCTACGGATACGAAATGGATCCTAGGAAACTCACCGACGAGCAGAAGGCGATCCTAAAGCAAAAGCGTGAGATCTACGACGAATTCCACGCCGATTGCGTCGTCAACGGAGACTACTTCGAATTGTCGTCGCCGTTTGATTCCGACAAATACATCGCCTTGGCGCTCTCCAAGGACCGAAACAAAGGGCTATTGCTCTTCTATAGCCTATCGAGTCGCGGGCCCAAAGGCCTCTTCGTTCGGATACCGGGTCTGAATGAAGGCCAATACCTAGTCGACGGGAAACCCTACGACCATTCGACATTATCCAACATCGGACTTAGCTTCTCCTTCGGGATACCCTATGGGGAAAGCAGGCTAATCACCATAAGAAAGGCAAAATGAAATGGAACGCATCAATCTAACCGAGTCGCCTCGCCCTCAGCTGGCACAGGGGCGCTACGTAAGCCTAAACGGCGAATGGGAATTCGATTTCGATGATGCCGTTTCGGGGCCGGAAGCCTACATCGGGCGGGGCCTATCGAAGAAGATTATGGTGCCTTTTGCCTACCAGGCGAAGGCCTCTGGCATCGGGGTTACTAAGCGGCACGACCATGTCGTGTATCGGAAGATGCTGCGCGTTGAGGATCCGTCTAAGTCATACATTCTCCATTTCGAAGGGGCGGATTACGAGCTGCGCCTATACGTCAACGGCGTCAAGGCCGGGGAGGACGAGGGGGCGTATCACCGGATGAGCTTCGACATCACCTCCTACCTAAAAGACGGCGACAACGAGATCCTCGTCTACTGCGACGACGATTATTCCAAACAGAAGCCGCGCGGCAAGCAGCGCTGGGAGGATGAGAACTTCGGGTGTTGGTACGTCGACACGACCGGCATCTACAAAGAGGTGTGGCTTGAGGTGGTCGAGAAAACCCATATGCTGACTATAGAGATAAGGCCCAATGCCAAAGACGGGACCGTCTCCATCTGCGGCACCGCGGTCGGCAGCAAGATCGAGGCCTTTGCCTCCTATGATGGGAAGCCAGTCGGGCACGCCGAGGATTGCATACAGTCCAACGCGTTCGACATAGAGTTCAAAATCGATGGCGACATCCGCCTTTGGGATCTGGGGAAAGGCGAACTATATGACCTCACCCTCATCGTGAGCAAAGAGGGGATAAAGCAGGAAGCCAGAAGCTATTTCGCCTTCAAAGACGTCGAGGCCAAAGCCGGGAAGGTATTCCTCAACGGGAAGCGCCTCTACCAGCAATTGATACTCGACCAAGGGTATTGGGAAGGAACGGGATTGACCCCGCCTTCAAACAAGGCCCTGCTCGAGGACATAACCATGTCGATGACCATGGGGTTCAACGGCGCCCGGAAGCATCAGAAGGTCGAGGATGAGCGTTTCCTATATTACGCCGACTGCCTGGGCTACCTGGTTTGGGCGGAGATGCCATCGATGTACGAGCTGACGGAATTATCAAAGAAGCGCTTCAACAGGGAATGGGAACTCGCCGTGAGGCAGCAGCTGTCGCATCCCTGCATAATAACCTATGTGCCGTTCAATGAGTCTTGGGGCGTCTACGACATAGGGAAAGACCGCGCGGTCCAAGACTATGTCGACCAGGTGGTCGCAAAGACGAGGCTCATCGATCGCGCCCGCTTCGTCATCTCCAACGACGGTTGGGAGCATACCGACTCCTCGCTCATCACGCTGCATCACTATGAGCAGGATGCGAAGAAATTCGCCGTGCAGTTTGGAACGCTGGATTCGGTGTTCGCATCCACTTTCGACTATTCGAACAAGAAGGCGATGGCCGATGGCCACGAATATGCTGGGCAGCCAGTGCTCATTACCGAGTTCGGAGGCGCGGCGTACGTGGCCTCGACTAAGGAAAACGGCAATTGGGGGTATGGGCAATGCGTCAAAGACGACGCAGAGTTCATCGGCAGGTTCGACTCTCTGGTGAGTTTCATCGCCGGCCTGCCATATTGCGAAGGGTATTGCTACACGCAGCTTAGCGACGTGGAGCAAGAGGTCAATGGCCTATTGACTCACGATCACCATTTCAAGGTCGACCCCGGCAAACTGAAGGCGATTCAGGACAAGGCGGCATCCAGCCGGGAATAAAACCAAGGCCAGACTATCTAATGCAGTCTGGCTTTTCTATGCCTTTTCTCTGGGCCGGGCAATAGAACCATCGGAATCGGGGAGGCGTTCTGTCTAGCGGAATCCGGGTGAGGCTTGCCATTAGATTTAGAAATATACTTACTTACATATTTTCTAATTGCAGTTTATTTAGAATTCGTCGATAGTTTTTCGCTTTTTTGGCCGAAGCCATAAGTCTTTTGATAGAAATAATCATATTATGTTAACAAATATGCAATATTTGCTATTTTTACTTTATCAAACGTCAGTAAAGATGGATAATTTAACAAATGGAACTGAAGGATCTTAGGAAAAAGAAAGGGCTCACCCAGAAAGAGGCCGCCGATTTCCTCGGTGTGCCGCTTCGCACCTACGTTGATTATGAGCATCTAGACGAGCGCAAAGGGACCGTCAAATACAAATACATGATGGCCACTTTGTCCCGCTATGGCTATGTCGACGAGCATAATGGCCTGCTTAGCCTAGAATCCATTTTCAGCCAGTCCAGCCAGGTGTTTGACCACTATGGCATCGAATACTCTTATTTGTATGGAGATTACGCGACGAAGAAGGCCACCGAGGAATCTCACGTCGAGATGCTGATTTCGTCTGTAGAGGCTCCGTTTACGCTCTCAGAGGTCAATGCGAGTCTTTTCGAAGCCCTCAAAAAGAAGATTGATCTAAGAGTCGAGAAGGACCTTAAGTCCGATTTTAGGCTCACCAAGCGCTTACTTAGGGAGGGCATGAAGCTCTACGACGCCAATGGCTTGATACTTTATCCATTCGAGCAGGAGAAGCCCAAGAAACGGGTGGAGAAGAAGGAAAAAGAACCAGCCCCGAGCTCGGCCAAAAAGAGCATCGAGCGATATGTCTCAATCGTCGACGCAAACTCGCCTTTGTCGTCTCTCACCTTCAAGCTTTTGAGGATCTACCTATCCGAAGCAGCGACCTCGGAAGTAGATTTTGAGAAGCTGGGGCTAAAGACCAAAGACGGCGAGTATAACTACTTGGCTTATCTGCTTTCCGACCAAAATGAGTACCCTATCCGTATAAAGCGCTACGATGGTGGGAAAACTCCTAAACTCATCGAGGCTAAGGATTTCGGCTCGAATTGCGTCTTCAAGTTGATTGACGATTCATTTGACTACCTGAAGCTTTGCGTCGAGCTGCCTCTTGGGGTCAGGGTAAGCGCGATCAAGATTGGCGATCGGGCCCTAGAAGACGCCATATGGAGGTCGCTGGTTTGCATAGTGCTAAACAACGACTATTCGTTCCAAGATGGCATGGAAATAAGGGTGTACCCCGACCGCTTGGAGTTCGCATTCAAAGCCGTGTCTGCGAGGATAGAGAGAAGCAAAGGAAACTGGTACCTTTCCGGTGTTTCAACCAATGGTCAGCTCCAGGATACTTTCTATAAAACCCATCCTGATGAGACAGGCCATTTAAGCTCGATAACCGAGTATATGAAAGGCGGCCCGGCGGCCATTGCCATCAACGAAAACGACTTTTCCGTTATCACTTTGAAGCTGCCAGAAGATGCAAATTTGAGCATCGAAGATACGCAAAATGACAGTGATAAAGAAAATGATAAGGAAAATATTCAGGCCACTCTTGGAAGGAATGTAAAAAATTCTCACGTTGCTGCAGATGCTAGTGATAATGATAATCTAAACGATACTTATAATCCTTTGGATTATATTTCTTCT
>DVMV01000016.1 GCA_018714785.1 Candidatus Alloenteromonas pullicola
CGAAACGGATTCGGTTTTGAACAAGGATTCATCGAAATACATCGCTACCCCGATAATGAAGATGGGCGGCGGCTCTAATTTGAGTGATATCGCCATAGATGAAGGATTGAAATCGAAATTAGCGTTTAACGCATTAAATTGCTATGAGGAAACGCTATCAAGAAGCTCAACGATAGTACCAGATGAATACTTTATGGGTCATGATGAAGCAAAATACACCACGATGAAGGTTGCACTTAGCCGCGCCGCAAGCAACGTCTTTGGCTTCGAGGACTATGGCTTCTATTGCTACGATCCTGGTCAGGCTCCCTATTTCGGCGAAACCCCATCGCTAAGCGAACTGAGCGGGAGGGCCGCATGAGCGAAGTCGTTTTTAGGATATCCGTCGGCGGTGGATTCTTGCTGGCGTTCCTTATCTATCTTCTATTGAGGCGTTTCAGAAACTTCGAGACCGCCATTATGTGGGTGGTGGGAACGGCTCTGCTTATCGAGAAGATCGTCGAATACATCCTGACTCCTTTGCTCCCGACTGAGCTGAGCCACTGGTCATATCTCCTATTGGGATTGGCCATCATGCTGCGCCTGAGGTTTTTATATTTCGGCGCCGGGTCGCTTGGGCTATTGAGCGCCTTCGGATACTTCCTCGGTGTCATGGTGTTCCCGCCGATGTTCTTGCAGACCATGTCGACCCCGATCGTGATCCGCGGGATCATAACCCATTCTCTGTTGCTGCTACTCTCCTTGCACTGCCTGTTCTCGGCGAAGAAGGTGACGCTGCTTGATATGGTATTCCCGCTTGTCTTCACCGCCGCCTTGGTGGTTTTCAACTACCTTTTGATGAACGATAAGGTCGTTCTCCCGGGATGGAACCCCAGCGGCAAGGCCTTGGTGATGATCCTCGATGGCACGTTATTGCAGTACATCGTCAAGGATTACCCGGGTTGGGCGGTGCCGATCATGCAAGTAACAATCGGAGTCGTATTCGTCGCCGTGGTATTCGCGCTCAACCGGCTTTCTCGCCGGTTCTGCGAGGATTATAGGCGATATCTAATATGAAAAGAGGCCTTTTGCGGCCTCTTCTCTACAATTTGGCAATCAATCGGTCCAGGTGTAGTATGCCGTTTTTGGAAGCCTTCCCATTCACGTCGATGGCCTCCACCGGGCAGACGGATACGCAGCGGAGGCAGGTCATGCACTGCTTGCCGAACGTTATTTTCCCGTCCTGCAGCTTGATGTTGTGGGTGGGGCAGTTTTCCACGCACCGGCCGCATCTAATGCATTCGTCGGAGACGGAGAACTTGTACCCCCTTTGCCCATATTTGCAGTACATCTTGTGGATAGTCGGCGCGAATAGCCGGAGAATGGCCCCGCCGCGCCGATCCTCGACACCGACCAGGCTCTGGTGGAGCGATATCCGGTTGGCCACCTCGTCTAGTTCCTTATAGGCCGATTTGATGATGCCTACCTGCTCGTCCTCGTCTTGGAGCGCCTCGCCCATGAAGTAGTTGTTGGGCATGAGGAATGGGTAGAGGCCCTTGTAGGTGAGGCCCATCGCCCGGGACATGTTCAGCAATCGCGATTCCATGCCGCCATGGTTGGCCCCCATGGTGAGCAGGAAATAGACCTCCTGGCATCCGCTTAGGTCGCTAGAGAGCAACAGCTCCTCGACCTTATGCGGCAGCCCCCAGGCGTGGATTGGTGACATTATCACGTAAGGCTTCTCCGAGAATAGGGCAAGCCCATCGCCCAATAGCCCCTCGTCGAGGCTCCTCGCCTCGTCGGAAAGCTCCTTGGAAAGCCTTTCCGCGAGCAGCTTGGTGTTCCCGGTCCCGGAAAAATAAAGAATCATCCTCTTCGCCTCCGTAGATAGATAAAGTCTAGTCTTCGTTAGCCGCCTTGTCAGCAAAAAAGGATGCCCCCTTTCGGAGGCATCCATTGTTTTAGAAGCGGGCCTTGGTGGCGATCGCGTTCTCGATGAGGGTGATGAACTCGCCCTCGCTTACGCTGATTTGATCCTTCTGGCCGAGGATGCGGTAGGTGACCTTGCCTTCCTCCATCTCCTTGTCGCCGAGGACCAGGGTGTAGGGGATCTTCATGGCGATGGCGTTCCTCATGCGGTAGCCGAGCTTCTCGTTGGAGGAGTCGATCTCCGCCCTGATGCCCTTCGCCTTGAGGTCAGCTAGCACCTTGTTGGCGTATTCGAGGTGCTTTTCCGGCAGTACCGGCAATAGCTTGACCTGAACCGGGGCGAGCCAGGTCGGGAAGGCGCCGCCGTAGTTCTCGGTCAAGATGCCGATGAAGCGCTCGATCGATCCGAAGACGACGCGGTGGAGCATGACCGGCTCGACCTTCTCGCCGTTGGAGTCGATGTAGTAGCAGTGGAAGCGGTGCGGCAGGTTCATGTCGAGCTGGATGGTCCCGCACTGCCAGGTGCGGCCCATGGAGTCCTTGAGCTTGAAGTCGAGCTTCGGCCCATAGAAGGCGCCGTCGCCGGGGTTGATGGAGTACTCGTGCCCAGAGTGCTCGCAGGCCCGGGCCAATATGGCTTCCGACTCATCCCAGAATTCCTTCTCGCCGATGTAGTCGTCGGGGCGGGTGGACAAGACGATCCTATACGACAGCCCGAAGACGCTATAGACCTCATCGAACAGCCTCATGATCCCCTTGATCTCGTCCTCGAGCTGGTCGCGGCGGCAGAAGATGTGGGCATCGTCCTGGGTGAAGGCGCGGACGCGGAACAATCCGTTGAGGGCGCCCGAGGCCTCGTGGCGATGGACGTGTCCGAGCTCGCCGATGCGGACCGGGAGGTCCTTATAGGAATGCAGCGAGTAGTTGTAGGTCAAGATGGCGCCCGGGCAGTTCATCGGCTTGATGGCGAAGTCGCGGTCGTCGATCTTGGTGGTATACATGTTGTCCTTGTAGTGGCCCCAGTGGCCGCTGATCTCCCAAAGCTCGCGGGAGAGGATGGTCGGGGTCTCGATCTCGAGGTAGCCATCGCGGGTATGGATCTGCCGCCAATAGGAGATGAGCTCGTTCTTGAGTATCTCGCCCTTTGGCAGGAAGAAGGGGAAGCCAGGGCCGTAGTCGGAGATGAAGAAGAGGCCAAGCTCCTTGCCAAGGCGACGATGGTCGTTCTCCTTGCGCTTCTTGAGTATCTCGAGGTACTCGTTGAGCTTCTCCTCGCTCTCGAAGCAGGCGCCGTATATCCTGGTGAGCTGCTTGTTCTTGCTGTCGCCCTTCCAGTAGGCGCCGGCGACGGAGAGAAGCTTGAAATGCTTCAGATGGCCGGTGGAGGGGACGTGGGGCCCGCGGCAGAGGTCGATGAAGTCGCCCTGCTGGTAGGTGGTGATGTCGCCCTGCAGCTCGCCGATGTGCTCTTCCTTATACGGGTTGGCGGCGAAGATCTTGAGGGCCTCGTCCTTGCTGACCTCGCAGCGCTTGAAGGGCAGATCCTCCTTGGCGAGCTTCTTCATCTCCTTCTCGATGGCCTCGAAATCGGCGTCGCTGATCTTCTTGTCGCCGAAGTCTATGTCGTAGTAGAAGCCTTCCTCGACGGCCGGCCCATAGCCGAACTTGGCCTCGGGGTAGAGGTGGCTCAGCGCCTGGGCCAATAGATGGGCGCAGGAATGGTTGATGACCTCGAATCCCTCTGGGCTGGAGGGCAAGACGAACTCGACCTCGTCGCCGTCTTTTAGCTCGCGGCTTAAATCCTCCACGCTGCCGTTGACCTTCATGGCCACGGCCTTGTTCTTGTTTTCCGCCTCGAGCTGCTTGATGGCCTTGAATCCGTTCTCGCCATCAGCTAACTCGACCATTTTGCCTTTGTATTTGACTTGCATGACGCTATCTCCTTTATAAAGAAAATCCCCCAACGCATAAGGACGTCGGGGGACGCGGTACCACCTTACTTCATGGCCGATGAAGCCATGCTCTCTCGCCCGATAACGGAGGCGGACCGCCTGGTTCATCGCCAGGGGCTCCGGAGTGGTACCCCGAACCTATAGGAGGGGGGCGTGTCTCCTTCAACGCCGGCTATATTCTATGACCGGTTTTCAAGAAGTCAATGCATTTCGCCTTCAATCCCAGCAAGAGGCGAACTCCGTGATCACGACGCCCCAAAGCGGATCGAGCATCCTCTCGTCTAGCCAGCCGATGTCCATTTCGGGGTGCTTCAGCGTAATTGAGATGAAGAAAAGGCCTTGCGCATACCATTCCTCGGAGTATTCGTAATCGGATGAATTGCCCGCCCCTTCTTTGATGATGCCCCAGAGGCCATAGCCTTGGTAAACGACGAATTCGTCCTCGGGTGAGAAATAGTCTGGGCTGATGACGGTGTTGGGGATAAGGACCTGCAAGCCGAATACCCCGTTGTCCGCCTGGACGTCATAGTCTATGGTTAAGGCGGGGTTCCACATTGCGCGGTGGCCGTCTTTCGACCTGGCGAAGAACTCGATAAAATCCGTGACGCAGGCCTCCTCGACCGATAAGTCGTAGAAGCGGCTCAGTATCGGCTCCGGATCGAATATGAACGAGCCGCCGTCTTTCTCACTCGTTTTCTTCAATAAGAAGCTCTTCGCGTCGGCATAGGTTAGGAAGCGCTTGGCGGGGAAAGTCGAAACCGCGCACGAGGATAATGGGAGTAGGGCTGCGAAAAGACAAATGACCTTATGATTCATAAGCGACCTCCATGTTGCCTATTGAGAAACGGCATAGCCTTTCTTGGTCATCATAATCGTATCTTTTAAAGCAAATCAGTCTCAGCGATTTGGATGGGGAAGGCAAATCAAAGTTGAAACCATACTGTCCGTTTGGGTTGGTGCTCATACTCGTCGCTTTGTCAATATCGTATAAAACGATCCAGCGGCCAGCGTCGTTTTGAAATTCTAAATGGCAGGTGTAATCGCTCTTGTCGGCGACGGATTTATC
>DVMV01000017.1 GCA_018714785.1 Candidatus Alloenteromonas pullicola
AAAAGCGGAAAGTTCCGAAATTTTCTTTATTTCGTCATCAGAAAGTGTATTTGCCGAAAATCCGCTTGTTGAAGTGAAAGCTTTGTCGAACTTACTTTTATCAAAAAGTAGAACCGTTTTCGCTTTATGCATTCTTGGAAATAATCCGTAGTTGTCTTCGAATTTTGAACCAATCCGAGCAAAAGTTTTAAGAGGCAATTTGGCCCCAATTAACTGACTTTTAAGTTCTTTGAAGTTCTCCTCTCCGATACTATTAGACAATTGCCTGCTGAGCAATTCGGAGGAAAGGAAGGATTCCGCCGGCAGCGGCGGGTTCATCAGTAGGCAATACACCCCGGCCTTCTCGTCCTTATAGGAATCGACCAGGCCGATGCCCTCAAGCAAGGTAAGCGAGCCCTGCAGATCCTGAAGCGTGCTCCAGCAGCACCGCAGCAGCTCGGATGCCTCATGCGGGGCCATAGACGATGGGATTGAGGACAGCGAAAGGTAAACCCCCACGGCCCTCGACCCGATTATCGGGCCATATAGCCTAGGGAAGGAGGGCGGGATCACAATCTCGCCCGAATGCTGGAGTATGAATTTGTCTTCGCTGCCGATGATGTCCATTTACGTTATTGGATTTTACCATCATTGGGCTATGCCTAATAGGAATTATCTTGAACCCCAGGTTATGGCGCGCAATCCAAATACAAAGGAGCAAGTGCTTATACACCTGCGCGCGAAGTAGGGTATAATCAAGCCGAATTTCCAATAGAGGTGCAACAACATATGATCCACAAAATCGGAGTTCTTACTTCCGGCGGCGATGCCCCGGGCATGAACTGCGCCATCCGCGCGGTCGTAAGGGCCGGCCTTTCCTATGGCCTAGAGGTTTATGGAGTAAACGACGGATACAAAGGATTGGTCGAGGACGACATCGTCCCGATGGACCGCTCCTCGGTTTCCGATATTGTCAATCGCGGCGGGACCATCCTGCAGACCGCGAGGCTCCGCGAGTTCAAGGAGGAGAGCGTCCGCCAGATCGCGGTCGATAACCTCCGCCGCCGCGGCATCGAGGCCCTCGTCGTCATCGGCGGCGACGGCTCCTACATGGGCGCCAAGAAGCTCTCCGAGATGGGCATCAACTGCGTCGGGCTCCCCGGCACCATCGACAACGACATCGCCTCGACCGACTACACCATCGGCTTCGACACCTGCCTGAACACCATCATCGACTGCGTCGATAAGATCCGCGACACCACCGAGTCCCATCAGCGCTGCGCCGTGATCGAGGTCATGGGCAACCACTGCGGCGACCTCGCCTTGTTCTCCGGCATCGCCGAGGGCGCCGAGATGATCATCACCCCGGACCACCCGATCCCGGAGGAGGAGATCATCGCCTCCCTCCGCAAGCTGCACGACCAGAAGAAGAAGCGCGCCATCGTCATCGTCTCGGAGAAGATATACCCCGACATCCACGCCTTCGCCGCGAAGATCGGCGAGCAGACCGGGTTCGAGACCAAGGCCGAGGTGCTCGGCCGCGTCCAGCGCGGCGGTTCGCCTAGCGCCTTCGACCGCGTGTTGGCCGCCAGGATGGGCGCCTACGCCGTCGATTGCCTGCTCAGCGGCAAATCCGGCATCTGCATCGGATTCGTCAACAACAAGATCGTCGACTACGACATCTACGAAGCCCTCGCCCTGCCCCGCGACAAGCACGTCTCGATGCTCCGCCTAGTCGATATCCTTAAGTAATAAGAAGAGGCTCAACCATGCTGCTGAACATTTCCAAGAAGACCAAGATAGTCTGCACGATCGGCCCCGCCACCTCCACCAAGGAGAAGATCCTCGACCTCTACAAGGCCGGCATGACCGTCATGCGCATAAACTTCTCCCACGGTACCCACGAAGAGCAGCTTGCCAAGCTAGAGATCGCCCGCGAATACGAGAAGCAGGGTATCTATATCCCCGTCGCCCTCGATACCAAGGGGCCCGAGATCCGCACCGGCTACATGAAGGATGGCAAAGTCCCCGTCAAGACCGGCCAGAAGATGAGGGTCCAGATGGAGGATTGCCTCGGCGACGAGACCCATTTCTCCGTCTCCTACACCGGGCTATTCGAAGACGTCAAGGTCGGCGACCACCTGCTCATCGACGACGGCAACCTCGATTTCGAGGTCACCGGCAAAGACGATGGGAAGCGCGAGTTGCTCGTCGAGGCCAAGAACAACCACGTCCTCAAGGACCAAAAAGGCGTCAACGCCCCATTCTCCCGCCTCTCGATGCCCTTCATCTCCGAGCAGGATGAGAAGGACCTCGCCTTCGGCTGCGAGCACCACGTCGACGCGATATTCGCCTCCTTCGTCCGCCGCCCGGAGGATGTGGCCGACATGCGCGCCGTCCTCGCCAAATACGGCGACCCGAATATCCCCATCTTCGCCAAGATAGAGAACCCCGAGGCGGTGGAGAAGATCGAGCAGATAGTCGACTGCTGCGACGGCATCATGGTGGCCCGCGGCGACCTCGGAGTCGAGGTCCCGCCCGAGGAGGTCCCCGTCATCCAGAAGCGCATAATCGACCTCTGCCGCAAGGCCGGCAAGCCGGTCATCACCGCCACCCAGATGCTGGATTCGATGGTCACCCACCCCCGCCCCACCAGGGCCGAGGTCTCCGACGTCGCGACCGCCATCGCCGAGAGCAGCGACTGCGTCATGCTCTCCGCCGAGTCCGCCTCCGGCGCCTATCCGGTCGAGGCCGTGCAGATGCAGGCCAAGATCGCCCAGACCATGGAGAAGTACCTCGATTACGAGAAGCTTGCCCGCGAGTCCTACGAGACCAGCGAGCATTCCAACAACGACGCCATCTCCAACGCCGTGGCCAACACTGCCCTACTGATCGGCGCTAAGCTGATCATCAACTTCACCGAGACCGGGAAGTCGACCATCAGGATCTCCAAGGCGAGGCCCTGCTGCCCGATCATCTCCGTCACCAACCGGAGGACGACCGCGATGGCCGGCGCCTTCATGTGGGGCGTCTACTCCGTCCTGCTCAAGACCTCGATGCCAGACTTCATCGAGGAGATGGAGGTCTTGGCCCTCAAGATCGCCCGCGACCTCGGCTTCAAGGAAGGCGAGCCCATCATCATCGCCGGCGGCACCCCGACCGGGGCCGGCAAGACCAACTTCATGCGCATCGTCAACGTCAACTCGATCCAGGAGCTAGACTGATGAAGAAGGTCATTTCCCTCGACATCGGCGGCACCAACACCCGGGTGGCGCTCATCAACGAGAAGTACGAGATCGAGACCTCGCTGATCCTTCCGACCGAGGTTGGCAACCTGCAGGCGTTCCTCAAATCCGTATCATCGATAATAAAGAAGGCCATCCCGAGCCTAGACGCCGTCTCCGCCATCGCGGCTGGGGTCCCCGGAAGGGTGCGCCACGACGGCTACATCTACGCCCTGCCGAACATCCACGTCGACCAGATCCCGCTTTCCAGCTACCTGGAAAAGGAATTCGGCTTGCCCTGCTACGTCAGGAACGATGCCGAGGTCGCGGCCCTCGCCGAGGCGAACCTAGGCGAATTCAGCAAAGCCAAGTCGCTATATTTCATCACCATCTCCACCGGCGTCGGCGGAGCCCTCACCATCGGCGGGAAGCTGGTCAACTCCTCCTATGAGGTCGGGCACACCATGTTCCCCTACAAGGGCGAGATCCACGAGTTCGAGCACATGGCCTCGGGCACCGGAATAACCAGGCTCTGCGACAAGAACGGGCTCTCGGTCTCCTCCGCCAGGGACTTCTTCGCCCTGGTCGAGAACAAGCACCCGCTGGCGCTGCGCGTCTACCGCGACTGGATCGGGTTGCTCTCCTCCTTCATAAAGATGGTCGATGAGGCGTTCACCCCCGAGGTGTTCACCCTCACCGGCGGCGTCATGAAGAGCGAGAAGGTGTTCTGGAAGGACCTGCTCGCCGCCTGCCCGGGAATCGACATCAAGCGCTGCTCCTTCGAGCAGAACGCCGGGCTCGTCGGGGCCGCGGTATACGGCTTCCAGATGATTGAGGGAAAGTAAGCATCCAAAAGAAAAGCGCCGTGCAGACGGCGCTTTTTTCGTCGTCAGTCTATGTTTTCTAACGCGTAGGCGACGCCATCCTCAATGCAGGGCTTGGCGATTAGCTTCGCCGCCTTTTTCACCTCTTCGACCGCGTTGCCCATGGCGATGCCGTAGTTGTCCTTTATCATGCCAAGGTCGTTGAGCTCATCCCCGAAGCAGTAGGCCACGTCGGCATGCGCGTGCTCCTTGGCTATGCTCACGCCGAACGACTTGTCGACCCCATTGGCGAGGATCTCGAAGAACACCGGCGAGCTGCGGGTAACCTGGTAACGCGCGTTGTCGGGGAAGACTATAGAGGAGCTCACCTCCTCATCGGCCCCGATCATGACCTTGGCCACCCTGATGGAGGAGGCATCCTCCCCCATCTTCGAGGGCACGATGAGGGGGCTAGGCAGCAGATTGAGCTTGATCTCCAGATCGACGTACTTCCCGGGCTTGAAGCAGGCGATCCGCCCATCCTCGAGGTAGGCGTAGACGTCGTAGCGGTCCTCCGGGAAGAGCCTTTTCACGTAGTAGAGGTCATCAAGGCCCAATAGCCGGTGCCCTATCAGCTCGTGGCTTGGCGAGTAGATCAAGGCCCCGTTGTAGGCTATGGCGTACTTCTCCCCGCGATCAAATGAATCGAGGTAGCGCCATATCGCGTCCGCCGGCCGGCCCGAGGCGATGGCCACCGCGTGGCCTTCCTTCAGCTTCTCGTTGATAGCTTCCACCTCTTTGGAAGGTATTTCCATCTGCCCCGCGGGCAGCAATGTCTGGTCGACGTCGAACGCGAATAGGTGCTTCACGGGCATGAATATACTACGGGAGGAGGCAAAGAAAAAGGCCCGCCCGAAGGCGAGCCCGATCGGCTTGGCTTACTTGGAGAAGCGGAAGGCCTTGAGTCCCGGATAGACGGCGTTATCGCCGAGAATCTCCTCGATGCGGAGGAGCTGGTTGTACTTGGCGACGCGCTCGGTGCGGTTCGGGGCGCCGGTCTTGATCTGGCCGGCGTTGAGGGCGACGACGAGGTCCGCGATGGTGGTGTCCTCGGTCTCGCCGGAGCGGTGGCTGACGACGGCGGTCCAGCCGGCGTTCTTGGCCATCTTGATGGCGTTGATGGTCTCGGTCAGGGTGCCGATCTGGTTGAGCTTGATGAGGACGGAGTTGGCGACGCCCTTCTCAATGCCCTTGGCGATGATCTTGGTGTTGGTGACGAATAGGTCGTCGCCGACGAGCTGGATCTTCTTGCCGAGCTTCTCGGTGAGCTTCTTCCAGCCTTCCCAGTCGCCTTCGGCCATGCCGTCCTCGAGGGAGATCAGAGGATACTTGTCGGCGATCTCGACCCAGTGCTCGACGAGCTCATCGGAGGTGTAGACCTTGCCGGACTTCGGCTGATGGTAGATGACCTTGCCGCCCTCTTCGCCCTTGGCCCATTCGCTGGCCGCGGCGTCCATGGCGAGCATGAAGTCCTTCCCCGGCTCATAGCCGGCCTTCTTGATGCCCTCGATGATGAGGTCGAGGACCTCTTCGTCGGCACCGGTGGCGGTGTTGGGGGCGAATCCGCCCTCATCGCCAGCGCCGGTCGATAGCCCCTTGCTCTTCAAGATCTTCTGAAGGGCATGGAAGACCTCGGTGCACCAGCGGAGCGCCTCGCTCCAGGTGGAAGCGCCGGTCGGCATGATGAGGAACTCCTGGGAATCGATGTTGTCGTCGGCATGGGCACCGCCGTTCATGATGTTCATCATAGGAACCGGCAGGGTGTTGCTCGAGGTGCCGCCGATGAAGCGGTACAGCGGCTCGCCGAGCGAGGTGGCGGCGGCGTGGGCGGCGGCTAGCGAGACGGCTAGGATGGCGTTGGCGCCGAGGCGGCCCTTATTGTCGGTGCCGTCGAGCTTTATCATGGTGTAATCGACCTTGGCGGTGTCGCAGGCATCGAGGCCGATGATGGCATCGGCGATCTCGGTGTTGATGTTATTCACGGCCTTGAGGACGCCTTTGCCCCCGAATAGGGCCTTGTCCCCATCGCGGAGCTCAATGGCCTCGCGGGTGCCGGTCGAGGCGCCAGAGGGGCTCGAGGCGCGGCCGACGGTGCCATCGGCGAGGGTGACCTCGGCCTCGACGGTCGGGTTGCCGCGGGAATCGATGATCTGGCGGCCGAATACTTTGACGATTTTGGTTTTGTCCATTGTTTGTTGAACTCTCCTTTGTCTTCGGACAAGCAAATTATACGCATACGCCTGCGCTAGTTAAAGCATTTAAGGAGGCTCTATTCACGGGCTTAGGCGGCCTAATCGCGGGGAGGAGGGGCATCGATAATCAACGGGCTGGGCGGCTGATCCCCAGGGCCTGCCGAGTCATCTCCTCGTCGGGGAAGAAGAAGACCAGTTTCTCGACGACGGCACCTACAAGCTCACCTACATGGACGTCAACGGGCAAGAGGCCTTCCTCGGCCAGCCCATGATCGACATGGAATTTGCATCGTCGATCCGGTGATCAGGGCCGTTGAGGAAAACGGCGAGATAACCGGGATGCGCGTGACCATCGACGATTACGACTACGCCTCTAATGGCGATGGCACTTACGAATACCACCTCTGCGTCTTCGACTACACCGTCGCCGACGTCGGGACGACCGAAGTCAGCCTCCCGGATTAATTGGGCTCGCCCCAGGCTAACGACCTGGGGTTTTGTTTTGGGCTTAAGCAAACGGTCCTAAGAGAAGATCGAACGGCTGGCTCGCCATATCGGGACCGTCTATCCTGAGCAATCGGCAATCTCCGGAACGGGATTTGCGAGCCCGAAGCGAAAAAATGGTGGCGAAACGGCCATGCAATGGGCTAAGAAGGCGGCTTTGCGCTTCAAGGCAAAGGGGAACTGCATATCGTTCCAAATCTCGCGATTACGGCAGAAATCCGCATCCGGTACGGCAATTACCGATAAATAATCTTTTGAAATAGGCAATAATCTTTTGAAATGGCGAATAATCTTTCGAAAGATTCCAGCAGATTCGCTCTAAGCAAGGAAATATATTTTCCCTTTGGTGGACTTTCCGTTGTCTTTTATGAGCCCGTTGGAGCTAAGGGCTTCCAGGCATTCCCCCACTTTGTAGCGGCTCAGCCCGAGGTAGCCGCATAGCTCGGATGAGGAAGCGCCTTCCTGGTGGCTCGCCAGATAGGCCAATATCTCCTCGCTTTCCTTCCCCACGGCCTTCCCAAAGTTGATGGTGATGGTCGTCGAGATGGGCTCGCTACTCTGGGTGTAGATCGGTGCGAGGTTCCCCACTTCCTTTAGGTTAAGGAACATCGTGGGGATGCCGCTTCCGGCCTTGTCGCCCAATCCGACGCTGCGGAATATCTGGGCCACCCCGGCGTTGCGGGGGTCGGAATGCCCGCCTTTTATGGCGAGGGGCAGCGGGATGCGGAGCTTTCCGGAGTTCTCGATGGATATCCGCTTGTACTCGAAGACGACGCGGACGCTATTGGGGAGTAGGTAATCGGCGTTGAAAAGCGCATTGAGCATGGCCTCTTGGACCGCGAGGTAGACCTTGGCCGGACCTAGGTCCGAATCCCCGGAAAGGTAATATGGGGATGGCAGCAAAGGGCGGAGGGCGGACATCGTTCCCTCGAAGAAATCGTATATATTGCCAGAGAACGATAGATCGTCGGAACTTAGCCGGTGGCGCCATTTCGCCTCGCCCTCATCCTTGATTTGGAAATCCAGGGAATAGGATGGGTAGATCCGCTTGATCGACTCGCGGCATCCGAAGCAAAGCAAGCCGGCGTTGGTCAAAACCTCCTTCCCGTCTTCCTCCCTCATCGCCCCCACGGCTTTGAAGAATTCCTCATCGCCCACCCTAGTCAAAGGATGGTCTGGGTGGGCTAAGCGGTACCTTTCCCGATACGATTCGCACGATCGTTGGCTCAGGCAATCTTTCGTAAGCCCGCTTGATCCAAGGTCGAAGCTTCCCATAGAGGAATCGGAAAGCATAGAGATGGCTTCTATCTTGCTAAGAAGCTGATCGGCGTCGCCGACGCGCTTATACGACAAAAACGGGTTCGCATCCAAATAGACTGGGCGCTGGCCTCGCTTGGCCGCGGGGATGCTCACGGCCAGGACGGCCTTGCCGTTGATATCTATGGTCGAGAACGATTCATTCGAAAGAAGGTTGCACGATACTTTGCTCGGGTTGTTGGCGGTGGAGATTATCGCGCGCCTCATCTCCTCAACGTTTTTGACCCCGACGACGAGGTTTCCGGCCCCCTTCCGCTCCTCGATTCCGAGGTATATCGTCCCGCCGTCGGTATTGGCAAACGATGAGTAGGTCTCCCAAAACGACAACGGCAGGCGATCGGAAGCCCTTTTAAGCTCCACGCTTCCGCTTTCCTTCAATCCTATGATGTCCTTTTCTTCCATAGAATAAAGATAAATTAATCTTTTGAAATAGGCAATAATCTTTTGAAACATCATTTTTTCTTTTGAAATGCCGAATAATCTTTCGAAAGATTCCAGCAGATTCGCTCCGGCGCATTGCATGTCGGCATTGCAACAAACGATTCCGAATACCGAAAAACGAAGCCCGGACTTTGGCTTGTCATCATCGCAAGCGCCTCGAGCCCATCCCGGTGGCGAGAGAGAGGCGAAAGGCATGCCGTTATCCGGTAATTTGCTTCTAGTTCTTTTCGGCCTTTATAACAAACGTTCCCCATGGGCGATTTGGACCCGGGATGAAATTAGGCCCGCCGATTTTCTTTGCCTCTCCACCGGCCTTTCCCAACTTCGGATAGGCTCCATGGCCCGCCATTGGATACCGCGACCCGTCTGCCCAATCTGGTCACATAAATACAGATATGTGTTTTTGGCGGGATTTCGGCCACCTCGCCATCCCCATCCACCGGTCGATGCCTTTCCCCGCCAAAGCCAAATGCCGATCCTTTATCGGCGGTTCGCCCATGAACGCGGGGAGGCAGGCGTTGGCATCCTCTATTGTCTTGATACCCTGACTCCAAGCCCAGAGGCCAGCCTTGGCTGCAGCGTCCCCCAGGCTTGGGATGCAGAAGTTGCTGTTAGCTCAATGCCTAGCTGCCGGCACACTCGCTTGAAGCTGATATGGGCATCGCGGTCGATAGCCTTATTTCTCTCGGGAAGCTCCCTGTGCTCAAATATTGTCCCATTGTCGCCATAAAAGGCTTCCGGTATCCCATATTCGAGTAGTATCCGCCATGCCATTTCATAATAGCCGCGAAGCGTCTCCTCTTTGTCGAGAAATGGGCCCATTATGGCTCCGGCCGCATCGTCGATCGCACCGTGCAAAGTCGCTTTGGGGAGGCCGTCGCCGAGCCAATTGTGGATAGTGACATCTATCTGGAGAAGCTCGCCGAAGCCCTTTCTTCTGGGCCTTGAGGGATGCTTCGCCTGAGCCCTCTTTGGCCTATGCCCTTTAGGTGAGCGGAACCCCGCTTCGGTAAGGATCCGGTATATGCTCCGATACGATGCCATAACGCCTTCCTCTTCATCTAGCCTCTCGGCAAAATGCCTGAAGTTGAGCCCAGAATGCTTCCTTTGGTATAGCTCTTTATCCTGAATGCCGTCTCCGGATCGGTCTTCCAAGGCCCGTCCTTGCCTTTGCTGCCGTGGCCAAAGGCCGACGCCCCTTTCTCGGAATAAGCCTTTTCAGCCTATTGGCGTATTGCTTGCTAACCTCAGGCTTTGCGGCCGCCTGCCCCGCAGTAAGAGTTCCGGACATGGCCTTTTTGACGATCGATTCGACATATGAATCGGCTAGCCCGTTCATTGTTCATCGCCTCCAGTCCCCATCATCCAATGAAATTTACTGAAAGCAAATTACCGGATAATTGCAGTTTGGCTTCCCTCATGTTGACGGTAAGTTAAATTGCCGTTATTCTTAAAAACGAAGAAACAATATGGAAACGCTGCTTTTGGCATTAACCGCGCTTGGCGCTTTGGCATCTAATGGAGGCGGAAGCGAACTCCTCATAAGCCGCTACGAAGAAGCCGTGAAGGATTGCGAAGCGCAAAAAGCGGTCCTTTCTGAGGACGAGGCATTCGACCTGTTGGGTGAACCGGTCCAAATAGGAGAGCGCGTCAATACGAATGGCGACGACGGCCACCTTCCGTTTATCTTGCAGAATAGCGGTGATCACGATTCTCTTTGCTATTTCGATAAAGCCTCTAAGGGTTTCTTCTATGTCGATAATGGAGAAAAAGTAGGCGACGACGACCTTTTGCTTGAAATGGCCGCGCTTACATCCAACGAAATCTTTTCTCAGCCGAGAATCGAGGTGCCTTCAGATGCAATCACCGCTGATTATTACATGTACTTCGAAAGGCTCGGCGCCAGACATGCTTTGAACAACCAAGGGACATGCACAATCGTCGCGTTGGAAATATTGCTTTCCTATTATGATACGTTCTATAACGACAACGTCATCCCTACAAACTGGGATTACACCGCCGAATCCATGATATGGACCGCAAATACTGCACGCAATAA
>DVMV01000018.1 GCA_018714785.1 Candidatus Alloenteromonas pullicola
TAAGCATACACCGATACCGCTTCTAGAAGAGGGAATATCGCAAGCGAGACCAAGAATGGCAGCCTGCTGGACACCGCGAACCAATCCTCGTTATTCCAAAGCAGATACAGCACGCCAGCGAATACCCAAGAGCAAAGCCCAACTAGGAATAGGCCGATCCAGCAAGACCTTTTCTTAAACGGGTTGGCATAGGGGTAATCGCCATAGAAGAACACCACCGGAACCAGTCCAATCAAAGCAAACAACGGCCCCAGGAACAGGAAGATGTTGGATATAGTAGATGACTCATCTTGGTCTTTCGATAGATACCAGAAGATGATTCCGGTCAATAGGTCGAAGAGGACGAACAAGACTGCGAAGCTTACGTTCAAGGCGAAGCTCTTCCCGAATTCTGATAGCCGCTTGCCATCCTTCTTCTCGAATATATTGTCCTTCTCGATCTCACTTTCCTTCTTGCGCTTGGCCTCGGCAATGGCATCGAACATCTTTCCCGGCACGAAATCCTTGTATCCGACATAGTCCTCGACGAAGAAATCGAACCCCGCATTGGAAGCGGCCGGCCCATCATAGACAAAGGAAGCGAACGGGGACTCAATGGGCTTTTCCTTATCCGCCTTCTGCCCCACTTTCTCCAGATGCGGCTCACCCTCTTCCGACCCAAAGTAGACCAGCACCGGGGCGGAGGCGAATAGCTTGCTGGCTAGGTTAATCAGGGCATCGTGGAGCACGAAAGGCGCATCGCGGCAATCCAAGAAGACATAGGCCGGATGCGACTTAAGCGCGGCGAAGATGGTTTCAATGAGCTTCACGACCGATTCGTAATCGGAATCGCTCAAAGACATCTGCTCCTTATAGGATGTAAGTCCAGGGAAAAGCGAAGAAAAATCTATTCCCTCGGGAATGGAGAAATCAGGGAAAAGGCCCTCGGGCGCGACCCTTATGACCTTGGCTAGATTCAGGTCATCGAGGAACAGGTCCATCCCGTTTATCTGGAAGGAACCCGAATATGACGAAAGGCCTTGCTTTGATATCATCGCCACTATCTTGGAGGCGTTGCCCTTAAGCACGGCAAAGCCTTCTACCGAGGAGGTGAATTCCTCCTCTTGTTCCCCTATATGGTGGTAAAAGGCCAGTATCATTACCCGAAGATTGTACTTGCTTTGACTTATTTTATAAACAAAATAAGGGCCATCGGTCGTCCCGATGGCCTTCTAGGCCATTAAATTGAGTCGATTAACGCCTAATCGATTTAGATTATCTTCCTTCCGCTGACGTCGTCGAACAAATGCTTCTTGGCCAAATCGAAATGCAGGTCGACGAAGGCATTGGAGACGTAGGGCTTATCCTTCGGCGTCTTGGTCGACACATCCTTCTTGCCGACGTTGAAATGGAAGTAATACTCGTTGCCGAGCAGCTCCACGACGTTTAGGTAGGCCTTATATGGCAAGGAGCCCGGACATTCCTTGACGTAGATGTGTTCCGGCCTGATGCCGAACGTCAGGCTGTGCCGCTTGGTGGCAAGAATGCCTTTGATCTTATCTATGGCATCCAGAAGGAAGGCCTTGCGGCTATTGCCCTTCTCGATAAGCGATAGCTCGCCCTCAAGCTTGGATAGACGCTTGGCCGCTTTCGCCTTGGCCCGCTCATCGCCGGCCTCGGATGCGCGCTTGGCTTCCTCGATTTTGGTCAAGACATCGTTCCGCTGCGAGTTATCCGCGTCGTTTTGCTCCAGCTCGCGCTCATACTCATCCAGCAGGCACTCATAGAACCTATCATGGGCTTCAATCTCAGACTTGCTTAAGGCAAACGATACCTTGTCGTCTAGCTTGACCGTCCCGTTGTCGTATTCGGCTTCCAATAGGTTCATCGCCGGATTGCCCATGAACCCCGCCACGAACTTGTTGGCTGGGTTGTCGTATATCTCCTCGGGCGTCCCGATCTGCTGGATGACCCCTTTGTCCATGACCACGATCCTATCGGCCATAGTCATCGCCTCGACCTGGTCGTGGGTGACGTAGATGGTCGTGGCGTTGAGCCTCTCGTGCAGCTTGATGATCTCCGCCCTCATCTGGACGCGCAGCTTGGCGTCGAGGTTGGAAAGCGGCTCGTCCATCAGGAAGACCTTGCTGTCCTTTACGATGGCCCGACCCAATGCCACCCTTTGGCACTGCCCACCGGAAAGCTGGCGCGGAGTCCTCTTCAGATAGTCCTTCAGCTCAAGGATTTCCGCCACCTTGTTTATCCGCTCATCGATTTCCTGCTTGCTGAGATGCGAGGCGCGTTTTCCCTCGCTTACCCTAGACTGCGCGTCCTCGCCCTCGATCTTCTTCGCCCGAAGGCCGATGGCCATGTTCTCGTAGACAGTAAGATGCGGGTAAAGGGCGTAGTTTTGAAATACCATTGAGGTATTGCGGTCTTTCGGCTCAAGGTTGTTGGAGTAGACGCCATCGATGAACAAGTCGCCGGTGGTGATGTCCTCAAGCCCGGCGATCATCCTCAGCGTCGTGGATTTGCCACACCCAGAAGGCCCGACGAAGACGATGAACTCGCCCTTCGCTATGTCGAGGTTGAAATCGTAGACCGCCTGCACCAGGTTGTCGTAGATCTTGTTGATGTGGCGCAAGGTTATGAACGAGGTCGGCTCTTCGGGGTTATCCTTCGCCGCCTCGATCCGCTTCTGCTCGTCTAAAAGCACCCGGCGGTAATTGCGATACCGCTCCTTCTCCTTGATCTTCGCCAGCTTCCTGGCCTCTATCTTTCTTTTGATGAAATCGGGAATCGCCATATGACACCTCTAAAGCATTTCTTTGTTGACCGCCACCCCGAAGGCCTTGCCTAGCTCGGCTATGTCATGGTCCTCGATCTCCCTGACCCGGTTGGCGGCGGTGATGCAGTATATCTTAGCGGCCTTCTCGACCGTCTCGATCAGACCAAAGGCCTCGTTCAGGCTATCGCCCGAGGCGTAGACCCCATGCATCGACCAGAGGACGATCTTGTATTTCTCCATCTTCCTCGCGGTGTCTTGGCCGATCTTGACCGTACCGCATAGCTCCCAGGGCAAATACCCGACCCCCTCGGGGAAGACGATGGAGCATTCGGTGGACATCTTCCACAGTGTCCTGGTGATGGTCCTTTCGTCGTCGGGGAGCATGTAGGTAAGCGCCAAGGTATATGTGGAGTGGGTGTGGATCACCACGCGCTGGGCGGGGTCGTGCTTCAGCCGCTCGATGTGGCAAAGGATGTGGGAGGGGAACTCGCTGGTCGGCCTCCCGCCGCCGACGAACCCCCAATAGACGCCTATCGAATGCCCGTCGCCTAGTATCTTGACGATGCCGAGCACCTCCTCCGGGTAGCGCTTGACGTTGCGGAAGAACTGCCCGGTGGCGCTCACCAGCACGAAGCGCCCGGCCAGGTAGGAGGCGTCGAACCCGATGTCGATCACCCTCTCCGGCTGCTTGTCGTCGAATAGTGAGGCCTCCTGCTCGGTTAGCAGATAGGAGAAGTTCCCCCCATTCCGCTCATCCCAGCCGTTTAGGTACATCTGGTAGATGACGTCCACGGCATCGACGACGAACCGCATGTCTTTGATCTGCTGCATATATTACCCCCTGTGCTTAAGCACATCCTCCTCGTAGTCGCGTATCTGATCGTATAGCTCCTCGCCCGCAGGCTTGCCGGACTTCAGGCACCAGTAGTCGTATACGTCGCCGAAGGGCATCGACTTGCACTGCTCCTGCAAGAACAGCCTCTTGGTGAAGTCGTATCCGTCCTCGGCTTCCTTCAGCCGCTTGCTGGGCTCAAGCAGCGCCTTCAGCAAGGCAAGCTGCGTCGCCCTGATGCCGATGCACCAGGCCGCGATGCGGTTTATCGAGCCGTCGAAGTAGTCGAGGCCGATGTGGGTCTTGCCCAGCAGGTCCGCCCTAACCAAGGCCTGGGCGATGCGGTTGAGCTCGTCGTCTAGCACCACGACGTGGTCGGAATCCCACCTCACCGGGCGCGAGACGTGGAGCAGCAGATCGTCTAGGAAAAGCAGCACGCTGGATATCTTGTCGCTTATGCACTCGGTCGGGTGGAAATGCCCGGCGTCGAGGGTCAAGGCGATGCCGTTTTTCGCGGCGTAGGCCAGATAGAACTCGCTGTTGCCGGTGGTGTACGACTCCAGCCCGATGCCGAAGAGCTTGCTCTCGACGCTGTCGATGTTGAAGCGCTTGTCGATCTTCTCATCGAATATCTCGTCAAGCGACTTCTTCAGCCTCTGCCTTGGCCCGAGCCTATCGTATGGCTCGTCCTTGTAGCCATCTGGTATCCAGATGTTGGTGACGCATGCCATCCCGGTCTGCTGCCCGAAATACTCGCCGACCTTCCTGGCGGCCTTGCAATGCCTAACCCAGAACGAGCGGACCCGCTCGTCGGCGCTAGACAAGGTGAATCCGTGCTCCACCATCGGCGAGGAGAAAAGTGTCGGGTTGAAGTCTAGCCCCAGGCCGTTCTTCTTGGCGAACTCCACCCATCCTTGGTAGTGCTCGGGCTTGATCTCGTCCAACGCCACATCCTCTTCTGACTCGAGGTAGGTCGAGTGGAGGTTGAGCTTGAAGCTGCCCGGCATTAGGTCGAGCACCTCCTGCAGATCCTGGCGGAGCATCTTGGCGTTCCGCGCCTTGTAGGGGTAGTTGCCGGTGACCTGCAGCCCATCCCCCAGCGATCCCTTGGAGAGGAACCCCTCGACGTCGTCGCCCTGCCAGCACTGGATCGATATCCTTATCTCCGAAAGGCGACGCATCGCCTCCTCGGTATCCACGCCGAAGCGCGCGTACTCGCGCTTGGCCAACTCGTATCTTTCTTCGATTTCTCTCATGCTTTATCCTCCATCAGGCGCCTTAGCCTCATATAGTCGTCGTCGAATCTTTTCATCAGCTCCGCGTTGGGCGGCTTGCCCGCCATCCCATCGGAAGCCTTTTCCCGAAGCGAGTCCATCCTCTCCCCGTTCAAGGCGGATATCTGGATCATCGCGTTGCCCATCGCCGTGGCCTCCTTCGGCCCGATGAGGACCTCGCATCTAAGGGCGCTCGCGAGGTAATCTACGAACACCGGCACGGCGCTTGCCCCGCCCACCAGGCATATCCTCTCTATCCTTTGGCCGGTTATGGCCTCGAGCTTCTCCTTCTCTTCCCTCACGGCCAGGCAAAGCGACCGGTAGAAGGAATTCAGAAGTTTCACGAAGGTAAGGCCGCCGCGGCGCTGCCCGGTCTTCTGCAGATAGTCGTGCAGCTTGCCGATTATCCCGATAGGGTTGGCGAACAACGGGTCATTGACATCGAGCAACACGTCGGTGTCGTCTTCCTCGGAGAAGCTAGACACCGATGAGGGGAAACTAAGGCTCGCGTCGATGTCCTTCATCGCCTTGTAGATCTGGTTGATGAGGTACATCCCGTTGATGTTCTTCAGGAAGCAGACCCCGTCGTCCATCAGCTCGTTGGTGAAGTTGGCCTCCATGGCCTCGTCCCCGACATCGAAATTGTCGGATTTGATTCCGAGCAAGGCCCAGGACCCGCAGGAGAGGAAGGCGGTCGAGCCGCCGTGGATATTGAGGGCGGTGACGGCGCTTGAGGTGTCGTGGGAATTTACCGCGATCACCGGCACCCGCCTATTGGACCCCGGAGGCAGGATATCGCCTGATACGCACCCGATGGTCTCCCCGGGTCGGACTATGCGTTGGAATATCGACCCGTCGATCCCTAGCCCCTCAATAATCGCTTCAGAAGGCTTGAGCGTGTTCTTGTCGAGCAAGGCACCGGTCGAAAGCCCGGTCAGCTCATTAGTCGATTCCCCGCATAGCAGATAGGCGATGTAGTCGCTTATCAATAGCATCCTCTGCCCATGACGGCCGATCAGCTTGTCGCGGTAGAGCTGGAAGGCGGTGTTGAACGGCAGGAATTGAATTCCGGTATGGCCGTATATAGTCCGCTGGTCAAGAGCCTGCAGCGCCATCTTGGCGTATTTCGCGTTGCCCTCGTCGCGGTAGGAAATCGGCTCATCGACGAGCTTGCCATCGCCGTCTAGATAGACGTAATCGACCCCGAACGAGCAGACGCCGACGCTGTCGATGTCGTCGTGCTGGGATAATAGCGACCTCACGGCGGAGACAATCGCCTCCCCCATCTTCGACATGTCCCAGCGGAGGAACCCGCCGGAATAGACCGTCGGGGTCTTGTCCCTGGCGCATTCGGAAAGGGATAGGGTCTTCCCGTCGTAATCGGACAGCATCACCCTGAAGGATGAGGCGCCTATGTCGATGACGATGTTCTTCATTTTCTATAGGTAGGTCCCGGTTAAAGAGAAGTTGGAGAATTTCGCGGAGACGTCGAATGTCCCCGGCAGCTCCCACCCGATGTTCATCGAGGTGATGGAGAAGTCCTGGATGGTGGAGTTGAGGAAGCGGTCCTCCTGGCTCTGGCAGGCGAGCAAGGCGTCGGAGAAGAGGTCGATCAGGTCGAGCTCGATCTGGTATTCCTTGCTGACCTGCACCCCAGTGGGGTCGATCGCCCGGTTGGACATCTGGTATATCGGCATCTGGCTGCGGGCGTCGATCATGACGCTCTCGTCGATGCTCGGGTAGCGGTAGTCGTAGAAGGGCACCCCGAACCAGAAGTAGTCCCCGGCATCCAAGGTCGCGTTGGACTGGACGATGAAGTAGGCCAGGAACTGGGCGGTGTGGATCGAGGGGTTGTACTCCTGCTCCGACATCTTGTTCTCAACCTGCAGCTGCAGGTCGATGGTGAACTTCAGGCTGGACAGCTCGCTTACCTTGACCGAGTTGGTCAGCACGTTCTGCAGCAATAGGTGGCACCAGTCGCCGCTTTGCCGCGGGGCGTCGTAGTCCTTCGAGGCGTTTAATCCGAGCACTATCTCCCCCGAGGATGGATCGACGTGGACGTAGTTGCTGACCCCCTCGAACTTATAGTAAGGGGCCTCGTATTCGGGCATCGCCCCGGTCATGGGGTTGTAGACGTCGTTGAGGTCGTTGATGCAGCCGATCTGCTGCAGCTGCCACGACGGCGAGGGGGTGTCCTCGTCGTATTTGAGGTAGACGTTGGAGTTCCAGTCGTTCTCGGGGTAGCTGCCGTCTAGGTGGGCCCGAGTCCCCGGGTAGGCTATGAAGCCGTTCTGGAAGCGGTTGTCCGGCAGCAGCTCGACGGTTGTCCCCGATGGGGAGGGCTCGCTTGAGCCGCTATGCTTAGACGAGGATTGGCCGGGGGCGCATGAGCACAAGGCCAAGGCCGCCAGGAAGCCGGATGCGATGATCTTTCTTCTGTCCATGGGCTTTCTCCTTTCTCTTACATCTTGAAGGCCCCGCTGGTCATGCCCTCGATGAACTTCTTGTTCCCGACGATGAAGATGATGACCAACGGTATGGCGCTGAGGACATACCCAGCGAAGGGGAGGCAATAGGATATCGGGCCGAGGGTGTCGGTCAGGTTGACCAGCACGATCGGCAGGGTCTGCAGGTCCTCCGACTGCAGGACCAATCGGCTCCACAGGTAGTCGTTCCACTGGCTGACGAAGGTCTGCACCAGCAAGGTGATGATTATCGGCTGGGAGAGGGGGACGACGAGCTTGAAGAACTTCCGCCCCTCGCCGATCCCATCCATCCTGGCTGCCTCGAACATCTCCTTGGGAAGCCCTTGGAAGAACGTCCTGGTCAGGAAGGTGGCGAATGGCAAGCTGGCCGAGATCTGCGGCAATATCACGCCCCAGATGTTGTCGTTTAGCCCGAGGTTGACCACCAGCGAGTACCGCGATATGAGGGTCAATAGGCCGGGGACCATCATGAAGGCCAGGATGCAGATGAAGATCGCGTTTTTGAACGGGAACTCGTATTTGGCGAAGGCGTAGCCGGCCATCGACCCGAACAATGTGGTCCCGATGCTGACGGCGAAGGTTATCACCAGCGAGTTGATGTAGTTGCCCTTGATGTAGCCCCATACCAGCGAGTAGCCCTCGGCGGTGAACATGTTCCCATTCTCAGGACTAGGCCACTGCAGCGGGTCGTCGGTGTACATCTTGAACGAGTTGAAGATCAACAGGAGCAAGGGGAACAGCGTCATCGCCAATAGCAGCAATATGCAGACCAGGATGACGATGTTGGGGATAAGGCGCTTGAACGCGCCGGATGTGCGTTTCATTGCATTACCTCCCGCTTGTTCTTCCTGAAGTTGGCTATCGAGAAGCCGATGGTGATGATGAATATGACCACCCCGATGGCGGAGGCATACCCATACCTGACGTCGTACTCGCCGCTCCAGGCCAGCTGGAAGATGTAGTAGCCGGGGACGTTGACCCCATTGGTCGTGCCGGGGCCCGAGCCGGTGATGATCAGCTGCAGGTCGAAGTTCTGCAGGCCGCCGATGACCCCCATGATCAGGAAGTACTTAAGCTGCCCCTTGATGAGCGGCAGGTCGATTCTGAACACCCGGCGGAAGCCGCTTATCCCATCGAGCCGGCTGGCCTCGAACACCGATTTGTTGATGTTCTGCAGGCCAGCTAGGTAGATGAGGAAGCTGGTGCCCCCGACCCAAGGGAAATTGGTGACGATGATGGCGATGAAGTTATAAGGGTTCTCGAAATACCAGGCGATCGGCTCCTTGCCCATGGCGAGGAACATCTGATTGACCAAGCCCGAGCTAGAGAAGATCAGGTTCTCCCAAACTAGGAGGACGACCACGCTTGGGACCAGAACCGGGAGGATGAAGAGAACGCGGAGGATCGCGCTCGTCTTCTTGAACTTGAGGTTGAACAGCAGCTCGGCCAGCAGGATCGTCATGAAGTTGCCGCAGACGATCCCCACGATGGTGAAGATGACCACGTTCTTCATGCAGATCCAGAACACCTCGTCCTGGAACAGCTCAACGAAGTTGTCTAGCCCCACGAAGTCCCCATATCCCGAGCCGCTGGAGTTCGTTAGCGAGAGGATGAATGAGTTGATCAGGGGGTAGGCGGAGAAGATCGAGACCAATACGACCACCGGGGCGACCCAAAGGAAAGCCCAGTAATTGTAGTGCCTCCTCCGGCGCCTCCTGATATGCTGTTCGACCAACCTATCCCTGAACATAGCTTACCAAGCTGAGGTGTCCCAGCCCTCGGTGTACATATAGGTGTTGATGGTGTTCTTGATGGCGTTGGCGAGGGTGACGGTGGCGGTCTCCGCGGTCTTCCCGCCCCACTGCACGTCCTCCATGTTGCGGATGAAGGTGGTGTTGAAGTTGTAGCCAAGGACCTCCCAGGAGCAGAGGGCGGCCCAGTTGACGCGCTCGCCGCTGGAAAGCTTCTCGACGTCCTGCCAATAGACGTCGTTGAGCGACTTGAGGTGGTCGGCCAGCTCGAAGTCGTCGGAGGGGTTTAGCGGCATGCCGCCCTTGAGGTCGCCGATCATGCGGTTGTTCTGCTCCGGGGCGGTGAGGAACATCAGGAGGTCGGCGCAGGCGTCGACGGTCTCCTGCCCCTTGGCGACGGCGCTGTTGGTGATGAACCAAGAGGTCGCGAGCCCGGCCGAGCCGCGGACGGTCGGTGACCCGATGTCCTCATAGGTATCGGTGGTCAGGTCGGGGAAGGGGATGATCTCCCAATCGAAATCCATCCTCGCCTTCTGGGCGACGATGTTCCTTATCTGCAGCCCGGTGACCTCGAGGAAGCCGAGGTTGCCGCCGATGAAGTTCTGGACGGCGTCGAAGCTCTGCGGGGCTTTCTGCTTGCCGATGTCGGAGCATAGCTTGATGTATTCGTAGAAGCGGTTGCCCTCGAAGGTCGGGCTGTCGCCGGAGATGTTGAGGGTCGGGTCCCACATCCCCTTGTCGAACATCCTGGCAAGCTCCTCGGTGTCGATCTTGCCGTTCTTCCGCAGGACGTCGCCTTCCGCCAGGAGGTCGGAGAACATGTTGGTCTCCAAGGCGATGAAGTACCACATGTAGGTCGTCGCGTAGGCTTCCTGGGTGGAGGGCAGTTTGGAATTGAGCGAGGTGATGTCGGTCAGGAACTCGGCATAGGTATCCGGGGTCTTGGCGATGCCATATTCCTTGAGCATGCTGGTGTTGACCATGAGGCCGACCGGGATCCTCTCGAGGCAGATGCTGTAGATGTCGCCGTCGCTGGCCATGGTGGTGGCGAGCTCGGCCTCGTTGTAGATGTCGGCCCACCTGGTGTTGCCTTCGACATACGGATTGGGCTTCTCCAGATAAGGCGTCATGTTGACGTAGTAGTTCTTGCCGAGGTCGGAGTTGATGACGGTGCCGCTTTGGTAGGTGATCTCGGGCGCGGTCTTGTTCTCAAGCTGCGGGATGAGCACCTGGCGGTCGCCGTTGCTCGAGGTCGAAAGCAGCTGCACGTCGAACTTCGGGTGCGCGGCCTCCCACTCCTCGATCAGCTTCTCGAGGGTGTTGTAGGGATAAGGGTTGAGCGGGCTTTCCGTCATGCTGGCGGTCGTGTTGAAGTTGCCGACGTCGCCCCCGCCGTCGACCCGGATGACGATCTTCTCGCCGTCATACCCGCCGCCGGTGCTGCCGAAGTTCCCCTTTGGCCCGCAGGATGCGAGCGTGGTGGCGAGCAAGGCGCCCGCGAGGATGATTCTTCTGTTCATATTGTTTCCTCCTTTTTGTAAATATGAATTTGCTTGTCGTAGTTAAGGGCCAGCCGCGTGGCCTCGCCGGTTTCCGATCCGTTCAGGCGGTAGCGGAACGGGCTCTTGGAGCTGAGGATTATCCTTTTCCCGCGGTAATCCACGGAGATTGGGGCGCCATGGTAGACGAAGGTCAGCTTGAACCGGCTCAATAGATAAACGAGCTTCGGGGATATCTCAAGGAACCCCTCGCCAGCCTTGGCCCCCAATATCCCCCTGACGAAGAGGAAGAAGCCCGAGGCCAAGCTGCCGGCGTGCACCCCCTGCCCGGCGTTGCCCTGCACGTCGTCGATGTCGATGCGCAGCGAGGCGTTTAGGTTATCCTCGAAGACCTTGAGGTCGCCGTTGTCGATGGCGGATAGGGCGTGGACACAGTATGTCAGGCTGCTGCTGGCCTCGCAGCGGGCGAGGTAGTATTCGTAGTTCTGCCGGTAGTTCTTTTCGAAGCCGAGGTTGAGGTAGGAATAAAGGAGCAGCACATCGGGCTGCTTTATCACCTGGGAGAGGTGGTATAGCCCGCTTTGCTTCATCTGGAAGGAGGAGGCCTTCTTGTCCGATTTCCCCTCGACGATGAGCTCTTTGCTTAGGTTCAGGTATCCGTCGAACTGCGGCAGTATCCCGTCGACGAACTCCGGCTGGTAGAGCCTGGAGGCGAAGTCGGTTAGCTCCTCCTCGCTTAGCTTGGCCAGACGGTATCCTAGCTCGCCCTTGAGACGGATGAACTCCTTCAAGACGAAGCCCAGCGTGACGTTGGTGTAGGCGTCGTCGTCGACGTAGTCGTGGTGCTCGTCGGTCCCGGTGACGCACTTCAGCCGGTAATATGTCCCGTCGAAAGTCGACCGGGAGATGAAGTACTCGATGATCTCCTCGATCATCGGGAAGCCGCATTCGAGGAGGAAGTCGCGGTCAAGGGTGTGGTAATAGTAGTTGAGGACCGCATAGGCCACGTCGCCGTTGATGTGGATCTGCAGGAAAGGGTGCTTGGCGTAGATCCAGACCTGCTCGTCGCCGTTGACGCTCGAGCAGAAGGCGTACTTCGCGCCCTTATACCCGGCGGCCTTGGCGTTTTCCTCGGAAGCCTTGAGCCGGTTGTAGCGGTATAGCAGCAGGTTCTTGCACTCCTTTGGGTAGGTGAGGAGGAAGAACGGCATCTGGTAGATCTCGCAATCCCACCAGACGAATTGGTTGTACTTCTCCGCCGTCAGGTTCTTCGCGCTCAGCGAGTGGACGTGGTCGTGGCGGTTGAATCCGATCAGCGTCTGGTAGTTGGCGTATCGAAGCAAGGTGTCGAGGACGTCGTTGCCGTATACCTTCACGTCGACCTTCTTGAACGCCTTCCTATAGGCCCTGAGGTGTGATTCGTAAAGCGAGGACCAGACCGGGCGCAGCGCCTTCGCGGCGGAGCGCTGGATGTTGCGGCCGTCTATGTTGGCGTAGAACGCCACGGCCTTCCTCATCTGCCCTTCCCGCCCGATCAGCTTGAACGACTCAAAGCTGCCATAGCATCCGCCACGGCCTTCGGCTGAGGCGAATCCCTGGGCTTCGTTCTTGTATAGGTAGAGCCCCTTCATGCGGTACTTATCCCCATACTTAACCCGGATGCATTTCTTGCCATCGAGCGTCGAGAAGCAGGCCCCTCCGATCTTATGCTGGCCATTGGTCTTGCAAAGCAGGTCGATCCCGCTTTCGACGAAGATCGGGAGGTCGTGGTTGAGCTTCTTTATGGTCAGGCTCTGCAGGAACAGGTGGTCGCAGGCGAAGCTGCATACCCGGTGGAAGGTCAATGAGGTGGCGTTCCCTTGCTCATCCTCCACCACTATCTCGCGGGAGAGGCCACCGTTATTGAAGTCCAGGTAGCGGCGGAACGACTTCAGCTTGCAGTCCCACATCCTGAACGGCTTCCCGCCGATGTAGATGCGGAAGGCGGTTATGTCGCCGATGTTTATGCAGCTGTCCTCGTATTCGAACTCCTTCAGCTTCTGCTCGTCGAAGTAAAACTTCTTCATGTAGGAGTTGTCGCTGACGGTCTCGGGGATCTCGACTATCTTGTCGAACACCCCGCGGACGTAAGTCCCCTGGACGAAGACGTCGCCGAATTCCTCGAAGCTGCCGCGGATGCCGAAATACCCATTGCCGATGCCGAATATCGAGGCGTCCTTCATCTCGTCGGAGATGATGTATTCGTCTTCTAGGAATTTGTCTTTCAGGTAGTGGTACATCAGAAGTCCTCGTAAAGGGAAGCCAGTATGCTGCTAACGTATCCCCGGACCAGGAAGTCGCTGGGGTGGTTGATGTTGTTGGCCAGGATGTCGACGCTGCGCTTGTGGCCAAGCAGGTATTGCGAATAGGAGGTCATGTCCATCAAGGCGACCCCGTCGTAGCTCTCGGATAGATCCTTGAGGGGCTGTAGGTAGTTCTCCTGCCCGGCGCTTTGGGTGCTCTCGGGATTGGCCAGGATGGTGCTGACGAGCACGATCTCGGCATCGGGGTTCCTGGCCTGGATGCTGGCGACCATGAACTCGATGTTGTAGATGAAGTCGGCGGGCTTGACGTTCCACGAGCCGTCGTTCATCCCGAACCCTATGAACACCAGGTCGGGGCTGTAGTCGTTGACGTTGACGTCCACGTTGGTCCGGCCCCATTCGGAGAGCGTGCCGCCCTTCGAGGTGTTGAAGAACTCGATCCCGTCGTAGCCGTAAAGCTGCTTCAGCATCTTGACGCTCGCGGTCGGGAAATCGTCGAGGTAAGGCGGGATGACCAGCTTCGAGCTGGCGTTGCACCCGGTCATGATCGAATCCCCATAGAAGCCGATGGTCAGGCGCTCCCTGTTGCGGAGCTTCTCGATCGTCTTGGGCAGGTCGGCCCCAAGATACCCCGGCTTATACCCATCCCAGGAACCGGCGTGGCGGTAGGTGACGTTGAGCTGATGCATCACGATCCCGGGGCCCTCGGTGAACATTATCGGGTGTTCTTTGCCCTGATAGGTGTCGATGGCGTATTCGGAAGGCAGGTTCTCGCCGCGAAGGTTCTCCTGCGTGAAGTAAGGCAGCGATGAGCCCTCGGCGCGGATTATCCGGTTCCCCTCGATCCGGTATTCGCTCGGGTCGATCTCCTTCTCGGTAGTGTAGTCGCGGACCGATATCACGTCGGTCGGCTCGAAAAGCAGGTTTCCGTATATCTGCCCGTCTTCCTCGACCAGGCAGACGGTCTCGTTGTAGATGGTCTGGTCTTCCCAGAATTTCTGGTATTTCTGCTCGTCGCCGTACATGTAAACGCCCTCCTGGGTTGAGGAATCGGCGCCGCTTCCCGATCCGGTCGGGGCGCAGGCGGCCAGCGAAGCCGCCGCTAGCAATGGCAATAAGGCCGCTTTTGCGCTTTTATTCATTTTCGCCCTCCTCCATAAGGTTCAGCCTGTCGATCCTTATCTTCCCGCTTATGGCGCCGGTGGCCTCGAAGCCGATATTGAGGCTTATGAGGCCTAGGTCGCGCCTGTCGGTGAATGGCATGTAGCCGAGTTCTTGCGCCTTGGCGAAGCCATCGTAGATGAACTTCAAGACATCAAGCTTGATGCGGGCTTTGTCGCCAACCCCGAACCGGGGCGGGAGGTAGATGTGCGGGTCGATGCAGTAGATGAGCTTCCCGGTGGCATCCTCCTTGCCAACGTCCTCCGAGCAATAAGGCTTGGGGTAATCAAGCCGCGGGGCATCCATGAAGGGCAGCCCGAACCAGTAGAAATCTTGGTAGCTCTTGGAATTCGGGTTGCGGTCGCCTACTGCGAGGTATAAGGAGGCCTGCAGGGTGTGGAGGTCGTTCCTGTCCTCCCCCATCAGCGACTCCAGCGCGAGTATCTCGACGTCTAGCTCCACCACGAGGGACTTCATCCCACTTAAGGGGCGATAGCCGAATTCCTGCTCGACCAATAGGTGCGGCCAAGGCTCATTCGGCTGCCTCGGATGGTCGTATTCGTCGTGGCAATCGACGCCAAGCGTCAGCCGGCCCTGAGGATCCCTTATGACTTCCTTGCAGCGGTTGGCTATCGAGTACCCGCCCTCGAAGACCCTGACGTCGCGTTCGTGGTATAGGTCGGCCTTGGTGAAGTACTCGGCCAGCCGATAGGTCGGCGCCTCGAGGTTGGAGAAGGGCAGGCTCATCAGGCCGGTGTGGTTGTCTTCCAGCAGGCTGCGGCGCAATATCGAGAAACCCTTGGAGAAAGTCGGGTCTTTTATCAGGTTAATCATTCAGGACTCCTTTCAGCCGGATGTTGGATATCTCGCTGTCGACCGCGAACGATCCGGGCAGCTCCCAGCCGATGTTCATGTAGTTGACCACCAGGTTCCTCGAGGTGGCGAATATCTTGTTCTTCACCGCGTATTTGACCGCGCGCCTTATGGCCGGGAGGATGTCGAGCGATATTTCGTACTCCTTCCCGAACTTCAATGGGGCGTCGGACAGGTAATCCTTGGAGTTCAGGCAATATATCAGGGCCTTGGTCGAGCCGGCGAAGTCCCCGTCGTATTGGATGTGCTTGGCGATGGATGGGTAGCGGTAATCGTAGATCGGGATGCCGAACCAGATGAAGTTCCCGCCCAGGCCTTCCTTCGATTTGCCATTCCCCTCGCGGATGGTAAGGTACCATATGAACTGGGCGGTGTGCTTGTTCGGGTCGAAGGAATCGCCGTCCAGGCTCTTGACGTCGTTTATCCTGACCTTCACATTGGCGAATAAGGCGCTTAGGTCCCTTATCCTGACGCTTTCGACGAAGTCCTGCTCGAGCAGGAAGTGCGACCAGGGGGCGCTTGGGTCGGTTCTAGGGCCGCCAAGCCGCTGCTTGTACTCGGCTTGGGAATCGAGGACGAAGCGGAACCGGCCCTCGTTGGTGTTTATCAGGCAGCGCCTGGATTGGTTGAAGTACTCGTATACCCCTTCCGATTTCTTGCTGAAGGAGGCGTCCTTGAAGTCGTATGGGGTCCACCACTGCGACATGATCCAGAGCACGTCGTTGACCTTGATGGCCTCGCCGCCGTAATCGAGGTAACTGAACACCTTCCGCTGGTCGGTGACCGGGTTGGGCCCTTGGAGGAAGAAGCCGCTTTTAAAGCACTCGTCGGTGAGCAAATCCTTGAAGTAAGACATATTCACCTCACCGCCAGCAGCGATAGCCTGCTCAAGGTCGATTCGATGTTGAACGAGCCGGGCAGCTCCCAGCCGGCGTTCATATAGTCGATGTAGCACTTGTTCCAATCCCATCCGGCAAGCGGGGGGTTGGCGGTGGCGGTCGAGCCGGTTATCAGCGCATCCTGCAGGAAGGGGATGAGGTCGACGTCGACCGTGTACTTCTTCCCCACCTCGACCCCGTTGGGAAGGAAGTCGTTCTGGCCCATGCGGTAGATCAGCGAATTGGTGGCGCCCTCGAACCCCTGGTCGATGTTGTAGGAAGGCTTTCCCTCGTTGCCGCGGTTGTCGAACAGCGGGACGCCGAACCAGAAGAAATTGTCGAAGTCGAGGTTGCGGATGGTGAAGTACATGATGAACTGGGCGGCGTGCATCGATGGGTTGTAGTGCTCCTGGTCGAACAGCGTCACGTCCTTTATCTGGAAGTCGAAGCTCAGGCGCAACGAACTCAGCTCGGACAGCAGCACGCTCTGCGAGAAGTTCTGCTCGATGAGGAAATGCGACCACGTCTGGCTGGAGCTGGTCCTCGACCCGCCGAATCTTTCCTGATACTCAAGCCAGGAATTGAGCTGCATGCCCAGCTCGCCCTTATCGGTATTGACCTTCAAGGTCCGGGATTCGTTCTGATAGATGTGGTATCCGTCGGAATAAGAATATGGGGCGTATTGGAAATCGAATGGGGTCCACCACTGCGCCATCTGCCAGATCGTCCGGTCGCGCGGCTCGGCTTTCCCTTCGTAATCAAGATCCTTCACCACATGGGCATCGGTGGTCGAAGTCGACTTAAGCAGCAGCCCGGTCCGGAAATTGGCGTCGTCGAATAGCTGAACCTCACTGGCGACAGGGGACGATTGGGTAGAATCCTCTTTGGAGGATGATGAGGCGGGCTGACTGTCCTCGGTGCTTTCCCCGCTTTGGCTTGACGATGATGGCTGCCCGCCGCAAGAGGCGAGGGGCAAAGCGAGTAAGGCGAGCGCGCAATTAAGACGGTGATGCATGGTAGACCTCCGCACCCACTAGGGGAACTGAGACGATTGTATTACCTTCTTAAACCAACCCCGCCCATTAGCAAAGAAGTTGGAAAATAATCTTAATTTGCGCACAAGTCGCTCACGAACACGCGCATTTGTTCATCGTTTTTTGCCGTTTTGCGTACAAAAGCAGGCCATTGATGCGCATTGAAGGTCACGTTTCAGGCATAATTTCTTTGTAAAACCCGGGAAAACCTTATAATTAACGCGATGTACGACTTGGAAAGACAGAATGAGATTTACGAGATTCTCAAGCAAAAGAAATCAATCTCGGTTGACAAACTGACGAAGCTGCTTTACGTCTCGCAGTCCACCATCAGGCGCGACCTGACCGAGATGGAGAAGCAGGGCCTCGTGAAGAGAACCTATGGCGGCGTGGTCCTCCAGGAATCACCCAATGAGGAGACCAGCCTTTTGCTCCGCGAGACAATCAACGTGAGGGAAAAGAAGAAGATCGCGGAGATCGCCTCCCGCCTTTTGAAGGACAACCTATCGGTCTTCATCGACTCCTCGTCTACCTGCACTTACCTAGTGCCGTATATGAAGAACTTCAAGAACCTAAACATCGTGACGAACGGGCTTCGAATCGGGCTTTTGCTTTCCGAGCAGACCTCTTGCCAGATCTTCTTGGCCAGCGGCTACATCCATTCGAGGTCCAACTCGATATTAGGGAATCTGACCGTCAAGACGCTTGAGCGCCTCCACTGCGATCTTTCGATCATATCCTGCAGCGGGCTCGATCTTGGCTTCGGCCTAAGCGAAACGACGATCGACCAGTCGGAGGTCAAGATCGCCATGGCCGAGAACTCCAATCGGATCATCCTGCTGGCCGACCACTCCAAATTCGACGACGCCAAGCTGTTCAAATCGATCCCGCTTTCCAAGATAGACTGCATAGTCACCGATCAGAGGCCGAGCGAGGAATACGTCGAATTCTGCGCCAACAACGGGATTGAGCTTTTATATCAATAGAAATAAACAGTTTTTGCAAAGATTTCCGTCAATGCAAAATAAAAAGGATGCCTGGAAGGGAGAGGGGCATCCTTTTTTCGAAACGCTTGGTTATTTCTTGCGCTTCTTGGAGATGAAGTAGGCTCCGACGCCGATGGCCGCGACGACCGCGACGGAACCGACCGCTATCCCCGCTATCGCGCCAGCGCCGAGTCCTCCGCCGTTGTCACCGGGCTTATCCGGGTTGGTGGTTCCGGAATCGCTGGTGTCGGTATCGGGCTCCTCGACGTCGGCCTTGACGATGTTCAGCGTGATCTCGCTGCTGCCTTTGGCGCTCTCGAGCTTGAGCACGTGCTCGCCGGCCGACAGGGTGTTGAGGTAGCTGGCCTTGAGGGTCAATGTGGTGTTGCGCTGGTAGGTGTAGTGCTCGTTGGCGGTTAGCTGAGTCCCGTCGACGTAGAACTTCAGCCCGGTCTGCAGCTTCGGGTCAACCCCGATTATGAGGTTGTTGGTCCCGCCCAGGGTGAAGTCGAAGGATTCGGCTGAAGCGGTCGGCGCGTAGGATATATCGGCGTTGAGCAGCGAATCCGCGGTCGCGTTATTCCCATTAATCTTATTCAAGGTCATGGACATCGGGTTGGTGTAATCGCCGTTCTGGGAGCCTATTCCGAAGTACCCTTTCCCGTTGGGGAAGGCGCCGAGGACGTCGAATTCCCTGACCAACGGGGTCTCGTATTTCGCCCCATTGAAGGAGAACTCGAGGTAGTTCTCGACGATGCCGCTGGTGTTCACCTGGCGCAGCGACATCTCGAACTTGATGGCGCCAGATTTCTGGATGACGAGCTGGGTCTGGGACAATTGCCCGTCGAAGAAGCGGTTGCAGGTTCCGTCGATCAGGTAGGGCTCGACGCTGGCCTGGGTTTCGTTGAGATCCCTGATCAGGAACACGAATCCCTTGAAGTTCTGTATCGATTCGTCATCGGCGGAGGAGAAGAAAGTGGGCTCCGCCATTATCGAAATGGCATACTGTCCGAAGTTGTCGATAGTGTAATCGACGCTTAGATCGATGAGATCCAACGCCTCGCGGGTATACAGCAGCCCGCTGCCTTGATCGTCGGCGGAGGAGATGCTGCCCCAGGCGGTCAGGCCGATGGAATCCTCGGTTTCGACGACGCGGACGCTCTCACCGCTGATGAACCCGGAATCCTCGGAGACGGACCCAAATTTATTGGAGAAGGCCTCCCTGGCGGCGTTCAGGCTTTCCTCCAAGGCGGCAACGGCCGATTCGTCCATGTATCCGCGGAAGGTGGTCGAGATGGTGTTGTAGGCGATCTCGGCTTCCCTGACCTCCTCGAGGGTGGTGGCGTTGTTCATCTGCTCGATGACGCCGTTGACTATGTCGCTGTAGCGGCTGCCGGCGGCCTGCTGGACTTCGGCGTAATCCTCATTGAAGGCGGCGTTGATGGCGTCGACGTCGGTCTGTTCCTCGCCGGTCAAGGTCAATCCCGCGATGGTCTGATTGATGGTGTTCACCATGTCGACCTTGGATAGGGCGGAAAGCAAGGTGGCATCGTCGGAGAGATCGGCGGTGAGGTCTCCGAGCTGGTTGACGTAGTAGCGCAGCAGCTCGATGTAGGTGGCGTTCCCGAACTTCTCCACCGCAGCGGACTGAAGGGCTTCTACCGCCGGATCGAAGGTCCTCCTTAGGTAGACCTCGTCGTAATCGTAGAGGGAGGAGAGGTCGATGTCCTCGGTCAGGCTATAGGCGTCGATGAAGTCCTGAACGGAATTAAGCGTGACCTTGGAGACGGTGTCGACGAATACCTCGACGTTGGATTTGGCCTCGTAATACGGACCGGTCTCCTGGTTGTAATAGGCCATGTCGTCGGCATCCATGCAGTGGTTGACGATGAAATGCCGCTCGCCACTTTGATATCCGGAGCAGAAGTTGACGCAGAACTCCTCGGAAAGATTCTTGAAAAGCGTATCGACTGGGAAGGTGGCCTTGTAATCGTTGGCGTAGATCTCGACGCTGTCCCCGGTTACGGTCCAACCGATGTTGAGGATGTTGTTCTCGGCGGTGACGACGACCCCGCTGTAGGAATCAAGCCACGTCTCGCTCTTGTCGCCCCAGCCGTCTATCGTCTCGTTGTGCCCTGCCCCGGCCCCGGTGTTGAGGCAGACCATGTAGTCGTTGGGCCGCTCCTCGAAGGAGTACTTGACGATGTCCATGCAAAGCCCTTGGGCGGCCTCCCCGTTGTATATTCCTTGGGGGCCAAATGAAAGTCCCAGGCAGTCGCCGCGGGTGAAATCGGTCAGGTCGAGCGAGACCTCAAACCTGGCGCGGCCAAACGTCTTGGGGCCATAATCGCATCGATTGCCCCAACCGGATGTGCCGGTAACGGCCACGCGGGTGTCATCCAACCTCTTGAATCCAAAATTCGTGGAGTTCCAAATTGAGCGCATGCTGCTCGCTTCATCGACCGTTCCGATGGCTGGCCATTCGATCGTCTCTCCTGGCAAGTTCAAAGGCGAAGCGATATCAATCTCAAGATTTGATTCAGCGCTTGCCCGGGTGTTGCATTCGCCAGAGAGCAAGGCAAAAGAACCAAGCAAAACCGGCAAAATAACGAATGATTTCTTCATTTCGTTTCCTCCTGCAATGTTAGTTTAGGCATTGCAAATATCGTTAGGAAGCGATGGCCAATAAGTTGAAAATGGACCACTTTTCGCTTATCACTCACTCAAACTTGAGCACGTTCAATCAGGTTTAACAGCACCTTTTAAATTAGGCGGCTTATGTCGGTGATTGAGCTTATTCGAATTTCGGCAAGCTCAGGCGATATTTCGCTGCCGATTGCCACCGGAATGAAGCCCCCGCGCTTGGCGGCGATGATCCCCGCTTCGCCGTCCTCGACCACTATGCAGTCCTTCGGTTTCAGACCGATCATGCTTGCCGCCTTTACGAAAACCTCCGGGTCGGGTTTGGAGTTCGAGATCATCGTCCCGTCGCAAATGACGTCGAACATCCCTAACATCCCGGTCTTCCCCAGGATTAGCTTGGCGTTCTTCGACGAGCTGCCGACCGCCAGCTTGATTCCCCGGCCGCGGAACTCCTCCAAAGCCGCCCGCGTTTTGGGGTCGATGCTATCCGGGGAGAGCCGGTCGTTCAAGAAGGCGACGTAGATGTCGTTTTTGGTTTTGAGGATCCGCTGCTTCCGCTGCTCGGGGATGCTTGCCCCATTCTCCTTCAAGACAATCTCGAGGCTGTCCCGGCGGCTGACCCCGCGGAGCTTGTTGTTCATCTCCCTATCGAAGCGAAGTCCTTCTTCGTTGAAGACTTCCTTCCAAGCCAGATAATGGTATTCATCGGTGAATACCAGTACCCCATCCAAATCGAACACAATGCCTTTTATCATGCGCAAAACCCGCCTTTCTTTTCGATTATATATGGCGAAAACGCGTTGAATTAAACCCCAATTTTCGAGATTTTCGGTGTTTTTTGCTCTCTTGCAAGTCAATCGAAAATTCGCGTTGCCTTAATAGTATTTAGTTGGCTTTAGGCGATAATCCGTCAACGTTAAAAAACTTGTTGAAGCCTATCTTTCGACCAGTTCCACGGGGAAGACCTTGTGGAAAAGCTGGGTCGGGCATCTTGCCCCGGTATGCATGGCGATCGAGGTGTCGACCACTTCCTTGACGAGCTCGTCGTCGTCCGCCCCGATGCTGGAGACGGGGTCGTAGAGATCGACGTATTGCGACACGTTGTCGTACCCCATCAGGTATATGCCGCCCAAAGAGCCCTGCTCCTTCAGAACGCGACGAAGCAAGATGGCGACGTAATCGGAATGGCAGAAGACGAAATCGTACCCGTTGTCCTTGATTAGCTTGGCGGCGTCGGCAAGGGTCTTCCCGTCATAGTCGAACCGCAGGTAGTCGACGCTGCCGCCGATGACCGGGGAGAGGAAGTCGTTGAAGCCGCTGTAGCGCCGCTTGGTTGTCTCAGACGGCGAGTTGGTCAGGTATATGGCTTTCTTGAATCCCTTGGAAAGGAAGAACTTCCCCGCCTTCTGCCCGCCGGAATAGTCATCGGTGATGGCGTAGTTGACCGATTCCGACGTCGGCTTGATGCCGATGACGAACAAAGGTATCGAATTGTCAGCGAATGTCTTGGCCACCTCATCGGTCGGCTGGACCAGAGAAATGGCCATGGAGCACTTGTTGGTGAAGAAGGCCGACAGGTCGCTCATACGCAAGTCATAGCCATTCGACAATGTAATAACACCCGTATAGCCTTCCCCATCAAGAAGACGGATGATTTTGTACACCATTATCGCGAAATAAGGGTTGTAAAGATCGTTAACGAACACCGCGACGTTCTTCGTGGTACCGGTTTTAAGCGAAACCGCCAAGGAGTTTTTCACATAGCCGAGTTCCCGCGCTTTTTGGCGGACTTTATCCTTGGTCGATTCGGAAATCTCGGGCGAGTCGCGCAGCGCCTTGCTCACCGCGTCAACCGTAATGTTGAGCGATGACGCTATGTCCTTCATCGATACCTTGCCGTTCATCTTATCTCCAGGAAGTTGTCCAACACCGCCTCGGCGAACAGGTTGCCGAGCTTTACCATTGAGCTTGAATCGTAGTGATATATATCGGGCGATCCAGGGGGTTCCGCGTTATATTTTAACCCAGCGGAAATAGTATCAATATAAACATTTTTGTCATCCTCCAAACTCAAGGCCTGCTTGGCTTGGTTGATTTCCACCCTATGGGTCCAGGCCAAGGAGTCGGAGATGGCGGCGTCGACGAAGCCGATTCCGCTAGGATCGCCGTAGTAGGCGAATTCCTTCCTCAGGTCGGCGACAAACGCCCTCTCAAGGTCTAGGTAATCATCATAATAGGCCGAGGTCGAGTCGTCCTCGCCCTGCATCCAGCAGATGGCTTTTATCTCGGGATAGTATCCCATCCCCTCCAAAGTCCCCATCGCTTGGTTTATGTACTCAACCGCGAGTCCATAAAGAGAGCCGGTCATGCCGGAGCTTGGGCTCCGCCAAGCGGAGTGCAGCGAAGTGGCCCCTTGGGCGAACTTAACCAGGAACACCGGATATTTTAGGTCAGCCCTCGATAGCGTCTCGGCCATCCCGATCTCGGGGCCGAACTGGGTCGTGGAGGTGCCTTGCCCCAATTTCACCGGAACGAAGGTCCCGTTGCTGGTGTTCTGGGCCACGGTGCAGGCATAGCTGATCAACACGTCGTCATAGCCATCCACATATTCCTGCGTCTTCTCCTGGCCCATGGTGTTGAGCAGGTATTGGCTATGGGTGTGCCCTTCCATGTTGGATTGGCCAAGCATCACGATCACCTGGGCCTTGTTCGATAGCGGATCAATAGATGATGTGGTTTCGACAGCCGATGAGGAGCCCACGGTTGGGGCGCAGCCGCCGCTAACTAGGGCGAGCAGCATGGCCAATGGAGCGATTCTTTTCATACAAGCACCACCTTTCCGGTATCTAGCGAGATCGATTTTATTATTGGAAACTCGTGTATTCCGCCCTCTTGATGGGCGATGAAGCGCCAACGGCCATCGAAGTCGCGGAAGCACATACCATGCCCCGCGTTCTTAAGGAACGGCCGACGGGCGCTTTGGATGTAATTCGGGCAATGGAACTTCCCAGCCGGATAAGACGCCCCGGTGACGTAGTTGCCCCGCTCGTCGTAACTCGACCATATCAGGGCGTTATGCCCGTCGATGCTCAGGCAGAATGGGCCGTCGGTGACGATGATCCCCCCACTGCCCCAGGCTGGGCTTTTGGCCCATTTCGAATCCGAGGCTTTGAATAGCACCTTGGGTTCGCCATCAGGCCCCGAGAGGCTCTCCTTAAGCTTAACCGAGCATATCTCACCAACCTTGGTCTGCAGCCATTCGTGGCAGAAGATGAGGTAAGGGGACCCATCTTCCTCGACCAGGGTTCCATCCAAGCACTCCCAGCCTTTGGGGGTGAGCTGCTCGCCATATGGGGCGAACTGCCCAAGCGGGTTATCGGCTATCAAGGCCCGGCAATGCCGCTCGCCCTTCTCGGTCTTGAACGAGGCGATCATCAGGTAGCCGATGTCGATCTTATAGACCTCAGGGGCCCAGTAATCGCGGTCCGGCTCAAAGTTCTTCGGCCTGGAAAACACCTCAAAAGGCCCGCAAAAATCTATCAGGTCGGAGGAAACATAGGCTTTGAAGGACATTCCCCCGGTCGTGCCATAAAGATAATATTTCCCGCTTGCCGGATCGGCGAGGATATAAGGATCGCGTATGCTTATCTCGTCAAGATGCATGGTAACTTCCCCTTTCGATGTATTCTTTGCATTCGGCGTAGCCGCAATAGTAGCCCGCAACCGCCCCATCTTCGATCTGCAGCAATAGCGGCGCATAGGCGAAGCTGATCTTCGAGACGGAGGTCGCGCCAAGTGATTCGCTTTTCGCCTTCTCGGCGTCGGAGGAATAGGCGAAGTAGTCGTATACGGCGAACTCGTCGATGTCGACCATGTAGAACCCCTCGGTTGGAATCTCCACGTCCTTCAGCAGCGCGGCGCATTGGTCGCAGTAGGATGAGTGGAGCAGGACCGAGTAGTCGCCTTCCTGGCGGAAGAGGTCTTCCACGCCGATGGAGTTGCCTTTCGCGGCGGCGCAGGCGCATAGCAGCAACGCCACCGACGCAACGGCCGCCCTCATTTGACCTCCTCCAGGACGAACAGCAGGCAGGTATTGCCATCTATCCACCTAGACAGGTTGAGCCCATAGTCGCACAGGTAGGCACCGGAATGGATTTCCTTGCCATCGACCGAATACCTCTTTCCCCTATCAAGGCCCTTCAGCCTCAGGTGGCGGTATTTCTTGACCATCTTCTTGAAGCAGACGAGAAGGACCAGCGCCTTATCGGCATCCTTTGAGACCGACATCATCGCCAGATGGTCGCCATCGCGTTCAAGCCGATAGCAATCCCCCTGCCTGATAGCTTCCTCGTGGTAGCGGCTGAATACCTCGTTCATCCGCTTGAGGCCATCGACGTCCGCATCGGATAGCGAGCGGGGATCGAACTCATAGCCGTATGTGCCGAACAGGGCTATCTTCGCCTTGTCCTCGTAGGAGAACAGCGGGCTCTTCCCGACGTGGCAGCCATATACCCTCATAGGGAACAGATAGCTGTTGCCGTAGGTTATCTCGGCCCTTGAAGCGGGGTCGAGCTCGTCGGAGCCCCAGACCTCGTCGAAGTAGGCGAGGGTCCCGAGGTCGAACCTCCCTCCGCCGGAAGCGCAGCCGTGGAAGAGGACGTTGGGATGGGCTTCGCGCAGCTTCCTCGACAGCCGGTAATAGGCCTTGGCCTGCTCGAGGTGCATCTGCCCAGGATTGCCGCCGAGCTCATCCAAGCTCCGGTTGTGGTCCCATTTGAGGTAATCGATTTGGTGGCGGGAAAGCAAAGTATCGATTTTGCCATAGACGTATTCGAACGCCTGCTCATTGGCGAGGTCGAGCGCCAATTGATGGCGGATTAGCGACCTCTCGATGCTGCCATATCCAAGGGAGAATTCCGGATGCTCGGCGTAGAGCCTTGAGCGCGGGCTTATCATCTCCGGCTCGATCCAAAGGCCGAACATCATGTCGTTGCGGTGGCACCTGTCTATCACCTTGTCGAGGTCGACCTTATCCTCGTCGACGTCCCAATCGCCGAGGGAGGTCGAATCGTCGTTCCTCCCCATGAACCAGCCATCGTCGAGCACGAATAGCCCCACCCCCAGCTTTTTGGCCTTGTCGACGTATTCCAATAGCTTATCGGTGTCGAAGTCCATGTAGCATCCTTCCCAGGAATTGAGCAGCACCCGGGATGGCGCCTTAGAGAGGCTATTGGGCAATAGATGATTCCTGATGGCCCGGCCCAATTCGACGCTTAGCGAATCCCCGTTATCCGAATATAGGCATACCGCCTCCGGCTGATACATTGTCTGCAGCGGGCTAAGCTCATAATGGCCATCCGGCAGCCCGCCCACGACCCTGGTGCACCCAAAAGGCGAGGTGTTTATCTCGATCCTAAACGACCCGGAATGGACCAAGCTTAGGCAATAGCAGCCATTCTCGTTCTCGAGGATGGCGAACGGGCTCTGCGCGTGGGAGGAGCGCCCCTCCTCACTGTAGATTACCCGGCTGCCTTCGAACAGCTCCTCGTCGCGGACCATCCTCTCCCGGCACCACATGCCAGGGAAGCTCCTTAGATGGAAGCAAGCGGCGAAATCAAGGCTGACCGATGAGGTTCTGCGAAGATAAATTGTCCGATCGGTAAGGTTTTTGACCTCGCGGTTGAAGCAAATAAGCGGGCAATCGCCATATACGGTGTAGGTGTTTCTCACCTCGATGCCGGCTTTCTTATCGGCAAGAACAAGCTCAAGGCTTTGGCAGGCGCCGTCGCCGCGGAACCTTGGATAGTCGCCGCCCTCGGGCTTGCCTTCGTAAATCCGGTGCCCGACATAGCGGAGGTCGATGGCCCGGCAGTCGTCTGCTATAAGCGCAGCCGGCCGATGGTCGGCCTTCCCGAAAGGTGGCGCCTCAAACAGCCCGACGTTGAACGGAAACCCGCTTGAATATTCCTTTTCCTCGCCGCACTCGGAGAGATAATGGGATGACCACTCGCCATCGATGAGAGAATAGGAAAGGAAATCGTCATCGCAGGGCGCCCCATAGTGAAGATGGACCGCTATCCCCTCATCGTTGATGAAGAAGGAATACAGGAACCCTTTTCCGGATAGGCGGAAGATCTTTCTTTTCTCGTCGAATGTGATTGGCATATTGCTTCCCTTAAATGGGGGCGGGGGAGGCACCCGCCCCCGGATAGCCCTACTCGGCTATCGAGATGGCGATATTGTCGACTGTGCAGTTGAGGTTGCGGGAGAGGAACGAGCCATAGGCTATTCCCGAGTATCCGTCTTGCCAGTTGTGGGTGAAATCAAGCAACACGGTTTCGCCGCTTGATATGACGATCCTCGTATCCTGGCCGTTCTCGGTCATTAGCCTGGTGGCCTCGACGTGGTACGTCTGATCGACCTCAATCCTCACCCCATCAGCGTAGGGCTGGACCCCGGTGCCGATCCCGGCGGGGAGATCGGCGTTGTTGTTCCATCCGGTGAATCCGGCCCCGAACTCGGAAATGACGTAGGCCCTGGATTCGGCCACGGGGTTCGAATAGCGGTTGATGTTGAACACCAGCGAGGGCATCCCATCGGTCCCGCCCCACGACTGAACCGTGAGGTCGAAACTGACGGTCGCCTGCTTGTTCGCCGGCAAGGTGAAGGCGTCGCCGATCGACTTGGCCCCGAAGTCCTTCGGGTTGGTCGCCGCCCCTTCGTCGGCTCCGGAGAATACGACCTTCTTTCCTTGTTCGGAGACCGTCACGTGATTCGGATCGGTCGGATACAGGGTCTGCTTGGCGGCATCGGTGGATAAGAAGGCGCCTATCTCCTCGGCGTCGGTGGTGATGCTCATCTCCGAGACGTCTACCTTGCACTGGCCAACGAGGATGGCGGGCAGGGTGTCGACCGCGGTCAGGTCGAGGTAGTTGCTCTCCATCCAGAACAGCTCGCCGTTGATGAAGTAGTAATAGAGGTCGCCGCTCCTTATCGAGGTGAGCTCGATCGGCTGCGTCCAATCAAACGAGGATAGGCCATGGTGGTTCCATATCTGGCTGCGGTCGGTGGTCTCGCCCCAGACGACCTCGCCGTTGGATTTGATGTCCATGACGACGGTCTTCGGGGCGGTGAAGTTGGCCCCGGGGGACAGCATCATGCCGTGGAAGGTCCCGTTGTCCTCGTTCACGTGCCCGAGGGAGACGCGGCTCCAGGTGTCGGTGCCGCTGGGGTTGGTGATCAAGAACTTGGCCTTCATCATGTATTCCTTCCCCTTGACCCCGCGGAAGGCCGCATAGCCATTCTGACCCTCGATGTTGGTTAAGGTCGGGGTGGCGGAATATAGCCCCTCGTAGTCCCAGACGGTCGGGTTGACCGCGGTGTCGAGGATGGTGTCGACGACGTCGATCTCGATGGTGTCGAAGACCGTTTCGTCCTCAACCAGGTAGGCCTTGATGGTGGCCTTCCCGGCGGCAAGCCCGGTCACCAGCCCGGTCTCGGAGACCGAGGCGGCCTCCCCCTCGACCGAGTAGGCGACGGTGCCGTTCTCGGCGTTGACCTCAAGCTGCAGCGTCTTGGTGACGAAGATGGAGGTCGGCTCGGTGACGATCTCGATGCTCCTGTTCACCGTGGTTGACGTGCCGGTCGAGGTCTCGTCCGGGGTGGTGGCGGTATTGGTCGACTCATCGGTCGAGGGAGGGGTCTGGGTGGTTGTTCCGGAGGTCCCGGATGGCCCGCAGGCGGCGAGCAAGGCGGAGGCGGCTAATAGCGTCAGAAGGGTTGTTTTCCTATTCATTTGCGTTTCCTTTCGTCTAATTCAGCGAGGAGGTGAACTCCAGGTTGGCGATGTCGGCGGAGGTGTATTCGCCGCCTACCCAAAGCAGGTAGGACCCGGTGTAGCGGGAGGTCATCTCGACGTATTGGTTGGACTTGATGTCGAAGTTCACCTCATTGCCGTCGACGTACATCTTGAAGTAGGAGATGTTGTCCTCGATGGTCCGGGTGATCTTGATGTGGTGGGTTCCGGTCAGCTCATCGGCAACTTTGGATGAGGATTCCAGATAGGAGGTGGCGGCCATGGGGTCGTCCATCGAAAGCTGATAGTTCCAGCTGGCGAAGCGGGCGACGATGTTCTGGTTGTCGGGCTGGACGGCGGATTTGCCAATCAGGAAAGACTCGACGTTGTCGGCGGAGTCGTAGCGGGAAAGGCCGATGTTTAGCCCGGTGAACCCGGCGGTGTGGGCGGGGTTGAGGACGGCATTGGAGATGTCGAACTCGATGGTGAAGTCGCCAAGCAGCATCGCCTTGTCCCCAAGCGAGCTGACCTTGTTGTCCTTGCACAGGACGCTGTTGGAGATGAAGGAGAACGAGGAGTCGTCCTCGTATCGGACGATCTCCGGGTTGGAGGCATAGAAGGATTTGGCGTAGGCCGGGGAGGAGAGCTTCTCCTCGATGAGGGCCATGTCGGTGGACACCGAGTAGCCGGTCACGACGCAGGGGATGTCGACCGATACCAGTATCGGCATGGTGGGTATCCCCTCGTATTTGGTGGAGTTGTCGTACCACATGACCTTGTCGTTGATGAGCCAGTAGTGCTCATTGCCGTGCCGCAGCATCCCCATCTTCACCTCGGAATTGAGGTAGTCGATCTCGTTGAGGCCGTTCTGCCCCCAGACCTGGCTGCGGGTGGTGATGGCCGGCCAGGATTCGTTGGGCAGGTCCTTTACTATCTGCTTGTTGTAGTCGTTGCCCTGCCCATCGACCCGCGGGGAGAAGATGAAGTAGCGCGTGTCGGATTCGGAAAGGCCAGACCCAAGACCAATGCCCTGCCATACCCAGCTGGAGGTGATGGCGGTTATCTTAAAGCTCGCCTCGACGTAGTAGTTCTCCGATTTGACGTGGGCGAAATAAAGCGAATGGTAGCCGGTCGGGGTGTCCGCTGGCAGCTCGACCTTCGGATCGGAGGCGTCGGCCTGCTTGGAGATGTCCCAATACGGCGAACCCTGGTTGGAGTAGAAGATGCCCTCGCTCACGGTGAACGTCGCCTCGTCGAGCACGGTTGGCGTGTCTTTGCTCTTGGCGGTTATCGTGACCTCGCCCTCGGAGAGGAAGGAGACCAATCCGGTCGCGTCGACGGTGGCCACCTCCTGATTGGAGGAGGACCAATCGACCAGCGAGCTGGCATCCTCCGGCAGCACCTCGACGCCAAGCTGCAGGTCCTCGCCGACCCACTGCTGGCGCTCATCGGCTCCGGAGATCGTGACTGAGGTGGCCGATGGGGCCCCGAGGACGGTGACGTTTATCGAGGCCTTGCAGGCCGGCTCGATGGCCAATGAGGCGGTGATGGTGACCTCGCCTTCCTTAAGCCCGGTCACCAATCCGCGGTCTGATACCGAGGCTATCTCCTCATCGGAGGATGACCAGATGACGTCCTTCTCCGTGGTCCCGGTTACCGATGAGCGGAGCTGGACGGTGTTGGAAACGGTGATCGTGGTCGACCCGATGGCCTGCACGGTGACCCGATAGTCGCCGGTATAGACCGAGGTCGAGGATGTGGATTCGCTGCCGCCGTGTTCTCCACCGCAGGCCACCAATCCGGTGAGCCCGAAGGCCGCGGCGAGCAGCAGCGCAATGTTCTTAGCTTTCATTTATTGCTCCTTTCGCGATTTCAAAAGCCGATTCTCTCCCCGCTTAGGAGATCGAATAGATGGATCGCGCCGATGTCGAAGCATAGGCGCAGACTTCCCTTGTTTTCCTTAAGCTGCCCTCCTTCCGTTCTCATCTGTATTTCCTTTCCCTGCGCTTGCAGGTGAATGATCAGCTCGCTGCCGAGCACCTCGACCAGCCCATAGGGGAGCTCGAATGGCTCGCTTGGCTTGCTGGCCCGGCTGTCGCCTTCAAGGCGGAAAGCCTCTGGCCGAAGCCCGACGGCGACCTCATAGGTGCCTTGCTCGATCATGCGCTGGTATTCCTCGGCCATCTCGGCGAGGCGGGACAAGGCCTCCTGCTTCCTCTGCTGCAGCGGGTCGGCCTTCTTCTTCCCCAGCTCGCGAAGCCTGGAAAGTAGCGCAATCCCCTTCTTCTTCGGTTTGGCGATTTCCTCTTTTTTGACGTAGATCTGCGCGCTTTCCATCCTCGATAAGGCGGAAATGGTCAGCGATTCCGGATTGTCCAGATACCCTTTTATCTCGGCTAGCTTCCCCAGCGCCTTGTTCCGAGCTTCCATGGCCAAAGCGCCGTCTACCTCGACGTCGGGCAATCCTTGGATGGATAGCTTCCCGCCGGATAAATTGCCGCGCAGGATGTTCATCGCCGGCGAGCCGATGAAGGTCGCCACGAACAGGTTGGCCGGATGGTCGTATAGGTCAAGCGAGGTCCCGGCCTGCTGGATGACGCCTTTGTTCATGCAGACGATGAGGTTGGCCATGGTCATGGCCTCGGTCTGGTCGTGGGTGACGTAGATGGTGGTCGCCCCGACCTCGCGGTGGATCCTCACGATCTCGCTCCGCATCTGGACGCGGAGCTTGGCGTCGAGGTTGGAAAGCGGCTCGTCCATCAGGAAGAGGTTGGACTGCCTGACTATCGCCCGGCCGAGGGCGACGCGCTGCATCTGCCCGCCGGAGAGCTCCTTCGGCTTCCTGTCCAAATAGGGGCCGAGCCCGAGGATGTCCGCGGCCTTGTAGACCCGCTCCTCGATCTCCGCTTTAGGGACGTGCCTTATCTTCAGCCCGAAGGCGATGTTGTCGAAGACGTTCATCTGGGGGTAGAGGGCGTAGTTCTGGAAGACCATGGCGATGTCGCGGTCCTTCGACGGCAGGTAATTGGAATAGACCTTGTCGATGAACAGCTCGCCCGAGGTGATGTCCTCCAGCCCCGCGATCATGCGGAGGGTCGTGGACTTGCCGCACCCAGAGGGCCCGACCAAGGCCACGAAGTCGTGCTTGTTGACCTCGAGGTTGAAGTCGAACACAGCCTGGACGCCGTTGGGGTATACCTTGTCGATGCCGCGCAGGCTCACGAAGGACTCGATCGACTCGTCCTTCAGCTTGCCGCCGAGGGCGTTAAGCTCCTGCTTGGCCTGTTTCCTATCGATTTTTCTTTTGATGTCCATGTTGCCTCCTCAATGCTTGATGCCGGTCTGGGCGACGCCCTCGATGATCTTCGACTGGGCCAGTAGGTAGACGATGAAGATCGGGATCATGGCGATGACGGCCGAGGCCAAGGAAAGGGTTATGGCCTCATAGGATTCCGAGTTGTCGGAGATGACCTTCAGCCCATAGGCCAAGGTCCAGGTGGTCCTAGGGGCCGACCCGATGATCAGCTGCGCCCATTGCACGTCGTTCCAGGCGGCCATGAAGCCGAATAGCCCCTGCACGAACAGCGCGCTTTTCCCAAGCGGCAGCACGATGCGGCGGAAGATGGCGAGGTTGCTCGCCCCGTCGAGCCTAGCGTTCTCGATCAGGTCATGCGGGATGGAGAGGAAGAACTGCCTTATCAGGAAAACCCCATAAACCCCGCCCAAAGACGGCGCGATCAACCCCATCAGGCTCTTGTAGAAGCCGAGCATGTTCATGTTGATCAGCTGGGGCGCGGTCGAGATGATGCCCGGGATAGTCATCGTCCCGATGAGGAAGTAGAAGATCCTGTTGGAGTACTTGAAGTCGAGGAAGACGAAGGCATAGGCCGCCAAAGAGGCAATAAGCAAATAGAGCAAGGTTCCGCCGATGGCGACGATTAGCGAATTGAACAGCCAATTCCAGATCGGGTAGTACTCGTTGGCCTGCGAGGGGATGAACTCGGTCTTGGAGAAGAGCTCGGCGTACCCATCGAAGGTGAAGGCGTCCCAGTTGGAGGGGAGGAAGCTCGACGCATGCAGGTTGAAGTCGTTGTAGTCGCGGAAGGACCCGAAGACGCCCCAGATGATCGGTAGCAGCATCAGCACCGACACCAATAGGAGTATCAGGAAGGCGATGAGCTTACCGGCGTTCCTTCCAAGCCATGTATCCCGACGCATGACGGTTGCCCCCTTTCCTTTCCTTGGTGCAGACGAACTGGACTATCGATATGCCGATGATGATGACGCCGAGGCATATCCCCATCGCGGCGGCGTAGCCATAGCCCTTGGATGACCCGAGCAGCATGTCCTGTATCCGGTAGACGGCGCTTTTCATGGCGTCCTGGTCCGGCGTGTTCGAGGCGAGGATGTATACCTGGCCATAGAGGTTCATGTAGCCGGTGAAGGTGGTGAACAGGCAAAGGAACAGCTGGTCCTTGATGCCGGGCAAGGTGACGTGGAGGAACCTCCTCCATGGCCCGGCCCCATCGGCCCCCGCCGCCTCGTATAGGCTCTTGGGCACATTCTGCAGCCCAGCGCAGAGGATGATGAAGTTGCCCCCTATCCCGCACCAGAGGCAGAACAGCCCGATCATGAACCAGGCGGTGGTCGGCGAGGCGAACCAGTCGACGCTCAGCCCGAAGAAGGAGTTGATCCACCCCGATTGATAGTCGAACATCTTCAGCAGGATCAAACCGGTGGCGGTAAGCGGGAAGATGCCGGGGAGATAGATGCAGGCCCGGAAGAACTTGTATAGCGGCGGCTTCATGTTGATGAGCAGCGCCAGCCCCAGCGGGATGAGTATCGATAGCGGCACGATGACCAACGCGAATTTGATGGTGGTCCCCACCGCTCCCCAGAAGTCGGCCCTCAGGACCGGGTTGGTGAAGACGGCGGCGAAGTTGTCGAAGCCGACGAAGGAGGAGGGGAACATGCCCTTCCCGTCGAACCCCGACATCGACATCCCGATGCCGAGGGCGAGGGGGAAGATGAAGAACAGGGCGAAGCAAAGCGCGAACGGGCCTAGGAAGGCGACTACGCTCCAGCCATCCTGGAGCAGCCTTCTCCGGCGCGACACGCCGCTGGCGTATTCTATGAGGCTAGTTTCCCTGTCCATTTTCTTCAGCTGTAGAGTTGGATGTAGGCGATGCAGTCCTCGTATTCGCTATGCAGGATCGATTTGACCGGGGTGGACAGGAAATCCGAGGCGAGCGACTTCTGCAATGCGGATTTGAAATACTGGTCGACGTAGGAGTAGTTGACGGTCGGCTCGAAGACGACGTAGTCCGACGGGTCGCCCCAGTACTTGATGTATTCCTCATATGCCGGATCCTCGCGGTAGGCCGAGGAATTGGAAACCGAGGTCGCGGCGGGTAGATGCCCGCGCTTGGCCCAGTCGATGCCGCTGTAATAGGCCATGTAGTCCATGAAGACGGTGGCGGCGCATTTCTTGGTCAGCGACTCGACCGTCGACATCAGCATGATGGCGTGGCCCTCGCCCTTGATCTTGTCGGCGTCCTCCGAGCTGGGGTCGGCGGCGAATAGCGAGGATAGGCTCCGGGTCGTGATGTTGCCGCTCCCGCCGTCGTTGCGCAGGAGGTTGTCGAAATCCGATTTATCCTTGGCATAGACCCAGGGGCCCTGGAGCTTGAATATGGCGTTGCCGGTCAAAAACGGCGATTCGCCGACGTCGTAAGAGGAGCCGTAGTCCTTCGAAAGCGGGTGCTCGTTGCTCGACCCCGGAGTGGCATGGATCCAGTCGCGGAGCAGCTGCAGGCCGGTCGCGGCTTGCTCGCTATCCCAGGCTGGCATCCCCTCATCGTCGATGAGCTCCGCCCCATTCTGTACGGCGGCGGTGTAGCCGACGAACTCGTGGACCCACATGTCGCCATAGGCGATGGGGAAGGCGGTGTAGGCCTCGGCCGTCGAGGCCTTGCGCCACTCGGTCGCGGCGTAGCCCTGCGAGTTCTCGCCCCTGATCCAGAGCTCGTTTTTGGCGGCCTTCTCGGCGGCGTCGTCGCAGATGGCAACCAGCTCGGCGTAGTTGGTCGGGATCTCGTAGCCGTTCTTCTCCAATATGTCGGTCCTCATCATGACGACCGCGGAGTGGCAGTCGATCGGCATCCCGTAGGCCTTGCCGTCCAAGGTCACCGCCTCCAGCAAGGAGGGGACGAAGTCCTGCTTGTCGAAGCTGACGCCGGACCTGGTGAAGTAATCGTCGACGGGCAGTATCCAGCCGCGCTGGTTGTACTCGGCCGCCCTCGAGCCGTGGTTGAAGAGCAGGTCGGGGGCCGACTGCCGGTCGAACTGCATCGTGGTGTTGAGAAGCTGCTCAAGGTCGTAGCGGGACGTGTGGGTCACCTCGACGTGGATCATGCCGTCGTAAAGCTCGTTGAAGGCTCCGACTATCTGGTCCTGGGTGGTGGCGTCGTCGCCGGTGGTGACCGACCACATGGTCAGGTTGACGCCCTCATAGACGATTTGGCCGTTGGAGTCGAATGTCAGGTCGCCGGTGTCGTTGGGGTCATACGAGGACTGGCTGCTGGTGCTGCCCCCGCATGAGGTTGCGGCGACCGCCGCCAGCGACAGGGCGGCGATGCTGATTGCTGCGTTGTGCTTTCTCATGTTCTTTCCTCCTTAGGAAGCTAGTACGCATGGCCCCACCACGCTTTGGCGGTAGCTGGGCCGCCTGCCCTCGACGTAAGGCATGCCGGTGCTTTCGTCGAAAAGCAGCTTGTCGATGAACAAAGTCCTCTCGGAAGGGTATTCCCCGTGGATGTCGAATCCGTGGTAGACGATCCAGTAGTCGCCGGCCATGTCCTTGACGATGGTGTTATGCCCGGTCCCGGCGACGTCCTCGCTCGGGCCGATCACGAGGTCGCCGTAGGTCCCCTCGCTTAGCTTTTCCCCGTCAGATCCCCGGTAAGTGCCGAGGAAATCGTCGGCTTTCCCGACCTTGACGCGGTAGGTTGAGGCGGTCCCGGAGCAGCAGGTCCCCTGGGAGCCGAAGTAGTACCAGGAGCCATCGATCTCGACGATGTATGACCCCTCGTAGTTGATGTCGATGTCCATGCTGCCGCCGGAGTTGTCCTCGACTATCCAGGTCAGGTTGTCCTTAAGGGCGGCTAGCCCGCAGTAAGGCTCGATCCCGTCGTCGGTGAGCCTGGTCGCGGCGATGCCGTAGAAGCTGCCCCACACCAGATACAGCTGCTCGCCATAGTAGATGGCCTGGGGGTCGATGGAGTTGCTTACCCCACTGGTCTCCGAGTCGAGCACCATCCCATAATGGGTCCAGGGGCCATATGGGGTCGGTGAGGTGGCGACCCCGATGCCGGGGTTCTCGTCGCCCCAAAGAGAAAGCGAGTAATAGTAGTTATAGGTGCTGCCGACCTTGATGACCGATGGGGCCCACACCCCCGCTTCCGGGTCGCCCCAGGACAATGCGTCGGGGTGGCCGTCGAACACCGAGCCGCACCAAGTCCAGTCGAGAAGGTTCCTCGAGCGGAAAATCGGGCCGCGGTCATAGGCGATCCCCTTGTCTCCCATCTCGCAGTAGGTGTTGGTGCAGTAAAGGTAGTAGTACCCATCGTCCCCGTATATGACGTCGGGGTCGGCGCAGGTGACGAAGTACTCAGAGCCGTCGGCTTTGTAGAACCTGAGGGGGTTCTGATATACGGTCGATTCGGTCTTGATCTCCGATGAGCTCGTCTCCTCGACCGGCGGCTCGGAGGCGGAAGACGAGTTAGACGGCGAGCAGCTGAGGCAGAAGGCCGATAACGCCAGCAGGAAATAGGCCTTATTCATCGCCGTTCTCCTTCGATGCTATATAGGGCCCAGGCAGCGTCTCGTGGTTGCTGGCTTGGTTGCCCTCGACGTGCGGCATTCCGGTCTGCTCGTCGAAGATGAGGCGGTCGAGGTAGGTGACGCGCAGCGAGGGGTCGTCACCTTGGGTGTCGTAGCCGTGGTAGATCATCCAGTATTCCCCGGCGTCGTCTTGGATCACGGCGCAGTGGCCGGTCCCCATCGCCCCGCGCAAAGACGGCACCACCACCGGGTCCCCCCGGTTGGGCCCGAACATGTCGCGGCCCTGCGAATCGAGGTATGGCCCCTTGAGGCTCTCGCTCCTGGCGACCACCACTTTGTAGGTGCTCTGCGCCCCGGAGCAGCAGCTGCCGGTGGAGAGGAACATGTAGTAATAGCCATCCTTCTTCAATATGAAGGTGGCCTCGTAGTTGTTGAGGTCGTTGATCCCGTACCCGGCCAAGGCGACCTTCTCTTCCCTCTGCTTTTCAAGCCCGCCATAAAGGGAGAGGCCATCCTCGGAAAGCTCGATCAGGGTTATGTATCCGCCATAAGAGCCGAAGGCCATGTAGAGGCGGCCGTCATCGTAGAAGACATGGGGGTCGATCGAGTTGGTCACCCCGATCTCCTCGGAGTTGAAAAGCTTCCCATGATGGGTCCATGGCCCATATGGGGTCGGCGAGGTGGCGACCCCGATGCCGGGGTTCTCGTCCCCGCCGGTGGAAAGGGAATAATAGAAATTCCAGACGTCCCCCACCTTTATCACGGTCGGGGCCCAGACGCCCGCCCCGCTGGTCCCCCAGTTCGGGGTGTAGGAGTCGAAGACGTTCCCGCGGTAGGTCCAGTTGACCATGTCGATTGAGGAGAATATCGGGCCGCGGTTGAAGGAAAGGTTCGGCGTGTAGACGTCGGTCTGGGTGCAATAGAGGTAGAAGGTCCCGTCGTCGTCGCGGATGACGTAGGGGTCGGCCATGTAGGTGGGCTTCTTCTGCCCGTCTACTATCGGGTAGGTCGGGTTGGAGTACGGGTTGTTGGTGGAAACTATGATCGAAGAAGACGATGATCCCCCTTCCGTTGGCGAGGTGCTGGATCTAGCTTCCCCACCGCAGGAAGACAAAGTCAAAACCGCCAAAGCGATCATCGAGATAGTGGTTGTCCTTTTTGCCATTCCTATGTTCTCCAGGCAACTTTAGGATAGCCAACTATAACGTTATAGTCAACATTATTTGTAAGCGGTTACAATTTTTCGAAAAATCCGATGGCTTCTAAATATATAACGATATATAGTCAATATGCGTTATAACTTAAACGAATAAGCGAGGAGCTGGCGCTTGGCCTCTCCTCGCTGATCGATATGATTATTGCTTCTCCGCTTTCCTCAATACGAGCTTGGAGGCATCGATGTTGAAGCAGGCCGACTTGCTGTCGAAGCAAGAGGCATAGCCCGGGCACAGGACGCAGACGTAATCGGGGAACTCCGGCAGGTTGGCATATAGAACGGCGTTCTCGCCAAGCAGCGACTCGTTGACGCATTTGAACTTCATCGAGTCCTGCTTGTCCAACCCCTCAAGGCGCCCAAAGCGCCCCACTCTCTTTAGCAGCGTGAATGCGTCGAATGGTATCGTCAGCTCGTAATGCCCCGGCTCGTAATCGCCTTCTAGCTTAAGGCAATACCCGCCGAACTTGGCATAGCAAGCCCCGTCTTTTTCCTTCCTTACATCAGCGATGCAGGAATTGGAGGTGAATGGATAGGCGGCTATGAGCCGGTTCTTCAGCTTCTTGTCGTATAGTTCGCAAAGGGTGGGGTCTAGGTATAGATCGACCTGGTCGCCCGGCTTGGCCTCCAGAAGCGGCAAATCAGCGGTCAGATAGGTCTTCAGCCCCGGGATGGAGAAATACATGAACCGGCTGCCCTTCTCGCCCTCGACCGACTGGATCGTCGCCTTTAGCTTAAGCGAGCCCTCCTTGCATTCTAGGCCGAATGCGTTGGCCGGTATCCGGAGGAAGACGTCGTTCTCGCCGCGGAAGCTCGGGAGCAGCCTGCTAAGCTTATCGCCGTCTAGCTTTATAGTTTCCTCGCCAAGCGTATACGTGCCATCCTTCCCGTTGAGGCGGGTGACGACGAAGTTCTCGCCGACCAAGGCGGCGATGCGGCGCTTGCTGTCTTTATCAAACAGATGCAGATGCGTGGTGTGGAAAGTGACGGTCAGGCGGTCGCCCTCGCGAAGCTCCTTCCTGCCATCGAGCTTGGCGACGATTGGGATCTCGGTGCCTTCGATCTGGCAATAGGCGACGAGCTCCGACCCCAGCTTCTCGATGACGTCGATGACGACCGGAATCGATTCGGCGCCATCAGCCGAGTCGACCTGGTATATCTCCTCGGGGCGCAGTCCAAGTATGACCTCTTTCCCGATGTAGTCGAGGTCGATGAGCTCGCGGATGGTTTTATCGTGAATCTTGATCTTGAAGGCGCTGCTGCCCTTGGTGATCAATCCATAGTAGGCGCCGTTCTCCTCGACTATCCGGCAGTCGAAGAGGTTCATCTGCGGGGTGCCTAGGAAGGTGGCGACGAAGACGTTGGCCGGGTGGTCGTATAGCCTGGTCGGGGTGTCGACCTGCTGCACTACGCCATCCTTCATGACGACGATCTTCGAGCCCATGGTCATGGCCTCGGTCTGGTCGTGGGTGACGTAGACGAAGGTGGTCCCCAAGCGGCGATGGAGTTTGGTTATCTCCGACCTCATCTGGACGCGCAGCTTGGCATCGAGGTTGGAAAGCGGCTCATCGAGGAGGAAGACCTTCGGCTCGCGGACAATCGCCCGGCCGAGGGCGACGCGCTGCCGCTGGCCGCCAGAGAGCGCTTTGGGCTTCCTAGAAAGGTAAGGAGTGAGCCCCAGCACCTCGGCGGCGGACTTGATGCGGCGGTCGATCTCGTCTTTGTCCAGCTTGGCGAGCCTAAGGCCGAAAGCCATGTTCTCATAGACGGTCTTATGTGGGTAAAGCGCATAGTTTTGGAAGACCATGGCTATGTCGCGGTCCTTCGGTGGCAGGTCGTTGACCACCTTCCCATCGATGTCGAGCTCGCCCGCGGTTATCGTCTCAAGCCCCGCGATCATGCGCAGGGTGGTTGACTTGCCGCATCCGGACGGGCCGACGAAGACCACGAAGTCCTTGTCGTCGATCTGCAGGTTGAGGTCGCTGACGGCCCTGACGCCGCCATCGTATACCTTGTGGATGTGCTTTAGAGTTAGGCTGGCCATATTATTTCTCCTCCTTGTCCAAACCTTTGCCGACGAGGTCCTCCTCGTAGCGGCTGTTTATGTATTTGTCGTAACGCGAATAGCAGTAAAGCGAGTTTACCAAAGCGAAATGCGCGAAGCCAAACAGCACGCATATCGATAGGCAGATCATCTGCACCAGGAAAAACGGGATGAAAAGCAAGATGAAGAATATCCCGCCTATGATTAGGAAAGCCAGATTCAGCGGATACAGCACCACCGCGAAAAGCCCGCAATTCCTCAGGCTGTCCGACAATTTGAAATCGTATATAGACCCATAGCAAAGCAGATGTATCGCCATGAATTGCGCGCAAAGCACGATCAAAGCCATCAAAACCGCCACCACGATCTTCAAAGCCGAAGGGACGTTATCCATGCTGGGATAGATGCTTAGGTCGGCTATGAAAAGCGAGGCCGTTATGGCGCTTATCGCCCAGGATAAGGCGGCTTCCTTGGCGTTGGATTTCATGCCCAGGAAGAAATCGCGGTAGAAAAGCGAGCCCTCTTGGTATATCAGGCCTTTCATCACGAAGAACAGGCCTGCTAAACCATAGAACATAGGCAGCGAGAGCACTAGCACGCCGGCCGATAGGATTAGCCCAAGCATCAGGATCAATGACGGCAAATCCCCGCCGGCTTCCTCACAGGCGGATATCGCCGATTGCGAATATGGCATATAGAGGAAGACGAACAGCAATAATGGCAAAGCGAAGATCGAGGTCAGCATCGAAAGGCAGACCAGGGAGAAGAATCGGTTCCTGAATATGTCGAAATAGGCCGCCACCCGGTTGGATGGAAGCTTGGGGTTGGGGTTCTTGGCCTCGCGGTTGAACAACCTATAAAACGAGTCTCTTCTCATCTGCAAAAGCCTTGACCTCATCTAGGGTCGGCAAACTCGATATCGCCCCGACGCGCTGGGTGGCGATCGCCCCGGCGGCGTTGGCATAATGCAGCGCCTTGACTACATCCAACTTCGATATATCACCGCAGGCGTCGACCTCTGATAGAAACAACGAATAGAAGGCGTCGCCCGCTCCCGTGGTGTCGACCGGTTTGAGCGGGGTGGAGGGAGCGGAGTATTCCTTCCTTTCTAAATAGGCCTTTGACCCACTCTTCCCACAGCTTAAGACCAATAGCTGCCCAGGGCGGGTCTCGTATCCGGATGGGTAAAGTATCGCCTGCTCCTCGTCTGACATCTTGACGATGTCGAATAGCGGGACCAGGTCGCGGTATATGGCGATAGCCTCCTCCTTGGAGGCGAAGATGTCGTCGCGGTAATTTACGTCGAAGGAGGTCGTGATGCCCCGCTTCTGGCATTCGGATGCGGCAAGGCGCAGGAATTCCCTTCCGAAGTCGTAGCAGACCATAAGCGACCCGAAGTGGACGATATTCGGCTTCGAAGCGAGCAGCGCCTTGAACTCTTCGAAGTCTAGCAAGGCATCGGTCATGTCCTCCCTATCGAAGCGAAAGCTGCGCTCGCCATTAACCAAGCTCACCTCGGCGATGGTGGTTTTCTTGCCATCTATGGTCTTAATGCTGAGGGGATCGAATCCGAACCCGGCGGCGAAGCCAAGGAGCGATTCGCCCTCCTCGTCGTCCCCCACCGAGCCGAAGAAGCCGACTTTGCATCCGACCTTAGCCATCCCGCAGGCGACGTTGAAAGGCGCCCCGCCGGGCTTGTCGATGTGCTTCTCGCCATCGATGAACCTATCGATCAGTATCTCTCCTGCGCAGATGATCATATCAAGCGGTCTCCCCCTTGAAGAATGTGGTTGGGATGGTGTAGACGTCGTCGATATCCTTTTGCCCCGTTATCCTCATGTTCAGGACCTCGACTACCTTTTTGGCCATCGCGGGGATATCCTGGACGACCGAGGTGAACGAAGGCGACTGGATCAAATCGTTCATGCAGCCATCGTAGGTGATTATCTTGACGTCATCGCAAGACTTGCCGTTCCTTACTAGGACTCGGTAATAGGCGAAACCGTAGGCGTCTGAGGTGGCGAACACCGCATCCACATCCGGGAAGGACGCAAAGTACTTCTCGGAGTAGCAATATTCCTCGCCGTGCTTGGATTCGTAGTATCCGGTCCTTTCTTCCATGCCGTGTTCCGAAGCGAAGTCGGAATAGGCGCGGTAGCGGTCGTAGACGAAGCTGGTGACGGCCGGCTTGCCGCCGAGGAACCCGATGCGCCTAGCACCTTGTTCCCAAAGGTAGGCAAGGGCCTTCTTTGTAGCCTCGTAGTTATCCGAGGTTATGGTGGGGACCCCACCTGCAAACCGCCTATCGATGGTGACGATCGGGAGGTTGGGGTCCATGCGGTCATAGAAATTGTGGGTTACGAAGATGATGCCATCGATCTGGCTCTTCTTGGCAAGCGATATGAAGCTTTCCTCCCTGGCCTTGTCGTTTCCAGAGTCGGTGAGCAGCAGCCTATACCCTAGGGCATAGGCCTCGTCCTCTATCGCCTCGGTGATCTTAGAGAAGAAGGGGTGCGAGATCTTAGGAACGCACAGCCCTATCGTCATCGAGCGGTTGTACTTAAGCGCCCGGCCGAGGGAGGAAGGCGAATAGGAAAGGTCGTCAATCGCCTTCTTGATCCTCTCGGCGCACTCCTCCGAGACATACCCGTTGTTGAAGTAGCGGGACACGGTGGATTTGCTGACGCCGGCTTTTTTCGCAACATCGATGATCGATGACATCTTATTAACCTCTTTTTGTTATTTTACCTGCCTTTTGCGCTTATATAGAACGACTAAGGCGACAATTGAGGCGGCGGCTATGCCAGCTAAGGCCAAGAGGAGCGCGTAATCGACGGCATTGTCCTCGTTTATCTTGAAGACCCCGCCTTCTGAAGCGGCCTCGACCCTCTGGCTGAGGTTGGCCATGGAAGCGTCGATCTTGGTCAACTGAACGGTGTTCTGGTAAATGGCGTCGCCGACCTCGTAGGTGCCATAGGAATAGTCGTCGGAGAAGTCGACAATCTCCCGGGCTTCCGGCGACAGTGCGGTGTAGGCGGTGACCAAAGCATTAAGCGACGAGCTGACGCCGCAGTAGGAGAATCCGTTGTCGTAGATACGAGCCTTGGCGTAGTAATCGGTAACGAACGCGGCGGCTTCGCTCAAAGCGGTGGGCTCCGCGTCTTCTTCTAGGTGATACGAATCCTTGGCGACGCCGTTCTCGTTCCCTTGCGAGATCAAGTCGAGCTTAAGGGAGGGGTAAGCGGCATAATCGGTCCTTATCTCGTCGAAGAAAGCGTTGCCCCAATTTCCGCCGTGCTCGCAATCGGAAATGGCGATGCAGACCTTCTTCCCGGCAGCGGAAGGAACCTCAAAAATGTGGCGAACCATCGTGGCGTTGTAGGTATCGCGCCGGACAATGTTGTTAACGTTGTCGCCAAATAGCTGATTTTGATGCGAATAGAGAACCTCACCATCGGGATAGGATATCAGTTCGACTTTTGCGGTGCGTCCTCCAAGCTTAAGCGAGAACAAACCAAGATCGTTCATTTTGAACGGCGAGGAAATCAGGCGATACTTCGCGTCTTCGGCACCAGAGGATGCGCATCCATCGGTGAGGCCGCCTGCAAAGAACTTGTCCCCGGTCACATTGAACGGAGCCGGAAGCATTTCGGCGTTAACAACGAACGTTTTCTGAGAAGAAACGCTATTTTTGAAATCGATATAATATCTATCCTCGCTGCCAGTGGTATTCTGCCGACTTGAAAAGGATATATCATAAGCCCAATTGGAAAGCTCGTCATCAATCTCAAATCCTTCCTTGAAGTAATTCGGGAGATTGTCGGCAACAAACGAATACTCTGGGTTTGTATCGTAAACGTCTACACAATATGCCGTGGATAGAGTATTGGAGTTAGTGTCAGACCCATATCCAGGAAGGTTGACGTTGGCAAGGTTCATTCGATGAACACCAACCGATGCTGCCGCCTCCTCAATAGTCTGATTGACACGCAAAGCTCCGAGGGCCACGAAGCCATAATCGGACGTGGCGTTATCGGTTATTTTCAAATAGAGGTCGCCGTCGAACCCTTCTCCAAGATCAACAACTCTCATCATCATGTTCGATGATATTTTCGGATCGCTGAATAAGTTATTAACGACGGTAGCCTTCACTATTTCCGTGTTTGCATCAACAATCTCGACCTTGCAGGCCTCCGTATTGCGCGCAGCCCCGAAAGTGAATGTAATGTATCTTTGATTTTGGTGCCAGGGCTTGGAGTTGACCGTTCCAGTCCAGTCTTCGCGAATGCTCCCGTTATAGAATTCGTCAAGCGCGTTGAAGAATCTATAATTCCAGAACGTACCGTAACGACCGGTGTCCCATTTGTCAGCACTGTTTTCAGTGTATGAACTGTTTGGATCGCTGATGACATCGAAATTGTCCTCGTTGAAAGGCATGTAGATGTTGGTCGGAGTGGCTTCGGCGGCGGAAACGCCGATAGAGGTGGAACCGTGGCCGATAAGTGCCAACGGCGATAGCAGCAATGCGGCTGCCGGGATGATAAACAGTGCTTTTTTCATCTTTTTTCCTCCTATGAATCAAAGCGTGTTTATTGCTTCGGCGTAAGGTATTTGAACCTCCTCGCCGTTTTGAACCACGGTGTCGTAGTTGCCCTCGACCGCTACCGGATCGGGGTTATTGACAACGACGTCATCGAAGAACGCGACGCCCCAAGATAGGCCTGCAGCCAAGACATTGTCGCGGAGCTCGACATATAGGTAACGACCAAGCAAGGACGAGCAATCAGCGACATACTTAGTCATGCTGAGGCGGCAACCATCTTTGATAAGCGGGAAGTTCCCGTCGTTGAACTCGGTGTTCTCATAGACGGCGACCTCTTCCCCGGTCGAGGCGTCGATTAGCGCAAGCGAAGCTGCCCTACCACCGAGCTTGAAGGTTATGAATCCTGATCCAGATAGTTTGAACATAGTCGAACGAATTGAATAGCCATCGGATTCAGCAACTCCGCTGTTCCAACCATTGAAGAAGTATTCCCCGGTCTTGTTGAACGGGATTTCCTCGGCCCAGAAAGTCGTCTCGTTAGAAATTGGGTTCCCAGATATGGCTCCGGACTGGGTCCAGCCATCCAAATTGCCGGTCTCAAACCCTCCATTCTGGATGTCGGGCTCGTTGAATTCGTCTAGGACCTCTAGCAAATACGATCCATCAGAGCTCTGACCATAAGCGTCGGTGGCAGTAAAGCCAACCTCGTATTTCCCCGATGCCACGTTAAACGACGATGCGTCAAAGTCCGCAACCGGTTCCCCGTCATGGGAGACCGAAACAATCGATAATTCAATCGCTGAAGTTGCGGTGTAATCGTCGTAAGTGCCGGTTTGCGCGGCATACGAAGTCAAGTCGATGGTCGAAGGAATCACGTTGAACGACTTCTCCACAACGGTTGGAGCATTGCCGGCGAAGGGGAACGACATCCCGCCGTTGTAAAGAGCTTTGTAAGCCGGTGCTGCGACGGTGTCGTCTGTGGCCGCGGCGAACTCGCGGAGCGCGGCTACGCCGTCCTTGCCCTCCTGCTCGGAGAGGTTAATGTCGAAGCCATCGACCTGGGCAAACCCAAATCCCGACGTACCGTAATCGACGATGGTGAAGTAAAGGGTCCGACCGATATACTCCGACATATCGACGTAGTAGGTAATGAAGGACTGGGCAAGCTCTGGATCCTTGAACCCGGTGTTGTAGAAGCGGGCGAGCTCATCGCCAGTGGCGGCATCGTTTATCCCGACGTAGACCTCGGCGTTGTAGGCACCCATCATGAACTTGGCGTAGGATTTGCCTTCCCCGGCATCTATCACCTGGAACTTCTCGCTGCGCATCGTCCCGGTGAGCGATTCGGCATGGTTGAGGCCGTTGAGGAAGTAGTTCCCCTCGGCATGGTACTGACGGTTGCCCCAATACATCTCGGTCGATGAGGATATGAGCCCGTCTTTGTCGAAGGCCTGTCCGGCAATCGGCTTCCAATATGAGGCATCGCCGGTCTCGAAGCCGCCGTTGCGGAGCTTGGTTACCGGGGTCTCGGCATCGATGTCCTCGTCGGCATGGGCAAGCAGGAAATCCGCCCGCTCCACCAGCACATCGTTTCTTTCCGCAGCGGTCTGAAGCACCTTTATGTCATCGATGTTGAAGAAGGAGTAGTCGGTGTAGTCGCTGCCGGCGTCCTCATCGACGAACTTGATGTAGATCGCCTCGTCGAGGTGGTCGCTCAAATCGACGACGTTGGGGACCAATTCCGAGGATATGGTCGTGCCGTTCCAAACGGAGTTGGTTAGCTTGGTCAGCTTCGTCTTGTTGTTATTGGCGTAGAACTCAAGCGGCTGCTCCGAATCGACGGAATAGAACTCGACGTAGCACTTCGACTGGTCTTTCATCGCCCCGATATCGAGCGCGATCTGCCCGATGCCGCCGAGGATGAACGGATCGGAGGTCAATGTCCCCTTGAAAGACGGCAAGGAACCAACCCCACCGACGTAGGAGTAATCGCCTTCCTTGTCTATGTGCTTCTGGTCCGAATAGGTGTCGGCGTCGCTGACGTCGTCCTCCGATAGCCCGTTGATGGTCCAACCCTCGAGACCCGATTCGAACGATCCGTTCTCGATGGTCTGGTTGTACTTGGGCGCGGTGTCGGTTTCGCCTTGGCAGCCGCAAAGCGCAAGGGCGGCCAAAGGCAGGGCTAATAGATTGATTCTCATAGGGTTTCACCTCCATATGTCTCGAGGGAAAGCCCCTCGATGCTTAGCTTCCCGAGGAAGCATATTGAGCTTTCGCCGTTGCCGTAGAACTGGCTGGAGAAAGCATAAAGACCGTCATCGATCAGCATGTCGATCAGGCAGCCGTCGACCAGGATGTCGAAGCGGAGCTCGGAGGAAGGCCGGACCTCGATGTAGCGGGTATCCTCCTTGGTTCCGTCTTTGCTGTATATCTCCTCTTCCATGCCTTTGCGCTCGACCTTAAGCAAGCTCCTATCCTTGGAATAGGAAACGGAGAACCCGCCGTCGAGGACGAAGCTCCAGTCGGAAGAGGTATCGACGGCGAACTTTATGCGCTTGCAATCGCCGGTTGGCAGATCGATCTTCTTTATGCCATCTTGGCAGGCGAGGTTGCCATACTCGGCATGCCCCGTTTCGTACTTCTTAAGGCCATCCGGGAAAGACTGCTTGAGCAGAGGCGGCATAAAGGAAAGCCGGCGCGGCAAAACCAGCGACCCGGCATAGCCGTCTTTGGCGGTTGGATAGTTCCTATCCCACATCGCCTCAAAAGCGGTGAGCAGGAACTCGTTTCCATTCGACAACGTTTGGGCGGCGTAGAAGTCAAACCCATGGTCGAATTCGGTCTCCTCTCCGACCGGCTCAAAACGCCCGGACCTAAGATCGGCGCGCCCATAAACATAGACGGAGCTATGGATGTTCTGGAAGCGGTATGGGTCGGCCGATTTCCTAAACTGCGGAGAGAAGATCAGATAGGCATCGTCCTTGCCATCGAAGGGGAAGATTATGTCGGGGCATTCCATGATCCCCTCGCCGGTGAGGTCGCTGTGGTAGAACTCGGAGACGAACTCAAACCGCTCGCCATCCTTAGATTTGAACAGCAATATCGAGGAGCCTTTGTCCAAGCAACGGCATCCGGCGAGGATGTAGATGTTTCCATCCCTAACGAAAGCCTTGGGATCCCTGAAGTCTTTGCGCGAATACCGGCTTGGCAGAATATCCGGATCGATGACCGGGTTCTGCGGGAATTTCTCGAAATTGCGGCCGTCTTTGCTTTTGGCAAGGCACTGCACCTGCTTCCCTTCCTGCGCCCCGGTGTAATAGGAATATATCGTCCCATCCACCACGATCGAGGAGCCGGAGAAGCAGCCCCATGGCAGTTCATATTGTTCTGTCGGCTTAAGCGCGATTCCGTCTTCTATGAACTTGACGCCATCGCCGGAAACGAAGTGGAGCCAATGCATCGGCCCCCACTCCGGCTTATATGGATAATGCTGGGCATAAAGATGATAGACGCCATCCTTAAAGCAGAATCCGTTTGGATCGTTTATCCAGCCCTTCATGGGGGTTATGTGGAACAAAGGTCTTTTTATCGTCATTTCCCCTCCTCCAATAGGTATAGGCTCGCGTCGTGCAGCGTCGCTTCCCCGCCATCGGCGAAGAAGGATATCCCGTCGCTGCCTTCGCTTGGGTAGGCTATCCCGCTCATGGTGAGGTAGCCGCCATTCACGAACACCTCGATTGAGCTCTTGTCGAGGAAGCAATCGAGCTCGATGTCGCCGTTCTCGTCGGGGCTGACCACGGCATAGCGCAGCCCGTCATCCTCCACCCCGGCATCGGATTTGATCTCCAATCCGGAGTTGGAACGGTCGAAGACCAAGGCGCCCAGCGAGCCGTCGTAATAGACCTTGACCGCCTCACCGGTTCCCTCGAACAGGTTGAGCCCGGCTTTCCCGCTTCCTAGCGAGGAGACGTTTATCTTGCACTTAACCCTGGCCGCGGCCCCGTTGCCTATAAAGGCGGATGAGGAGGCATCGGGCACCGAAATCGGATCGCCGAACAGGGTATCGACCTCCTCGATCGGCTTCTGGTATATATGCCCATCGACCAAGGTTATCTCACGCGGCAAGGTCGCCTCGCCCGCGGTCCCGTAGACCGCCGAGGGGTAGTTGCGGCTCCACATGTTCATCCAGGCCATCAGGATCTGCCTGTCTCCTAGATCGAGTATCTGGGTGGCGTAGAAGTCGAATCCCTTGTCAAGCTCCTGCAGCGAATCGACGTCGGGGACGAACTCCCCGGTCGAGAAATCCATCTCGCCAACCAGGTAGGCGACCGAATGCAGGTTCTGGAACTCGCCGAGCTCATCGCTTCTAACCGACTGAGGGGAGGTGATTATGACGTCCTTCCCGCCGAGGCTGACGTAATTCGGGCATTCGAGCATCCCGTCGCCGGTGACTGTCGTCGAATAGGATTTTCCAACATAGGCAAACGACGCCTCGCCGGTTTGCTTATATAGGTAAACCGACCCGCCAGGGCCCTCGTTCTTCCCGCCGATGACGGCATAGACGTCGCCGTCGTGGAGGAAGCAATAGGGATCGCGGAAATCGGTTATCCGGCTTTCCCCGCGCATCGAGGAGTCAATGACAGGATTGGCCTGGCGCTTGGAGAAATTGACACCATCGTAGCTCGTGGCCATGGCCTGCTGCTGCACGCCGCCTTCCCCCACCGCGGTGTAAAGAAGGTTCAGCGAGCCGTCCTCTCCGACGAACGCCCCTCCGGAAAAGCAGCCGTTGAGGTCATAGGGCATATCCGGGGCGAGGGCCACCGGCAAAGTCTCCCAGTGCAAAAGGTCGGTTGATACAGCGTGCCCCCAATGCATCAGGTCCCAAGCGGGCGAATAGGGGTTGTGCTGATAGAACATGTGGTAGGCGCCTTCGTAGTAGATGAAGCCGTTTAGGTCGTTCATCCACCCGATCTCGGGCATCAGGTGGTAGGTGTGGCGATAAGGCGAATCCGGCAGCTCCGGCGCCGCCTTCTCTATGTAGGAGTTGGCGTCGCCGACCAAGGTACCGTCGTCGTCTTCCCCAAGGTAGTCGAACCTGATGTCATCGGCCAGGATGTAGTTGTAGCCATCGCTCCCGCCATCATCGTCGACGAAGCGGAGGAAGCACTCGCGGCCGGCGAATTGGCCAAGCTCGGTGCTTTGTACCCTCATCCTCCGGCTCGGAGAGTTCTCGTTGAATAGCCGATTGGTTATGGAAAGCAGCGTCTCGCCGGTTTCGGCATCGATTAAATCGATGTGGCAGAGGTCGGGGTTCTTCATGGCGCCGAGGCTCATGGTCAGCCTGGTGTTCTGGCCGATCTTGAAGCGGGTGCTGTCCATCTTCCCGGTCGCGGAAAGATCGGATTCGGAATGGGAGGTATCGAGGTAGAAGTCGCCCGAGGCATTTATCCTCATGGCATCGGACCCGGCCACCGTGATGGCGGCATCGGAGAAAGCGGTCCCCTCGATGGAGGAGAAGCCGGTCAGGTCTCCCTGCTCGAAATCGCCGTTTACTATCCGGCAGTCCTCCTTAGCCTGACCGCAGGAGGCGGCGCTTAAGGCCAAGACCGGCATTATCAAAGCAAGACGGCGAGACATCAGTAGATACCCTCCAAAAAGTTGATCTTCGCGTGCGAGATGCTGGTGTAGGAGGAGGCGGAGAAGGAGAGGCAAAGCGCGTCTAGATCGGTCGGGTAGCTCCTCGCCGATATGGTCTTCTCCTCATCGAAGCAGACCTCAACCATGCTGCGGTCGACCAGCACATCCAAAGTGTGGGTCGATTTGCCGGAAAGCGACCCGGAATACACTCCGCCGGACGCGGGGTAGTTGCTAAGGTTGGACTGGTTGTCCACCTCGGCATAGTCGGGGCGGATGGTTATCGCGGTATATTCCTCCCCGGACTTGGTCTGCCTGACCTTAAGCGTGGCCTCGTCGAGGGTGATGAAGGAAATTGTGAGCCTAAACGAATCCGACTCCACCTTAGACAAAGCGGAGGCGAGATTCTCCACCGAAGGCAGATCGAACTCGACGCTCTCGCCGGATTCGATGGAGGAGGTGTCGATTATGGAGATCCCAAGGTCGGACCTCGAGGTGTCGTAATAAAGTTTCCTGACCATCCCCATGTTGTGGGCCCAGCCCGAAGAGGAGAGGGCGCTGGAGGTCCGAAGCGACTGCATGATGGAGAACATGTAGGCGTTGCCGTCGTTGGGGTCGATGAATCCCGAGGGGCCGGTGAAGACGTTTCCGCCGTAATCCATCCGGCGCGGGTCGGCGAAGTCCGGGACGAAGCGGCAGGCTTCCTTATCGAATTCCCCGATCCAGTAGATGATGTTGTTGTCGGCGGTCTCGGCCGGGGCGGGCGAGATGGCCAGCACGAACTTGCCAGAATCCTCGCCCTTTTCGTTTTTAAGGGGGAGCAGCACCGGCAATTCCCAAACCGATCCGTACTTGGCGTCGGAATTGCTGTAATCGAAAAGGTGGCCCTTGTACTCGAACTTGTGGAAGGGATCGGTCTTCGAGGCGTCGGTCTTGTAGACCACCACGGTCCCGCGGCCGCTGTTCTCGTCCCCAGATCCGACTAGCAGGTAGTAATCATCGCCGTCGCGGTAGACGTGGGCGTCGCGGAATTCGCCCGCGCGGCCTTGCCCGGGCTGCTGGGCGATGGAGAGCTCATCGTCGATGACCCATTCTGTCAAATAGGGATCGGAAAGGTCCTTCGGGGTGGCCATGCCGATGTTCTGATTGGACTGCAGGCCCGGATGGGCGTAGTCGCCCGCAGTGAAGAAAAGCACCGGGGTGCCGTCGGGGGCGATGGTAGATCCGCCGCTCCAGACGCCATCGGGGCAGACCGACCCAGCGGTCGGAACCACCACTTCCTTCCGCGGGGTCCAATTGACCATGTCCGTGGAAGTCAAATGGCCCCAGCATATTCCCTGAGCCCCATTGAAATACGGGCCGTTGAGGTTCTGCTGGAAGAAGATGTGGTAGACGCCGTTATAGAAGAATGGCGCGTGCGGCTCATTCATCCAATTCTCGTATGGGCCGCCGTGGTATTGCGGCTTATATGCGTCTTCGGTCAAGGAGTTCTGCAGCCAAACATCATCGAAGCTAAGCTGCGGAATCTCTCCGTTTTGCAGGCCTTGCTTGAAGATTGAGCCTATTTCTGCGGCGGTTTTGGCCTGTCCATAGACCTTGACCTCGTCGAGCAATCCGGAGACGACGTTGGTAAGGCAATCGCCGTTGGAGCCGGCTTGGGATGACTTGCCGATGCTAAAGGGGACGTCGGCTGGCTGGATGAAGGAATCCTGCCCCACGTTCATCCGGTTGACAATGCGGCCGTTCTTGAATAGGCGCAGCTCGCCCGAGGCGCCGTCGAAGGTGGCGGCCACGTGGTTCCACTGATACTGGTCTAGGGGAGTGCCCTCGTCGTAGAGCTCGAACCAGCCCTTGTCGGTCCCGACGCCGACCATGAACTTTCCTTCCCGGCGATATCCAAGCAGGACGCCAAGCCCGGTCGAGCCGTCGTAGAAGTACTGGCTGATGATGGCCTGCACGTTGTCGTCGCTAGCGTTCTGGTCGGAGTAGTTGTAGGCCCTTGGGGCGATCCAGGCCGAGAGGGTGAAGGAGTTGCCGGACAGGACGAAGTCATCGGCCTCGCCGTATACGCTATAGCCATCCATGACCAAGGCCTCGCCGCGGATGCCTTTCTTATAAGAAAGGTAGGAATCGCCGCGGTAGGTCGGGGAGGACTGCAGATGGGAATACAGGGTGCCGGAGGCGCCTTCCTTGCCCTCGCCGACGAGCTCCATGCCAGATTGCTCATCGAGCGGGTAATAGGCCAAAAGCCCCTCGTCGAGGGATGGGGTCTTCGCCCCGCAGGAGCAGAGCGCAAACGGCAATAGGAAGGCTAGGGACTTTAGTTTTTTCATCATTTGAGACCTGTGAAGGATACCCCTTCGATAATGTATTTCTGGGCGAAGATGTAGACCAAGGCGATGGGGATGGTCGAGAAGGTCAATGAGGCCATGATCATGCCGAGGTCCTTGGGGGTGTTCGTGTTGACCAACTGCAGGAATACCTGAAGCGGCTGCATGGCCGGGTTGGGGAACATCAGCTGGGCGAAGATGTACTCGTTCCACTGCCCCATGAAGGTGAAGATCGCAACGGTGGCGAACACCGGCTTGGAAAGCGGGAGGATCATCTTGAAGAAGACGCCGATCCTCGAGCACCCGTCGATCCTGGCTGCCTCCTCGATCTCGATTGGCATGCCGAGGAAGTACTGCCGGAACATGTAGGTGTAGAACAGCGAGCCGAAGCCGGGGAGCAGGTAGCCAAGGACGCTCATCGGCTCCTCCAGTAGGCCAAGGTAGTAGAGGATGATGTAGGTCGGGACGACCGAGGTCTCGATCGGAACGATCATCAGGATGAGGATGATGGTCGTCATGGCCTTGTTGCCGGGGAACTTGAACCGGGCCAAGGCATAGCCGGCGAAGGAGTTGATCAGCAGCACGCCGAGGATGGTCACGCCGCAGTAGATTATGGAGTTAAGGATCGACCTGCCGAAGCCGTCGAACGAGTTGAACAGCTTCTCATAGCTAACGAACCAGGTGCTGATGTCGAAGCTAGGTGGCAGGAAGGTCATTATCGACCCAAGCTGGGCGGAGATGGTGTCGCCGTCCTTGAAGGAGTTGTCGACCATCCAGACGATCGGGAAGAGGAAGATGAAGCACAGGACGGCCAGCCCCAGCACGATCAGGGCTTTCTTCCCTATCTTGCCGAGGTTGGGCTTGCGGTGGATCTTCGCGGAAGCGATTTTGCCGTAGGTTGGTTCCATTGCTTTAAGCCTCGTTGTCCCCGCCTAGGACCTTCCTAAGTGTCAAGCTCACCGCGGCGATGATGACGGTGTAGACCATGGCGATGGCCGAGCTGTAGCCGACGTCGCGGTATTCGACGCCCTGCTTGTAGATGTATAGGGACATGGTAAGCGTTGAGTCCAACGGGCCGCCGTCGGTCATGATCATCGGCTGGACGCAGATGCGGAACGCCCCGATTATCATCGTTATCAAGACGAATACCATGGTCGGCTTCAGGCCCGGCAGGGTGACGTTGAGGAACTGCTGCCATTTGCTCGCCCTATCGATCTCGGCCGCCTCGTAGAGGTCCTTGGGGATGTTCTTCAATCCCGAGAGGAGGATAAGCATCTGATAGCCAGCCCCCTGCCACGCGGAGATGAAGATGATGCAGCCCATGGCCTGATCGGGGTCCTCAAGGAACATCATCGGGTTGCCGCCCAAAGCCAGAATGAGGGCGTTGATGAGGCCCTCCTGCGGGTTGAGCAGGTTCATCCAAAGCATCGAGGTGACGGCGAGGCTCAGCATGACCGGGCAGAAGAAGGCCCAGCGGAGGAACGTGTTGAACCGCTTTATGTGGTTGAGTATCAATGCCAGCCCCAAGGCGGTCCCAAACTGCAGCGGGATGACGCATCCGACGAATATCAGCGTGTTCGTCAACGCCTTTCCGATGGAGGCGTCCTGGAACAGCCTCACGAAATTGTCGAATCCGATGAAGTTCACCGAATCGAGCCGAAGCATGTTGGCGTCGGTGAAGGCATAGGAGAGCGAAATGGCGATGGGAAGGAAGACGAACACCACGGATAAGAGGAAGCAGGGGGCGAGGAAAGATAGCCCCGCGATCGTCTCGCGGAGGCTATATTCCGTCCCGAAGAGCCGGTACTGGCCCTTGGACTTGGTTTTGGTGATGTCGCCGATTCGCATATTAGGCCCTGGCGTTGTCGACTTTGGTCATCTGCTCGGTGATCTGCTTTTCCAAATCGTAGTCGGAGTCGTTGACCTTCAGCTTGATGTACTTCAGCACCTCGCCATAGGCGTCCTTCAGCTGCGGGTACTTGACCATGTGAGGACGGGTGTAGGTGTTGGCTTTGAGGTAGTCGGCGAGATCCTTCTCCGGCCCGGACTGCAAGTCCTCAAGAGAAGAGAGGAGCTCGACGTTGGTCGGGTAGGTTCCGATGGCGTTGTAAAGCATCTCGGAGCTCGAGGCGCCGCAGAGGTATTTGAGGACCAGGCTCGAGGCCTCGAGGTTCTTGCTGCTCTTGGTGATGCCGAAGCCGAACGAGCCGCAGGGGGAGGCGATGATGTCGCCCTTATTGCCGTTGCCGTCTTCGTAGACCGGGTAAGGCATGATGCCGTAGTTACCCTTGACGGCGCTATTGCCCTTCTTGATGGTCCTGGCATCCCAGGGGCCATAGACCTCAAACGGAACCACTCCCTGCGAGAAGGCCTTGTCGTTGGTCCCATTGTAGACCCAAGGAGAATCCGATCCGGATATTCCATCATCGGAATAGAATTGCTCAAGCTGCTTTATGCCATTGATGGCTTCGTCGGAGGTAAGCGCTTCGGTGACGTGATTCTCGGTGCCAAAGGTCCCGCCCGCGGAATACACAAGGGGCGAATAAAGGTACATATACCCATCGTCGCCGAATCCGGCCTTGAGGTCGATCTGATAGGGCTGCCCCACTTCCTTTAGCTTCTCTTGAGCTTCGTGAATGTCGTTCCAGCTCCAGGGGCTTTCATAGGTCGGGAAATCCGCGTCGGTGTATCCCGCCGCGCGGAGCATGGTCTTGTTGTAGTAGACGCCGCCCGGGGCTTCCATCGGGGATAGGAAATAAAGCTCGGCGTCAATGGTGCCCTGCTCGATGACCGAGTCGACGAAGGAGTTCTTCTCCTCGTCGGTGATGTAATCATCGAATGGGATGATAATCCCGGCGTTGGCTTTGGCGGTGACGTCGGAGGAGTCGACGGCGATGATGTCCGGCAGCTTGTTGGTCAAAACCGAGCCGTCGATCTTGGTCTCCAATGTGGAGCCATAGAAGGAGATGCTCATCTTGACGGTCTGGCCGTTTTTCAGGGTGTGGCCCTCGTTGTTGAACTGTGTCTGGATCTGCTTATAGACCTTGCCCTCGTCGTCCTGCTCGTTCTTGTGGACCCAAATCGTGACGATCTTGGCTCCCGTGGGGTCGGTATCGTCCTCGCCTCCGCAGGAAGTCAGGGGCGCCGCGGCCGCTAGGCAAAGCAAGGCCGCGAAGGAGAAGTATTTTGATTTCATCGGTTTCCTCCATTGCGGGAACGTTCCCGCATGCTTAGATTATATAGTCCGATGTAAGGGGTTTCAACAGGCAAAAAATCATTTCTTTAGCTGTTGGGAGAAAACGATAAAAACAAAAGGCGGAGTATTGCTTCCGCCGATTTCCCGATTGTTTCCTATTCTAGGAAAGAGACGACGTCGCGGTAGACTTCCGCCTTGCCGTCCTCGTTCAAGACCTCATGCCGCATATTCGGATATAGGTGCAGCACGACCTTGCTTAGCCCAAGGCGGCGATAGGTGTCGTAAAGCCAGACCAATCCGGAGCCGAATTGCCCCACCGGGTCCTGCTTGCCGGAGATGATGAGCACCTCGGTCGACTTGTCGATCTTATTGAGGTTCTTCTTCTCCCAGATGCGCTTCATCCCATCGAGGAACCCGAGCCAGAAGGAGCCGGTGTTGGGGTTGCCGCATAGCGGATCCTCGAGGTAGGCCTTGACGTTGTCTTCGTTGTAGGAGAGCCAGTCGGCGGATGTCTTGCAGGGCGCGACCGCGTCGGCGTAGACGTCCAAGGAGAGCTTGGTGAGCAGCTTGACCGGCTTCTCCATGTTCCCCTTATGGACCAGGATGTGGGCTAGTAGGCTCGCGAGCTTCATCAGGCCAAGCTGGCCGCCGTTGGAGCCACAGAGTATCGCCTTCTTGGCGAGGCCGGGGTGCTCTTCTAATAGCGACTGGACCATGAACGAGCCCATCGAGTGCCCCATGACGTAGGCGGGCTTTCCGTTCTTCCCGGCCAACTTAAGGGCCAAGGCAATGCCGTCGACGTTCTTCGCAAAGCCATCTTCCGGCCAGACCTGGATCGGGTGGCCATCATCGACGTTAAGCCCCTGCCCGAAGGCATCGAGGACGTAGACGTCGTATCCTTGCTCATTCAGGAAACGCGCGAAGCCCTCGTAGCGGAGCGCGTGCTCCTGCATGCCGGTGGCGATGACTAAGCTTCCTATCGCTTCCTTGGCCTTCCAATTCCGGCCTTTGAGCGTCTCCCCGGTGGGGAGCTTTACCTCGAAGATCTCGTTTTCCATCGTGCTTACTCTATCCCGTTGGGGTTCTTCTTCTGGAAGTTGTAGGCGTCGCGGCAGGCGTCGACGATGTTGAGCTTCGCTTTCCAGCCGAGCTCCTTGTAGGCGAGGTCGCAGTTGGCGTAGTTCTCGGCGACGTCCCCCTCCCGCGGCTCGACGATCTGATAGGGGATCTTTATGCCGTTGGCCTGCTCGAAGGCGTGGACCAGCTCCAGGACCGAGGTCCCCTTGCCGGTGCCGAGGTTATAGATGACGAGCCCCGGGTCGGTGGCTAGCTTCTTTAGCGTGGCGACGTGGCCCTCGGCGAGGTCGACGACGTGGATGTAGTCGCGGATTCCGGTGCCGTCTGGGGTCGGGTAGTTATCCCCGAAGACGCGGAGGTACGGGAGCTTGCCGATGGCGACCTGGCTTATGTAGGGCATCAGGTTGTTGGGGATGCCGTTGGGGTCCTCGCCGAGCAGTCCCGATGGATGGGCCCCGATCGGGTTGAAGTAGCGAAGCAATGCGACGTTGAGCCCCTTATCGGCCTTGCAGGCGTCCTCGAGTATCCGCTCGATCATGACCTTGCTCTCGCCATAGGGGTTGGTGGCGCTTTCGACGGGGTCGGTCTCGGTCAGCGGGACGTGCTTGGGCACGCCGTAGACGGTGGCCGAGGAGGAGAAGACGATGCTGCGCACGCCGTATTCCTTCATGCAGCGGAGTATGTTGCAGGTGCTGATCAGGTTGTTGGAGTAGTACTCGATCGGCTTCTGGACCGATTCCCCCACCGCCTTGAGCCCGGCGAAGTGGATGACCGCATCGAACTTATCCGAGGCGAAGACCTTCTTCAGCGACTCCAAGTCGCAGCAATCCACATGGTGGAAGGCCGGGCGGACCCCGGTGATGGTCTCAATCCGGTCGACGACCGCCGGCTTTGAATTGCAGAGGCTGTCGACGATGGTCGGCTCGTAGCCGCCCTCGATTAGCTTGATGACGGTCTCGGAACCGATGAACCCGGTCCCCCCGGTGACGAGGATCTTCTTCATTGCTGCTTCTCCTTTTTCTTTCCTTCCTTTTGCTCGGCGAGGCGCTTGGCCTCCTTCTTCCCGAGGCTCTTCTCCTTCTTAAGCTCGGAGCTTCCCTTCTCGGGCAAAGAGGCTTCCTTGCCGTGCTTATGCGTCCTAAGCACATCTATTATATATTCGCTGAGCAGCTTGTTGGCCTGCGCCTGGATGGAAAGGCGAAGGGCTAGCAGGGCCAACGAGTTCTCGGCGTTCTCCTCGGCGGACTTGGCCTTCTTGGCGGCCTCGCCGCGGTAGCGCTTGTAGATCTCCTCGACCCGCGGGGCGGTCTTCTTCGCGGACTCGGACAGTATCGAGGTCTCGAGCTCGCAGAAGAAGGCGTAGAGGCGGTCCTTGTTGGAGCTCACGCCCTTGTCGTATTCGAGCAGTATCGACACGTCGGACATGGAGATGGTGGTCTTCATGAGGCAGATGGCCATCAGGTAGCCGATCTGGTCGCGGGAGTACTTCTTCTTGACCGGCTCCTCGATCATCTTGGCCTTGACGTAGTTGTTGACCATGAAGGAGGTCAGGGCCCTCTCCTGATGGGGGCTAAGCGACGACAAAGCGCCGTTGATGAAGGTCAATACCTGCTCCATGTATTGCCCGACCAAAGGCAATTCCTTGTATTTCGGAAGCGAAAAGGAGGCTAGGTTATGCAGATAACCCTGCAGTTCCTCGATTTCCTTCTTCATCTTTTGGCTAGCTCCTCCGCCATGACCTTGCTCACGGCCTGCGGGGAAACCTTCCCCTTGCCGAGCTTCATGCACTGGCCGATCAGGAATCCCATCGCCCTTCCGTTGCCCGACTTGTAGTCGGCGATGGACTTCGGGTTGGCCTCGAGCACCTGCTCGACCAGGGCCTTGATGGCCCCTTCGTCGGACACCTGCTTCTGGATGTGGAGGGCCTCGAAGGCCTCATCCACGCCGCAGAGGTGGTCAAGGCAATATATGAGGGCGTCGGCGCATTGCTTGTGGGAATAGCCCTCGTCCTGCTTCTTGGCGCAGGAAGAAAGCAATGAGGCCTCGACCCCGATCTCGGATAGTCCCTTGCCCTTCTTGTTGAGGTAGCCAAGCACCTCGCCGAGGAGGAAGTTCGCGATGACCTTGGCGTTGCCCCCGTCCTCAAGCGCCTTCTCGAAATAGGAGGCGAGCTGCAGCGAGGAAAGTATGACCTCGACGTCTTGAAGCGGCAACCCGAGCTTGAGGTAGCGCTCCTTCTTCTCTTCGTATAGCTCCGGGCAGGAATCGATCGCGTCCTTGACGAACTGCTCGGAGAGCAATATCGGGGCGATGTTGGGCTCGGGGAAGTACTTGTAGTCGACCGCGTCGGTCTTGACGCGCATCAAGACGGTCTTGCCGCTGGCCTCGTCGAAGCGCCTTGTCTCCTGGGCGATCGGGGTGGAGGAAAGAAGGCAGGCCTCCTGGCGCTTGATCTCGTAGTCGAGGGCGAGCTGGATGTTTTTTATCGAGTTTAGGTTCTTCAGCTCCACCTTGGTGCCGAAGCCCTTGTAGCCCACCGGGCGGAGGGAGACGTTGACGTCGCAGCGCAGCGACCCCTCCTCCATCTTGCCGTCGCTGGTAAGCGAGTAGACGACGATGTTGCGGATGGCCTCGACGTAGTGCATGGCCTCGGTGCCGCTGGCGATGTCGGGCATCGAGACGATCTCCACCAGCGGCGTCCCGGCGCGGTTGTAGTCTAGAAGCGAGCAATCCGGGAAGTGGACCTGCTTGCAGGTGTCCTCCTCCATGTGGATTCGCTCGATGCGGACGCGCTTGGTGTTGCCGCGCTCATCCAATATGTCGAGGTAGCCGTTGCTGCCGATTGGGTGGAACTGCTGGGTGATCTGGAATCCCTTGGGGAGGTCGGAGTAGAAGTAGTTCTTGCGGTCGAACCTAACCAACGGGTCGATGGTCATGTGCAAGGCGTTGGCAACGCGGATGGCGTTGATGACCGCCTGCTTGTTGACCCGCGGCATCGTGCCGGGGTAGGCCATGTCGAAGGGCGTGACCTCGGTATTGGGCTCGTGGGAGAAGGAATTCGGCGAGGAGGAGAACATCTTCGACCTCGTCTTCATCTGGACGTGGATCTCCAGTCCAATTACCGGCTCGAAGTTCATAGGTTGCCCTCCTTTCTGTTAACGTGGCTGACCCCGCCTAGCCCGGTTATCTCCTCGACCTTGTTGGCGAGGTTGAGCAGCAGCTTCTCGGAGAAGGCGGCGCTCATGAGGTTGACCCCAAGCGGCATCCCACCCTCGAATCCGAGCGGGACGGTGATCGAGGGGAGACCGGCGAAGTTGCCTAGCGCCAGGTGGTTGTCGGCGATGAGGTATTCGCTGGATAGCTTGTCGCTGCTATGGGCGAATTTGGGGGCGATTGAGGGCGCGGCGGGCACCAAATAGGCATCGTAATGGGACAGGAAATAGAGCGTGCGCTCGACGATCTTGGCCCGGTTGCGCTGGGCGCGCAGGAAGAGGTCCTCCTGGTTCTCCCTCATCAAGGCGAAGCTGCCGATGACGAAGCGGCGCTTGATGAGCTCCGAGAACCCTTTGGTGCGGGCGTTCTTCATGACCTCCTGATAGGACTTGCCGCCGTAATAGGGGCCGAACTTTATCCCGTCGAGGTTGGCGTCGTTTGACGTCGCCTCGGCGCAGGAGATGACGATGTAGGTCGCGTAGATCGAGCGCAGCAATTCCTCGCCGAACTCGACCTCCTCGACTATGGCGCCCTGCTTGCGCAGCGCCTCGGATAGGGCGTTGAACTTGCCCTTCATCATGGGGTCGTCGATGGAGTCGATTATCTCCTTGATGACCGCGAAACGGCGTCCGCTGAGCGGGTTGTTTATCTCGGAAAGGTAATCCTCGACCGGCTTGGTCGACGAGGTGAAGTCCATCTCGTCGTAGCCGGCTAAGGCGTTTAATAGCACCGCCGCGTCGGAGACGTAGCGGGTGAAGTAGCCGACGTGGTCCAGGCTCGGGGCGAAGGGGAAAAGGCCATAGCGGGAGATCCTCCCCCAGGTCGGCTTGAAGCCAACCAGCCCCGCGAGGGAGGCGGGCTTCCTGACCGAGTCGCCGGTATCAGAGCCCAGGGCGAAGACAGCCTCCCCATCGGCCATGCTGGCGGCCGAGCCGCAGCTTGATCCGCCGACCATCCTCTCGTGGGATGGGTCGTAGGGGTTGTAGGTTATGCCCTTATGCCCGGTGGTGCCGGTGCCGCCCATGGCGAGCTCGTCGAGGGTCGACTTGCCCATCATGACGCATTTGCGGTCGGCTAGTTTCTTGACGACGGTGGCGTCATATAGCGGCACATAGCCGTTTAAGACATTGCTGGAGGCAGTCGTTTCTATTCCCTTGGTCGAGAAGTTATCCTTGGCGACGTAGGGGATGCCGTATAGGGGGTTGTCCTCCTCGAAGCAGGTGAGCGATGCGGCCTGCTCCGCGGCCTGGTCCAGAAGCGTCTTCTCGAAGGCGTTGTTGGAATCTTCGGCGATCCGCTTGGCGGATTCACTAACCAAGGCCTCGGGGGTGACCTCCCCCTTCTTCATGGCCTCGTGGATCTGCAATATGCTCCTATCGATGTATCCCATCATCCCACCACCTTCGGCAGCTTGATCTGCCCATTGGCGACCGAGCCGGCGTTAGAAAGCGCCTGCTCGCGGGTAAGCGGCTCCGAGGGGACGTCTTCCCGCAGTATGTCGGTATGGCAATCGAACGGGAAGGTCATCGGCTCATAGGATTCGAGCCCGCTGATCTTTCCGATCGTCTCCATCTGCTTGGTGAGGACCTTGAATTCCTCCAGCAGCGTGTCGTATTCGCCTTCCGACATGTCGAACATCAGCCGGTTGGCGGCGTCTTTTAGCACTTCTTTGGTTATTTCCTTCATAAGCTTATCCAGTATACCCTATCGGCCTATCCTCTCTAAATGGGACAGCGCCTCTTCCTCGTCGATCACCTTGATGCCGAGCTCGTTGGCCTTGACCAGCTTGCTGCCGGCATCCGCCCCGGCGATGACGACGTCGGTCTTCTTCGACACCGACCCGGCCACCTTGGCCCCGATGTCCTCGAGTATCTCGGTGAGCTCGTTGCGCTTGTAGTGGACCAAGGCCCCGGTGAGGACCACGGTCTTGCCGTAGAAGTAGTTGTTCACGTCGACCTCGTCGGCCCCGGTGTAGAGGAAGTTAACCCCCGCCTTGCGCAATTCCTCGACGAGGTTCCTCGCGTACTCGCTTTGGAAATAGGAGGTGATGGACCTCGCGGCCACCGGCCCGATGTCGGGGATCTTCTGCAGGTCGTCCTCGGTCAGGGCGAAGTAGTCGTCGAGCGACTTATACCGCTTGCAGAGCGTCTTCGCGGTCTTAAGCCCCACTTCCTTTATCCCCAGGCCGTAAAGCAGCCTTTCGAGGGATTGCTTCTTGCACCCCTCTATCGCATCAAGAAGCGATGATATCGATTTGTCGCTCCACCCGTCGAGGGACTTGATCTCCGAGGCGTGCTGGTAGAGATTGAAGATATCCGGGATGTCGTGGAGGAACCCCTCGGCGAAGAACTCCTCGACCACCGAGTCGCCCATCCCGTCGATGTCCATGGCGTCGCGGGAGGCGAAGTGGATCATCCCCTCGATCTTCCGGCTCGGGCAGTCGCGGTTGAGGCAGTAATGGAGGCCCTGCACCTTTGATAGCGGCTTCCCGCACACCGGGCAGACCTCCGACATCACGAAGGGCTTCTCCTCGCCCGTCCGCCTATCGATTAGCGGCTTGACCACCTCGGGGATGACGTCGGCGGCCTTCCTCAGGGTGACTAAGTCACCGATCATGAGTCCCTTCTCCTTGATGAAGTCCTCGTTGTTGAGCGTCGCCCGCTGCACCAGCGACCCGGCGACCCTGACCGGGGAGAGGATGGCGTTGGGCGTGATCCTTCCGGTCCGCCCCACCGTCAGCACGATGTCCAATAGCTTGGTGGACACCTCAAGCGGGGGGAACTTATAGGCCGTGGCCCACTTCGGGGTCTTGGCGGTGTAGCCGATCTTCTCGTAGGAAGCGATGTCGTCGACCTTGAAGACCAGCCCGTCGATGTCGTATCCAAGCGACTCGCGCTTGGCGGTGTATTCCTTGATGTAGGAAAGCATCTCCTCCGGGCCATAGAGCACCCGGCGTTCGTGGTTGGTCTTGAAGCCAAGCTCGTCTAGGTAATCGAGCGCCTCGGCGTGGGAATTGATCCCGAGCTCCCTGGCGTTGACCAGGTAGTACCAGAAGGCGTCGAGGCCGCGGGAGGCGGCGACTGAGGAATCTAGCTGCCTTATGGAGCCGGCGGCGGCATTCCTGGCGTTGGCTAGTAGCGGCTCGCCTTTCTCGGCGCGCTGCTTGTTGAGCCGCTCCAATGAGGCCTTGGGCATGAAGACCTCACCCCTGACCTCGAAGGGCCGCTTCTCCTTGACGCGGAGGGGGATCGAGCGGATGGTCTTGACGTTCATGGTGACGTCCTCGCCGGTCACGCCGTCCCCGCGGGTCAGGCAGCGCTGCAGCTCGCCGTTATCATAGATAAGGCTCATGCCGAGGCCGTCGATCTTGACCTCGCCCATGTACTTGACCACCGGGTTGCCGAGCACCTCGGAGACCTTTCTATCGAAGTCGCGAACCTCGTCCTCGTTGTAGACATTGCCAAGGGAAAGCATCAGCCGCTTGTGCGGCACCTTCTCGAACTGCGACGCCACATAGCCGCCGACCCGCTCGGTGGGCGAGTTCTTCAGCTTGATGTCGGGGAACTCCTTCTCGATGAGGATGAGCTCGTTCATGCACCGGTCGAACTCGGCGTCGGAAACGCTCGGGTTGTCGAGCACGTAGTACTCGTAGTTCCACTTGTCGAGGTTGGCGGTGAGCTCGTCGCGCCGCTTGATCGCTTCTTGTTTGTCCATATTTCCCAAAGCCTATTCTACTACGCCTTGCCGCCCTCCGAAGACAGCTTGTGCAGCTTCGGATGGGAGGAGAGCAGGGTCTTCTTCCCGACCGGGAACTCGGCCACGATCATCTTCCCCGAGATGACCTCGGCGACCTTGCCGTCGCCGAAGACGTCGTGGTGGAGCCTATCCCCCACCTTCCAATCTATTTGCTCGGCCGAGGCGGGGGCCTCTTCCGCCTTCTTCGTCATGAATGGCGAATCGCGGTCGTAGTCCTCGTCGGGGTAGAAATCCTGCTGCTTGGTGACCTTCGGGCCCGATTTCCTGGAGGGGAAGCCGCCGGAATACCCGGATGAATACCCGCCGCGGCCGCCGTATCCGCTCCTCTGATATGGATATGAGGAGAAGTTGCTGTATGGGCTTGGCGGGAACTTTAGCCCGGCCTCGTCGAAGAACTGCGACGGGGTGCCGTGCGAGTCGCTGACGTAGGAATAGGAGGAGTTGCAGGTCATGTAGAGGTCCTGCTTGGCGCGGGTCATGGCCACGTAGGCCAGCCGCCTTTCCTCCTCGATGCCCTCGTCGTCCTCCTCGCGCTCATTGACCGAGCGGGCGTTGGGGAAGACCCCGTCGTTGAGCCCGATGATGAAGACGTTGTCGAACTCGAGCCCCTTGGCCACGTGGACGGTCATCAGCGAGACGTAGTTGCCGTCGTTGATGTCGTCTTGGCTGGTGAGGAGGGTTACGTTCTGCAAATATTCCTCGAAGGTCGAATCGGGGTGGTCGGAGATGTAGTGATCGATGTCGTCGAACAAAGCGTTGACGTTGGCGGCCCGATCCTCCTCCACGTCCTGCTCCTTGGCGATGAAGTCGAAGTAGCCGATGTCGGTTATGAACCGGCGCAGGATCGAGGAATAGGCCTCGTCTTTGGCTTCTAACTGCTTCTTGGCCTGCTCGATCCGCTCGCTTAATAGCATCAAGGCCGAGACCGCCCGGGAGGAGAGGCTCGTCTCCGGGTGCTTGTCTAGCTGCATCACGTATTCGTATTCGCTTAATCCGCAGGAATGCGACTCCTCGGCGATGGATTGCAACGTCGTCTCCCCGATGTTGCGCTTGGGGACGTTGACGATGCGGTCGAAGGCCACGTCGTTCTTCGGGTTGACCATCAGGTTGAAGTAGGAAAGGACGTCCTTGACCTCCTTGCGCTGATAGAAGCGGAGGCCGCCGTAGATGCGGTAAGGGATGCCGCGGCTCGCGAGCTCGGTCTCGAACACGCGGGTGAGGTATGATGCCCGATACAGTATCGCGATCTTGGAGTAGTCAGGCTGCAGGCGGTTGTACCGCCTCGCGATGGCCTCGACCTTCCCGGCCACCCAGGCCGCCTCCTCCTCTTGGGTGGAGAAGCGCTTGGCCGTCACCGGGTCGCCGGCGGAGGCGGTGGTGAAAAGGTCCTTCGGGATCCTCTTCTTGTTGTGGGCTATCAGCCTGTTGGCGGCGTCGAGTATCGAGCTGGTCGAGCGGTAGTTCCGCGAGAGGAAGATGTCCTCGCAGTGCGGGTGGGTGTCGGGGAAGTGGAGGATTATCCCCTGCTTGGCCCCGCGCCAGGTGTATATGGTCTGGTCGGGGTCGCCGACGACGTAGGTGTAGGTGTCCTTGGTGGAGAGCAGCTCCATGAGGCGGTACTGCTGGTCGTTGGTGTCCTGGAACTCGTCGACCAGGATGTGGGAGTAGCGGCTGCACCACTTCTGCCTAATCAGCGGGAATGATTCAAGCACCTCGGTGCATTTGCAGATGAGGTCGTCGAAGTCGAGGCAGAGCATAGCGTACTTCCGATCCTCGTATTCGCGGTAGAACTGCAAGGCGGTCTTCTCGTTGGGGCCGAAGGTGTTGGTTATCTCCTGCGGCTTGATGCCCTGCGACTTCTTGGCCTTGATGTAGGAGATGGCCTGCTTGACCATCGCGTCGCCGCGCTTGTAGCCGTTCTCCTCGGCGATGTCCTTTATGATCTTGGTCATCTCCTCCTCGTCGAGGATGGTGAAGGAAGGCGGGTAGCCGATGGCGGAGGCCTCGTGGCGGAGGAAGTAGGCGGCGAAGCTGTGGAAGGTCCTGACCGAGAGGAAGCGCGAGATGTCGGATGGGACGAGCTTGCAGACGCGGTCCTGCATCTCCTTGGCGGCCTTGTTGGTGAAGGTCAAAGCCAGGATTGCGGAGGGATCGACGTGGAGCTCGTCTATCAAGAAGGCGATCCGGTAGGTCAAAGCCCTGGTCTTGCCCGAGCCCGCCCCGGCGATGACCCGAACGTTCTGGCTCAAAGTGGTGACGGCGCGGAGCTGGTCGACGTTTAGTAAGGATTGGTAATCTATTGGCATAACGCGAATATTCTACCCTTTGGGTAGCCGTGTTTTGAATACATAGCCCAACAAATCGCCTTGCGGTCCGCTAAAAAAGGGGGACGCAAATGGAGGGCTGGCCATTCGTCTGCCAGCCCTCGGGAGAAAGGAGGTCATAGAAGCCGAGGGAGGTATAAGGTTTCGGCTTCCTGCTTGCAACATTATTATCCATAAATCGGTTATGCGATGTCAAATCGCCCATGGGTGCGCGCAGATGGTAGAATCTTCCCATGAGGCTGCTTAGCGAAAGGCAAACCGATTCGGAGAACCTATCCTTCTCCGCCATTTGCCTGTCCTTGGTCGGGGTTGTCAGCTGCCTGTCATCCTTCTTCCCGCTGCTGAGCTTGTTCGCGGTGCTGTTCCTGCCGCTGGTTGGGGCGGTGGAGTCGTATTGCTGCAAAACTCGCTACATCGTCGCCTTCGCCTTGGGGGCCGGGATCATCGGGCCGCTGCTGGGCGCCTATAGCGTCGACAACGTCCTCTTCTTCGTCCTCCCTTCGGTCTACGCCGGGCTGGCCTATGGCTATGGGCTAAGGAAGGGGATGGGCGATGAGATCCTCGTCTTCGTCTCGGCCTTGGTCGAGACCATCCTCTTCTTCGCCTCGGTCGCCTTCATCTACGCCGTCTATGGAATCGACATGAGGAAGGCCGTGTTCTCGCTGCTGGGCAAAGACGGGGAGGCGGCATACGCGATATTCCCGCTTTTCGGGTTCGCCTACAGCCTGTGCCAGGCCGGCATCTCACACCTTATCATCTATAACCTCGGCAACCGGATGTCGATGCAGCCGCAGAAGGGGCTCGACATATCGGCCTTCGAGGACGGGTTCGCCATCCTGATGCTGGCCGCTTGCTTCGGCATCGCCTACCTCGATATAAGCGCGGCCTATCTCTGCTTCGGGCTGGGCGCATACTTCGCCCTTTATTCGCTCCGGAGGATCGTCAAGGGAAGGTGGCTAATCGCATGCGCCATCGCCCTATGCGCCATCACGATGCTCGCCTCGGCCTACCTATACTCGAAGCTTCCGCAAAACGCCGGGATGATATCCTTCGCCCTGTTTTTGCTGCCGCTGCCTGCGGTCAGCCTCGCCAGCAAGCTAATAGGATTGGCAAAAAAGCCTGCAAAAGGCCATCGCGATGATGAAAAATAATGCAAAACCGCATCGATGGGGGCAAAATGATTCTCGCCTTAAGCCATCGGCTTAGATGGTTGGCATAAAGCGAAGGCTAGATTACAATTGCGCTATGAAAGTTCTGCGGGAATTCGGCTTGGGCATACTCTACGCCATCCTTCTGCCAATCCTATTGGCCGTCGCCGCGGTGGTCGCGGTGTATGGGATTTTCAACTTTATGGTCGAGTTCGTGATCATGGTCGTCAATTTCTTCAAGGGCGAGAAGCTGTTCCCGCTATATAAGGAAGACAGGCAGGCGATGGAAATCTACCAGAAGGCCATCGACAAGGCCAACGGCACCGCCGAGCCGGAGAAGCCCGCCACCCAGAACGTCTACGTGCAGCAGAATTTCTACGCCACCCCCGGCATGGCCAACCAGATGCTTTCCCAGGCCGCGATGATGGATCCGAGCAAGATGATCCCGGGCGCGGCGAACCCGCAGCTGCCCGGCGGCGCGCCCTTCGCCTCCATCCCGCAGCAGATACCGCAGCAAGAAGAGCAGCCTAAGCCCGAGGTCGTCTCCGAGCAAACCGAGCCGGAGAAGCCCGAATCCAAGGTGATAGACGTCCCGCTCGCCAGCTTCCCCAAGGAGGGAGATGAATGATCGCCCTATTGCTTTCCGACACCGACAAGCGGGTCGCCATCATCGCGGTGGTCATCGCCATCGTGGCCTTTTTCCTGATCGCCGCGATCGGGATCGCGGTGAGGCGCATGATGATCCATCAGTCCAAACGGGCCGACTCGATGATGTACGACGTGGTCAAGACCCACGTGGTCACCACCACCTCCGAATTCCGCCGCCTCGGGAGGAAGAAGAACGCGCGGGCCTTCTACCGCGATTCATTGCTCCCATTCGGCATCGCCTTGCTCGGCGTCGTGATATATCTGATCGCCAACCTCGCCACCGGAAAATGGGGCGAGAACATATTCGCCAACTTCGGCGAGCTCTTCATCCAGTACGACTGGCACGCCGAAGGGGTGTGGACCAAGGTGTTCGGCATGACCTTATTGGCCAGCTGGCCGCCGGTGAGCCACCAGCCGACCTTCGTCTTGTCGCATTTGCCGGACTACATCGAGTGCGTCCTCTTCATCGTGGCGATGGCGCTCTACCTCTATGCTTGCTTCGGCTACATTTCCCGTTTCTTCCTGCTCAATTCTCGCTCCCGCAGCGTGTTTGAAAAAAGCCTCGCCGGCTATAACGCCAACGAGGACATCAAGGTCGACCTCCAGAAGCCGATCCCGCCTAGCGAATGACCTCCGAATAGGAATCGCGGTTTAGCTCGCCGATATGGCAAACCCCGCCGCCGCAGTCGCCTCCGGCGCTATTTCTACCGCCACAGGCGGCGAGGCCGAGCATAATCAGGCCCAGCAGCAATCCCAATAGAGCTTTCTTCATATTCAATCCAGCCAGTTGTTGGCGAGCATCCAGCCCGCGAAGTATGCCATGCAGACGACCCCCTGCGCGATGTAGGCGATGTTGATGGGGATGATGTCCCCGCTCAGCAACAGGCTCCTGATCTCGAATAGGAGCACTATCACGAAGACGATGGCCGAGCTTATCGCCGCCAAGGAGGTGAAGGAGATGAACGGCCCCCTGTCCTTGACGAAGCTGATGCCGCCGACGCCGGAGGCGATCATGAATAGCCCGATTAGAGGCAGGATGACCATCCAGATTATCGAGTATGGGTCGCTCCAGTCGGTCCCTCCCTCAACGAAAAGGCGAATGAAGAAATCGACGATGTTCCATGCCCCGAACAGGAAGAATAGGCAGCTGGTGGCGACGAGCAATATCCGGCCCGCCTTGATCGAGGGGGCGACCTTGTTCTTCGCCTGCTGCACCTGCGTCGGGGTCTTCATCTCAATAGATCCCAAGGCAGAGGTCGACTATCTCCCAAACGAGGAAGCAAGCCACCACCAGGCAGGCGGCGAAAATCAGCCAGAATATCCTCTTCCGGCTCACCGCCTTGGTGTCGGCTTCGTTAACCTGCTTCTGCTCTTCCATATATTAGAATTTTATGTTGGAACTCGTCCGCGGGAAAGGCTCAGAATCGCGGATGTTGGCCACGCCGGTGAAATACATCAGCAACCGGTCGAAGCCGATGCCGAACCCGGAGTGGATGCAGCCGCCGAAGCGGCGGGTGTCTAGGTACCAGTCTAGATCCTTTAGGTTCCCGGCCTTCTCCATCTTCTTGGTCAATACGTCGAGCCGCTCCTCGCGCTGGCTGCCGCCGGTGATCTCCCCTTCCCCGGGCACCAGGCAATCGCAGGCCGCGACGGTCTTCCCGTCGTCGTTCTCGCGCATGTAGAAGGCCTTGATCTCCTTCGGGAAGTCGGTGAGGAACATCGGCCCGCCGACGACCTGCTCGGTGAGGTAGCGCTCGTGCTCTGACTGCAGGTCCAATCCCCAGTAGATGTCGCTGACCTCGAACTTGTGCCCGTCCTTGACCGCCTTCTGCAGTATGTCGATGGCCTCGGTGTAGGTCATCCGGCGGAACGGGGTCTTCAGCACGTGGTTGAGCTTGTCCTTGAGCCCGGGGGCGATCATCTTGTCGAAGAAGTCCATCTCCTTCGGGCAGCGCTTGAAGACGTAGTCGATGCAGAACTTGATGCAGTCCTCGATGACGTCCATGTCGTCGTCGAGGTCGGCGAAGCACATCTCCGGCTCGATCATCCAGAACTCGGAGGCGTGGCGCGGGGTGTTGGACTTCTCGGCCCTAAAGGTCGGCCCGAAGGTGTAGACCTTGTTGAAGGCCATGGCGAAAGCCTCGACGTGGAGCTGGCCGGAGACGGTCAGGTGGGTCGGCTTGCCATAGAAGTCGGTGAGGCTAAGCTTCCCTTCGTCGTCGTTGGTCGCGATGGTGAAGGTCTGCCCCGCCCCCTCGGCGTCGTTGCCGGTGATCTCGGGGGTGTGGACGTAGACGAAGCCGTGGCTCTGGAAGTACTCGTGGATGCCGAGGGCCAAGGTCGAGCGGACGCGGTAAAGCGCGAGGAAGGTGTTGGCCCGCGGGCGGAGGTGGGCGATCTCGCGGAGGTACTCAAACGAGTGCCGCTTCTTCTGCAGCGGGTAGTCCGTCGCGCATTCGCCGAGGACCTTGATGGAGGATACCTTCATCTCGAAGGGCTGCTTGGCCCCGATGCTCTCCTTGATCTCCCCCACCGCCCTGATGCAGGTGCCGGTGAGGAGGTGGCTCGCGACGTCGTGGTTCTCGAGTTTGTCGTCGTAGACGAGCTGGAGGTTGTCGAAGCAGGTCCCGTCGTTGAGGCTTACGAAGCCGATGGAGCCGGAGTCGCGGTTGGTCCTGACCCAGCCCTGGACGGCGGTCTGCCCCTCGGGGAGCTTCCTGTCTTTCTCATAGGCCTCGTAAAGCGAGGCGATCGTGGTGGCTTTCTCTTGCATGGGTTAAGTATATCCTCCTTTGGTTAGAAATCGAGGTAGTGGTCGATCTTCCAGTTGGGGTCGACGCCCAATGTCAGGGGGGCGAAGACCTTCTTCTCGTATAGGTGCTCGGCGACCTTGGCGATCATGGCCGCGTTGTCGGTCGTGCACCATAGCGGCGGGATAATCAAGTCGATCCCGGTGTTCTCCAGCACCCGCTTCATCTCCGATCGGAGGAAGGAGTTGGCCGAGACCCCGCCGGCGAGGACGACCTGCTTGACCTTGAAGTCGAAGGCCGCCTTGGTGGCGCGCTCGACGATCATTCCGATCGCGACGTCCTGGAAGGACTTCGCCATGTCGGGCACCGAGATCATCTCGCCCTTCATCTTCATCGAGTTGACGAGGTTGATGACCGAGGTCTTCAAGCCGGAGTAGGAGAAGTCGTATGGACCCTCTGGGGAAGCTGGCGTCGGCAGATGGTAGGCGTGCTTGCCCTCCTTGGCCGCCTTATCGATCGGCAGCCCGCCGGGATAGGGAAGCCCCAGCACGCGGGCGACCTTGTCGTAGCATTCCCCCACCGCGTCGTCCTTGGTCTCGCCGATGATCTTGAAAGACATCGGCTTATCCATGTAGACCAGCTCGGTGTTGCCGCCGGAGACGACCACGCAAAGAAGCGGGAACTTGAACTCCCCGACGTACTCGTTGGCGTAGATGTGCCCCGCCAGGTGGTGGACCGGGATCAGGGGCTTATCGTAGAGCATCGCCAAGGTCTTGGCGGCCTGCAGCCCCACGTGGAGGCAGCCGATTAGCCCGGGGCCGCGGGTGACGGCGAAGGCGTCGATGTCCTTGAAGGAGAGGTGGGCCTCGTCTATCGCCTGCTGGAGGCAGAAGCAGATGTTCTCGCAGTGCAGCCTGGAGGCGATCTCCGGCATGACGCCGCCGTATTTCTCGTGGACCGATATCTGGGTGGCCACGACCGAGGATAGGAGCTTCCCGTCTTCGATGATCGCGACCGCGGTCTCGTCGCAGCTCGACTCTATTGCCAAGATCTTAGCCATTGATGACGCTCCTTACCATGTAGACGGCGTCCTCGCCGTCGTCGTAATAGCCCTTCTTCGTGAGGATCTCCTCGAAGCAGTGGCGCTTGTAGAACCTTATGGCCCGCTCGTTGGACTTCCTGACCTCGAGGGTGAGGTACTCGACCGGGTCCTTCTGGGCGCGGCAGTCCTTGAGCAGCTGCCCGATGAGCATGTTGCCGATGCCCTTGCCCCGCATCTCCTCCTTGACCGCTATCTGGGAGATGGTGGCCGAGTTGAAGGTGATCATGAAGTCGATGAAGCCGACGACCTCGGCGTCGACCAGGGCCGAGTAGAGGTAGCCGACCGGGTTCTCGTTGAGCTCGTAGAGCATCTGCTCCCGGGAATACGGGTGCTTGAAGCTCTTCTCCTCGATGGCCATGATGGCGTCGAGGTCGCTTGGCAGCGTGCGGCGGATGGTGACCTTGAACTTGCCCTTCTCGTAGTCGTCTTTGAGGTAGACCGGCTTGGCTCCCATCGGGTTATCGCAGAGGTGATCATCGTCCAAGTGCAGCAAAAGGTTTTCCGCCACGTCGGCGCGGTAGCCTTGACTGCCTAGGTAGGCGCAGTCGCCGCAAAGGGTGAGCGATGGGTCGGAATCGATTAGGGACAGCAATTCGGAGTTCTCCATTATGCAGTCCTTGCGCAGGCATTTCCCGTCCTCGTATATCCCGACGTAGCTCCGCTTCCCCCTGGCGTTACACACGCATAGGCTCTTGCATCCGGGTTTTGCGAGGCTTTCCAGCGAAGAGGAGAGGTAAAGCGGGGTCTGCAGCGCCAGGCAGATCGTCTTGGCGATGGTCAGGGCGATCCTCACGCCGGTGTAGGAGCCCGGCCCGATGCAGGTCGAGACGGCGCTGATGGCGGTCCGGCTTATCGAGTGGGCGTCGAGCAGCTTGGCGATCTCATCGACCAAGAACTCGCTCTGCCGCTGCCAGGCCTCGATGGTCTTGGTGGCCTTGATCTCCCCATCGACCATCAAGCCGACCGAAAGGGCCTTGTCGCTCGAATCAAGGGAAAGTACGACTTTGCTCATTTCGCTAGCTCCTCGAGCATCTGCTCGTATCTTGGCCCTTTGGCGGAGAGCTTCACCTCCCGCGAATCGCCGCCGAGGTTGCGGATCTCTATCTCCAGGTGCTCATCGGGGATGAGGTCGGCGATATATGACGGCCACTCGATGAAGCAGGCCCCATCGCCCTCGATGTACTCGTCCAGACCAATCTCGATGTTCTGCCCCTCGAGGCGGTAGGCGTCGATGTGGTAGAGGGAAAGCGGCGAGTGGAAATAGCATTTCATGATGTTGAAGGTCGGGGAAAGGACCGGCTCGTCGATGCCGAGCCCCTTCGCCACCCCGCCGACCAGGGTGGTCTTGCCAGCCCCGAGGTCGCCGGAAAGAAGTATCACATCGCCGGGCCTAAGCGCGGCGGCGATGCGCTTGCCAAGCTCGACGGTGTCTTGCTTGCTGCTTGACTTGAGGATAAGGGAATCCATCATTGTCCCTCCTTTTTCTTGAATGGCTTGTTCTCGGCGAGGAAGCGGTCGTAGAGGGCCTTGATGTCCTCGTCGACGAAGGGGAATTCGCGCCGGGCGATCATCCCCTTGACCTCATCCATCGACTTCTCTATGGCCCTGCTTAGCTCCTTCGAGTAGCCATAGCTCGCGGCGTGGCAGGCGTATTCGTTTATGTCGAGCGTCTTCTCCGCCCCGTCGGGGTAGAGCTTCACGTCGAGGTCATAGTCGATGTATTTGAGCATCCCGTGGTCCTTGATCGTCGGGGAGGCGATGTTGACGTAGTAGCAGATGCCCCAGTCCTTCTTGAACATCGCGATGACGTTCATCCACCGCTTCTTGAACAATATGAAGGCGGCGTGCTCCTTGGTTATCCACTTCCGCCCATCGGACTCGGTGACGCAGGAGGCTTTGGAGCATATCGCATAGTAATCCGGGGTCTCCGAAACCAAATAGGCGGGGGACCATTGCCGATGGAGCTTCCCATCGTGCTTATACGCCTGGACCTTTATCCAGCGCGCCAATCTGCTATCGTGTGAAATCATAAATAACGGCCAACGTCAGTACGGCGCTAATTATAAAGCCTATGGCTTTTAGGTAAAGTGCCGGGCGGGAAATGGGCAACGAAAAAGCCGGAAGTGTATCGTTCCGGCTTTGTTTTATAGTTTGGTGGCCAGGTCGAGGAACTTCTTGAGGTCCTCTTTGTAGCGCTTGAGGTAGGCGGGGTCGAACGGCTTGTCGATCTGGAACATCATCAAGGTGTCCTCGTAGCCGAGCGCCCAGTAGGTCTTGCCGCTTTTGAAGGAGATGGCGACGTCGATGAGCAGGTTGTCGGTGTGGATGGCGGCGATGCCCTGGCGGAGCTCCTTGGTTATGAGCTTCTTGTTCTCCTTGTTCCCGAAGATGCAGTAGCGCTTGTTGTCCTCGAGGCACTCGACCTCCTTCTGGTAGAGGAAGGAAGGCGGGGTCGAGCGGGGTCCGCCCTTGACGTAGACGTAAAGCCCGCCGTCTTTGACTTCGAGGTGGTTGGTGGTGGTCAATAGCTTCCCGACGAAGACGGTCATCATGCCCTTCTCCGTCTTCGCCTCGGCGGCGCAGTCGCAGACGGTGCAATCCATCTCGCCATAGGCGAAGGTCCGCATGTCGCGGGATCCGACGTTGAGCTCGCCGTCGTGGCGCGAGCAGGCGCCGTACATATCGGTGGCCTTGAACTCCTCGGTGGACAGCTTGTCCTCCATCTTGCCCTTCACATCATTGGCCCCAAGGCCGTCGTAGAGGTAGCCGTCGGTCTCGTCGGTGTATAGGCGCATGTACTCCAGCTGCGCGGCCTCGCGGGCCTTGCGCTGAAAGATGCCATAGACGATGACCGCGATCGCGGTGGCAACGGCGAAGGCGAGCCCTAGGTAAAGCGGGAGCTTGCCAGCATCTTTTATGGCGAATTGCGGGACGAGCCAGCCGATGAGGACGGCGGTGATGCCGATCCCGATTATGCCGGCCCTCCAGTAGGACCACTTCTTGGCGATCTTGACGAACTTCTTCCGGGCCTGCTCGATCTTGGCGAAGCGCTCGTCGTCGTATTCGACGTCCCCTTTGGCGTCGCGTTTGGACGGCTCGACCTTCTCGGCGCTCTCGCCCTCTTCCAGCTGCTTATGCACGTCAATCGGGGCGGGTGAGGGCTCTTTCTTTTCTTCCGGCTTCTCCTCCTCTTTGGCCGGGGTGAACTTAACGGAGTCGGCGAAATCGTCGTCTTCCGCCTCCTCTATCTTCTTCTCAGGCTCGGCCTCCTTGGCTTCTTCTTCCTCTGGGGCCAGCTTGTTGTCTTTCTCTTCCATTTGCTATTTCCTTTTTGGCAATAGGCAATATATCACCTCTAAGGCAAAAGTCATCAAAAAAGGGGCTTGCTTCATATAGGGAATTGCCGGAAAACGTGGCTTCAAGCAGCAACGCAAAAGCAATGGGATTATTCTTGTTCTTTTGCATTTTTTCTTTGTCTTTTGTCAATTATTCTTTTCCCTATTTTGGCAAAAGAGCAAGATTCAAGATAGACGCCAGGCTTTTAGGAACCTCTTTCCCTTGGTCTTGCTGCCGTTGCCGACTACCAAGCCTTTCTCCATAAGCCGTTCGATTATGGCAACCGCCTTCTTCCTTCCCATGTGGGTGAGGTTCATGATTTCCTCAATCGAACGCCCTTGCATAGATGAAACGATGGCCCGCAGCACATCGGCAGCTTCCCCCAACCCCGAAAGCAAGATGATCGATACGCTGGTGGCGACCAAATCATGGTCTTCGCGGTATATAGGCGCGGGATATGATAGTTGGTTGAGGCTCGAGAACATGGTCGGTATCCCGCTTCCGGCCCGGTCGCCGTATTCAACCGAGCGGAATATCGTGGCAATCCCGGGGTTCCTTGGGTTGGAGAATCCACCTTGAAGGGCCCTATCCAACGGAACCATCATGTAACCGGGGTTCCTGACTAGGAGCTCGCGGGGCGTCAAGCTCACCTTTATTCCGCCGGGGAGTGAATAGTCGGCATTGAAGACGGCATTGAGTATAGCCTCCCTGACGGCGCCAAAAAGCAGGCTATTGCCAACGTTCGCGCCGCTTTGAAGATGAAACGGGGCGCTTAGGTTAACGGGCAGTTTGCGGTTCAGCAGCCTGACGAAGCAGAAAAGATTGCCGCTCCAGGAAAGGTCATCGCTGGCTACCCGCTCATCCCATTTGGTGCTTTGCCCGTCTGAAAGCGAAAAGTCCAAGAAGAAATTGGGAAATCCGGAAGAAGTTATCAAATTCGCGGTCCCGAAAGTCAGCAGCCCAGCATTGGTGGCAAAAAATTCCCCGTTTTCTTTTCTTAATGCTCCGACTTTGCAGAAGAACTCCTCATCGCTAAGGGAAGCTAATGGGCTGTTGCTGCGGATTGAATTGTAGAGGCTACGGTAATCCTTAAGCGATTCTTCGTCCAATTCCTCCAGGCGGATTTTCGATGGTGAGATATTGAAATCGTGTGACTGCGAGAAGGGAATCTGGACGCTGATCGCGCTTTTTGCCTCGGCCTCGGTCAGCTTATGGTCGGCTTCGCCATCCCGGCGATATGAGTTGTATGGGTTTCCATCCAGGAAAACCGGCCTTTCGTATATGCCGGCAGAGCGCACATGGACCGCGATGAAATGCTTTTCATCGACTTCCGCTTCCTCAATATCGTCTTCGCCAAGCAGATTGACGGAAACCTTCGTACGGTTATTTGCCGTATCCAAGATAGCTTTGACGATCTCGCCGCGGTTTTTTACACCAATTAGATCGTTTTTGCCTTTCTTTGATTCTTCTACTCCGAGGTAAATCGTTCCTCCGTTGCCGTTGGCGAAGCTCGAATAGGTCTCCCAAAAAGAGGAAGGTAGCTTCGATTCGCACTTCTTTAGCTCAATTTGGTTGTCCTCTTTTAGATTTTCAAGAAATTCTTTGTCCATACTGCCATTATTTTAAATATTCTCGCCTAAGTGTCATTATTCTTGTTTAATTTATTTTTTTCTTTCTCTTTTGGCATATATTCTTTTCCATATTTCGCAAAAAGGAACAAGAATAAGACTAACCAGAGCCCGCTATGATGGTGCTTAAAGGAAAAAACAAAAGGCGAGATCCGTTGCAGAACCTCGACGAATGTTTGGGTTTTGCGCTTATTCCTGACTTATTTTCCTGATGGCATCGACCGGGTAGCGCTTCTCGATCTTGGTGAGGGGAACGTAAAGGGCCATGAGGGCGATGACGCCGAATAGTCCGGAAAGCGGGATGTAGGTCGCGTTGTAGGCTAGCGCGGCGACGAAGGTGTATTCGTATAGGACCATCGAGGAGATGGTGGATCCAGCCATGCGGAGCAATGTCGCGGCGATGCCGGAAAGAAGGATGAACACCTCGGCCAAAATCAGCTTGCCGGACTTGTCGAACTTGGCGAAAGCCCCCGACTCGTCGACGAAGATTAGCGGGCGGAAGAAGCCGATCACGGCGGTCGAGCCGAAGCCGATCAGGTAGTCGAAGGGATACGAGGCGAAGCCATACCCGTCGGTTAGGCATGTCAGCAAGCCGTAGACGATGCCGCAGGCGATGAATCCCTTTATCGGGCCCCGGCGCAGCGCCAAGACGAACAGCGGGACCATCTGCAGGTTGACCGAGCCGCCATCGGGCCCGATGGAGAACAGCTTGATCAGGTTGAGCACGAAGGCGACGCCGATGAGCATGCCCATCTCCGAGATGTCGCGGACGCTGAGCCGCTCGGAGCTCGCGACGCAAAGCAAAGAGCAGGAAGCGGATATCAGGGTGAACGAGGTGAAAAGCTGGGAATAGATCTCGAAGCCCAAGCCGTACCCCAGGCCATAGGACGCGAATTCGGCGAGGAAGACGTTCATCAGGCCGCTCGCGAACATGCAGGCCATTCCGGCCAGCCCGAAGTAGCGATGAAGCAGCGACAAGGCGAACAGCACAACCGCGAGGCCGGGCAATATCAGCATGATGTAGACGTAGGCGCCGTAGGCCGCGGGCAATTCGTTGATGAGCCCGACGTAGCCGAGCACCACCTCGGTCTCGTCCTCCAGCTCATAGGAGAACGCGGTCCCCGCGAAGCAAATATAGGCCAGCGCCCCGATTAGGATGGCGAGTAACAGCACCGCGTGCTGCCTGAGGAAGTCGACCGCCTTGTTGGTGGTCTTGAGTTCGTTTTCCATAAAAAATACCTCCGAGGAAAACTCACCCAGAGGAAAGTAACTTTGTTCTGCCTCCGCCTGCATTACCAGGATCAGGTGAGCCGTCGAACCGGAACACGGTTCCTCTCAGCCTGGTAAAGCCAAGCTCCGGACGGGCATAAGTCTATGCTTTTATTGCCGCCAGTCAATAGGGGCGACGCCTTTGGAGGCGAGGAACTGATTGGCCTTTATGAACTGATTAGACCCGAAGAAAAGCCCGCGGTTGGCCGATAACGGCGATGGGTGGCCGGTGCGGAGGACCAGGTGGTTTGGATTGGTCACGTACTTGGCAAAGCGCCCGGCAAAGCTGCCCCAGAGGAAGAAGACTATCGGCTGATCGAGCTTGTCGAGGAAATCGAAAACATCCTTGGCGAACTGCTCATACTCATCCCTCTTATGGGACAAAGGGGTATAGGCGAGAACCGAGAGGTAGACGTTCAATAGCAGAACCCCGTGCCGCGCCCAGTTGCTCAGGTCGCCGTTTTGGTGGTCCATCTTCATACCCAGCTCCTCCTCGAGATCGCAGTAGACGTTTTCTAGCGACGGCGGGACCGCCACGCCTTTTGGGACCGAGAAGGAAAGGCCCATGGCCTGGCCGGGGTGCGAATAGGGATCCTGCCCCACGATGACGGCCTTCACCTCGTCGGCCGGGGTGAGCTCGAAGGCCTTGAACATGTCCTTGCGCGGAGGGAACACCCGCTTATTGGCGTATTCCTCGTCGAGGAACCGCTTGAGGGAGGCCGAATAGGGCCTATCCTTGATCAGGTGGAAGAAATCAGTCCAGCTTGCCATGGGTAAATGGTATATCAAATCCCGAATGGCTGGCACGTCATTCTTTCTTTGAATTTGGCCCTTTGCCCGCTAGATGGGATAATCAAAGGGTGAAGATATTCTGGCTGTTCAACCACCCCGCCCCCTACAAGGTCGACCTGTTCAACCTGCTAGGCGGGAAAGCCGAGCTGACCGCCTGCTTCGAGCGGGTGTCCGAATCCGGCAGGAACGAGCTTTTCTACTCCCGACCCGCCCTCTCCTTCAAGCCGGTCCTGTGCAAGGGGATAAAGTTCCCATCGTACCAGTCATATTCCACCACTCCCATCGAGGAGATAAGGAAGGGCGATTACGACGCCATAGTAATCAACGGCTACAGCACCATGACCGAGATGCGGACCATCTCCTATCTCCGCGGCAAGGGCATCCCCTACTTCTTCTGCATCAACGGGGGGATTGTCAAGAAAAGCGAGAACCCGGCCAAGAGGTGGCTCAAGCGGAAGTACATCTCCGGGGCCTCGCATTACCTTTCACCCGACGCCAATTCCTCGCTTTACCTCGTCCACTATGGGGCCGAGCCCAACAAGATAAGCCTATATCCATACTCAAGCGTCTTCGCCTCGGAAGTGCTCGAGAACCCGCTCGATGAGCAGGAGAAACTCAGAATCAGGGAAACCGAGTTCGGCGTGGGCGAAGGTCATCTATTCGTCTCGGCAGGGCAATTCATCGCCAGGAAGGGGTATTTGCCGTTGATCCGGCAATGGGCGAGGATGCCGTCTGACTACAATCTGCTAATCGCGGGGGACGGCGAAGGGAAGAAGGAGTGCCAGGAGGAGATCGATTCGTTGGCGCTGCGCAACGTCAGGCTTTTGCCATACCTCAAGAAAGAGAAGGCATTGAGGCTCTTCTGCTGCGCCGACGCCTTCCTTTTCCCAACCAAGGAAGACATATACGGCCACGTGGTGAACGAGGCGCTATGCTCGGGGACCCCGGTTATCTCCAGCCCCGAGTCCAACGCCGCCAAAAAGCTGGTCGAAGAGGGCAAAACCGGGTTCATAATCGACTTCAGCGACGATAAGCGGCTAAAAAGCGCCTTGGAGTATTGCCTTTCGCGGAACCTATCCGAGCATTGCCTTGCTATAGCCAGGCAGAACACGCTCGAGCTGGAAGCCAAAACCATATTGGAGATATTGGAGAGGGAATCATGAGGATAGCCTATCTTTCCAATGCGAAGCCCAAGAACCTGCTGACGGAAAAAGACAACCCGGCAGGGCAGAATTTCCACTTCGCCCTAGCCTCCTCCCTCTCTAGGTATGCCGACGTCACCATGCTCACCCAGTCTTTGCCGTTTGGGGAAGTCAGGCGGGTAAACGAATCGCTTTCCTTCCTCGGGATCAGACAAAACGGCAATTTCCTAGTCCGGGCATGGCATACCCGCTCGCTATTGAGGGAATACGACGGCGTCGTCTTCGACACTCTCAGCCTGTTCTGCTGCTACGCCGCCTCTTGCCTAAGCAATTCCGTAGCGGTCGCCACCGACGACCCAGCCAATCTATCCGACCTATCCAAGCAATACCGGTCGCTGTCGATAAGGCTGTCGAGGAAGGCCGGCGGATTCTACGCTTTGACCAATGAGCTGATGAGGCTATACAACCCTAAGGGAAAGAAGGGCGTGGTCGTGCCCGGCATCGCCTATGAGGTGACGACCAGGGATATAGAAAGAAGGCCCTACCTATATTTCGGCGGGGCGCTGTTCGAGCGGTATGGAGTCGATTCCCTGCTAAGCACCTATCTAGAGTTCCGTCCCGATTACGACCTGCTGATCTCCGGGCATGGCAAGATGGAATCCCAGCTAGAGAGGTACCGCGACGCGCAAGAGGGAATCATCTATCTGGGCAACATACCCCAATCGGAGCATTGCTCCTACGTCAAATGCAGCGCCCTTTCGATAAATCCCAGGCCCTTCGACGAACGCCTAGACCCCTATTGCGTCCCATCGAAGGTCATCGAGTACCTTGAGTTCGCGCCCTACTTCGCCTCGACCCGCTCCACCCCGCTCGACGAAGAGATTTACCGATGCGGCAACCTACTCGTCCCAGAAAGCGGCGACCCAACCGGTTTGAGGCGGTTCTACAAAGACCATCTGGATTCGTCGGGCAAGCTGATAAACCTAAACAAAAACCCCGCAAAAGGTGGTTTGATAGACAGGATTTCCCCGGAAAACGTCGGAAAGGCTATCCTTTCGCTGCTTCGATGAGCTCCCGCTCAATCTGCGAGCAAATCTGGTCTTGGCGGCATTTTTGCTGGTAATAACGCAGGTTGTTGTCGCCGAGCCTTTCTCTTTCCTGTTCGCTAAGGGAAAGCATCTTCTCCATCGCCTCGGCGATGTCGCTTTCTCTCTCTCCAGAAGAGAATATCGCCCCGCCGGACTCGCGGAGCAGCTTCTCCCCATCCCCGCCTAATACGGCGAGGATCGGGCGCCCCTCGTCGAGGCAGGAGACGAGTTTGCTGGGTATGGTGTCGCCGACGTATCCGCCGCGTTTTAGCGGGACGACTATCGCGGTGGCGTTGCGGTAGTAGGCCTTGGTGACGCCACGGGGCTTCATGCCGAGCAGCTCGACGTTGCCATCAAGCGACAATTCGGCGATCAATTGCCTTATCCGGCCGATCTCCGAACCGTTGCCGATGAGGACGAGCCCCGCGTCCTTGCCATTTTCCAAGACCCGCTTGAAGGCCCTCGCCACGACGTCTATCATCTGCAGCTTCCCGATGTTGCCGGCGTAGACGAAGGTCGGGCGGGAATATTGCACGTCCTCCCCGATCTGGGCGGAGAGAAGCGGCGGCTGCATCAGATGCTTGATGTTGGCCTTGCCCATCTTCAGCACGTCTCGGAAATAGGAGATGAACGAAGGGGACGAAACCAATATCTCATCGGCTTTGGAGTAGATGCTCTTCGACCAGAGGTATAGCAACCCATAAAGCGGGTTCGCCTTGCTCATCGCCCCGGTGATGAGCACCGATTCCGGCCACAGGTCGAGGCAATGGAGCACATGCCTCACATGGTGCTTTTTGGCGTAGAGGTTGGCCCCGCTGACGGATATTATCGGCGACAGCGACATCGAGTAGACTACGTCGAAATCCTCCTTCATCCTCCTAAGATACGAATTGGCGTTTCTATAGAAAGTCAGGTAATTCTTGATGATCGAGGCGGTCGAATCGCCCCTTGGGGCTAAGTCGCAACGATGGACCCTCACCCCGTTTATGACCTCGTCGTCGACGTGGATGTATTCCTCCGGGATCCTGTCATAGCCGTAATGCGGCTTGGAGGTCACGACCTGGACGTAATGGCCTTTGCCGGCCAAATACTCGGCGATGTCGGATATGACGAACGGCTCCGGCCGATAGTGCATGCAGACGATGAGTATTCTCATTGGGATAATTCTATTCGGGTTTTGCCTATTGCGGAAGAAATCGCTTTCGGGGCGGACAAGCCATATAATTCTTTCTCATGGGAGAGAAGCAGTCCAAAGGAAGGCAGCTGTCGCTGACGGTCAGGTCCAACGTGGCCATCAACCTCGTCCGGACCCTGGCCATGACCTTGCTTTCGTTCATCACCTTCCCCTTCATAACCAGGGCTTTGGGCGATGAGGCTTTCGGGCTTTACTCATGGGCCAATTCCTTCGTCTATTACTTCCTGATACTGGCGAAGATATCGATACCCAACCTCGCGATACGCGAATGCGTCAAAGCCAAAGGCGACCGCGAGCAGCTTTCCGCCACCGTGCAGAAGTTCTTCCTGCTGCAGTCGTTCACTACCCTGGCTTCCTTCGCCCTGCTGTGCGTCTTCGTTTTCTCAGTGCCGTCGCTATACTCCGAGGCCGAGATAATCTTCCTGCTTTCCATAAACTTCCTGGTCGGCGTCTTCTCCTTCGAATGGGTCTACATCGCCTTGGAGAAGCACTTCTACATCACGGTCAGGTCGGTGTTCCTCATCGCCTTCTCGGCCTGCTGCACCTTCCTGTTCATCAAGCCGACCGCCTACCCCGAACAATACCTTTACCTATACTCGGCGATCGCCATACTGCCGACCATCGGCACCTCGATATTCAACTGCATCTTCCTCCATCGATACGTGAGCCTAAGGAAAAAGGCCAAGTTCAGCTTCCGCCCGTTGATAAAGCCATTATCGACCATGGCCCTGCTTTCCTTCGCCTTGACCGTCTACAACCAGACCGACGAGTTCATCCTCGGCTTCGTCGACCCGAGCAAAGCCGCCGTCGGCGCCTACGCGGTCGGCGTCAAAGGGGTGGACATCATAATCACCTTGACGACCTCGCTATACGCCGTCTTCCTGCCCCGCGCTTCCTATTACCACGAGCTGGAGGACAAAGCCCCCTACAAGAGGCTGCTCGACTATTCGTTCAACATCACCTTCTTCATCGCCGTCCCGGCCATCGCGACCATGACCTCGCTCTCACTTCCGATAACCGCCCTGATATCCGGAGGCGATATGTCGTCTTCCTACCAAGACGCCAACTGGATACTGTTCGCCCTTTGCTTCATGATGCTGACCTATTCGCTCTCCGACAACATCTACAACGAGATCCTCATACCCGAGAGGAAGGAAAGGTACTATCTATACGCCATGGCGATGGGCGTGGCCTTGAACATCGGCTTGTCGCTGCTGTTCGCCTTGGTTGTCATGAAGGATAGGGCGGGCTTAGGCGTGGCCATCGCCACGATGATCGCCGACGTCTGCGTGCTGGTCCTGCTCTATTTCCTGTCTAGGAAGTATGCCAAGGGAGCCATATTCAACCTTAACAACCTGAAGATTACCGCCTTCGGCATCGCGATCTTCCTGCTCAATTTCTTCATTCTGCCGTTATTGCTTAAGATGGATTGGGGCGATTCGACGCAGGCTGGAATCTACCTAGGCTCGGGCCTCATCCTTTTGGCGGGCGATGCCGCGATATACCTAATCGGGCTAAGGTTGACGAAGGAGAAGCTGGTCTGCTCGTTGTTCAGGAGGAAGGACATGCATGGCGAATCCGAATCTGAAGGAGAATAAGCTCAAGCGGGCTTTGGCGCTGTGCCTGAAATACCCGGTGAAGCTGCTTAGCAAGCGGGAATACGTCAAGCTTCAGTACCGCTACATAACCCACCATAAGCTCAATCTGGACAACCCAACCCGCTACACCGAGAAGCTGCAGAAGCTCCGGCTCGACGTCTACCCCAAAGACGACCTGGTCTCGATCTGCGCCTCCCGCGATGGGGCCAGGTGGTATGTCGATTCGCTCGGCTTTTCGAAATACCTAATCCCGATTTGCGGGGTTTACGACAGCTTTGACGACATCGATTTCGCCTCCCTCCCCGACTCCTTCGCATTGAAGGCCACACACGCCTCAGGCTTCAACATCATCGCAAAGGACAAATCGAAGCTCGACATCGAAGAGGCGAGGAGGAAATTCGCAAAATGGCTCAAAACCGACTATGGAAAGAAGACCGTCGAGCCCCACTACAGCAAGATAAAGCCGCGCATCATTGTTGAGCGGCTGCTTGAGGAGCCGGGCGAGCCATCGCCAATCGAATACAAGCTACACGTCTATAACGGGAAAGCCCATAACCTCTATGCCGTAATAGGCAGGGGCGAGGACATCCGCTACAGCGAGCTCTACGCCGACTTCACGCCCTTCGACGGCAGCCAGTTCAATGGCTGGAAGAAGCCCGACGTCGCTCCGAAAAAACCCGACAACTGGGATGAGATGGTGCGCTTCGCCGAAGCCTGCTGCGCTCCCTTCCCCTTCGTCAGGTTCGATATGTATTGCATCGAAGGCCGGATCTATTTCTCCGAGATGACATTCACCCCCGCGAAGGGGACGCTCATCCTAGACGACGACCAAGCCGATTTCGAGATGGGCAAATGGCTCGACATAACAAATGCCAAGCCGCATCTAGTTCCAGCTGGAATCCGGGAAAAATACCTCAAGTAGCATCAACCCGACGTGGTATTTAGCCCCATCGTCGTAGTTGGACGAGATCCTTTCGCCTTGGTAATAGTCCTCGCAGGTGAAGTCGATGGACATGCCGATGGTCCCCCGGGGATCATAGCCTATCGACTTGAAGGTGAACCCGACCAATGAGGTGAACTCGGCGGAGAAGTTGGTCTGCAGCTTCACGCCGTCGAGCTTCACCGTCTTCCCAATCAAAGTGCTCATGTCGTCGCCGTATTTGTAGAAGGTGACGTTGATGTCGAAGTCGGTGACCCGCCCCACGTTCGAGTCCTCGGTGTCGGAGCCCCCGCGGGCGGCGAAAGCAAAATACTCGGCCTCATTGAGCTCCGCCGGGAAGATGGTCCCATATCCGGACTGGTCGAGGTTCACCAGCGAGTAGTTGCCCCACGCGTTGCACCTGACTTGGCCGTTGTATAGCTTAGAAAGGTAGCCAGAGCGGAAGCCGTCGTTATATAGCGACAGCTTCTTCGTCTGCCCGTAGGCGACGTCGTAAAGCGCCTTCTGGTCGCTCCAAACCCCGACGCCGGGATTGATGATGTCAGGCGACCAGGTCAGATCGCCGCCTTTGGAGTTCTTGAAGAACTCGGGGTACATTGATTTGCCATCGGCTATCCCCTGACAATCGGCTGGATCATCGTAGACGCCGGAGCCGTTGAAGTATCCGCCCTCCCCATGGGTGAGGGTGACTTCTTCGCTATTTTCCCTAGCATCCTTCATGCCCTCGGGATAGACGTTGTAGCGGTTGTTGATGAATATCGAGTCGACATAAGCATCGCCTTTGAAAAGCTCGTTGGTGTCGGCGCAGGAGGCGAGCAGCAACGCAGCCGGGAAAAGCAATAGTCCCTTCTTATTCATTGACGTTGACCTCCTCGTACTCGTAATTCTTGGCGACCGGCTTCTCCTCCGCCATCTGCTTATAGCTTTCTGGACGGTAGATCGCGCCTAGGCAATAGGCGAGCAGCATGCAGGGCACGCCGCGGCTCCACTGCAGCAGGCTCGAGGAATGGCTCGAGAATATGCCGTTTAGATCGCTTGGGTGGCGAAGCGGCATCTCCGAATCGCAGAATGACAGATAGACGAATACGCCCAAGGCGATGAAGCAATAGGCATAGGGGATGGCTTCCTTTCCCTCGTCCGAGGATAGGAGCCTATATCCCTTAAGCATCCCGAAGAATGCCGCATATAGCAGCAGCAGGAACGCCAGCAGGCCGTTTTGGTAGAGCACCTGGAACTCGAACATCCTTAGGTCATAGGCGATTGGGTCCTTGGCCCCGAAAAGGAGCGAGACAAGATCGAAGCTGCGCCTGCCGGCGGCATCGCTATTAAACATCAATTGCGATATGGCGGTCTCTAGGGTGTACATGGTTCCGCCAGGCTCGAAATACGCGCCGATAAGCGGGATTTTGCATAGAATTCCCTCGCCGTTGCCGATCAAATAGGCATCGATGAACAGCAATAGGCAGCCGATGGCAACTATCCCGATTAGGACGAAGAATATGATCTTCGCGGCCAGATCAACGGCCTTAGCCGCGGTTTCGTCTTTCCGCCTCAGCTTCATGAACATCGCAACGGCGAAGGCGATAAGGTAGATGAGAACCAAGAGGATTATCCCCCTGATGAATGGGGTCAGCACGATATCGAGCAGCCCGATGCCTGAGCATACGGAGATGACGATGATGTCCCGATTGTCCATCTTCTTGAAAAGCAAGGCGAAAAGCCCCGCGCCGGAGCAGGATAAGGCGAAGCTGATGGTTTTGGCGAAGTACATATCAACGTCGACGAAGGCGAACCCGTCGAGGTACTTACCCTCGGTCGCTATCGGGAAGACGACGCCATCATAGTAATAGACCTCGCCGGAATGGATCACCGCATAGAACGGGCCATAGCAGTAAAGCCAGTAGAGCATGGTGATCAATACCACCAGAGCCAATCCGCCGAGGACGCCGTATAAGGCATATTTCCGCGTTTTGGCGTTGAGCGTGTTCAAGAACAGCCCAAGCGCGGCCATCCCGATTAGGCCAAGGCTGACCAATAGGCCATCGAGCAGCGGGCTTAACACCGATCCGGAGTTGATCGCGAACTGGAAAGCGGAGAACCCCAAGAAGAAAGGCAGCAGCAGCGCCGGGATCATGAAATAGAGGTCCTTCTTGGTGATCGATCCAATCGCCAGGCGGTTCTTCGCTAGAGGATAGAGGAATAGCGCTATGCACACCCCCACCGCCCTAAGCAAAGTCAAACCGGTCGCCCCGGCGAAGCCGAAGCAGATCAGGGCAACGACCTCGATGCCCAAAAACGAAAGCACCGTCTCCTGCTTCGAAGACGGGCCGTCGCGCAGCAATTTAGTGTCCATCACCAGTACGCGCCTCCCTCGATTTTTCTAAATCCTTCCGGCTTAGTATAAGGCCTTATCCAGTATTCGTTCACCCATTTCTTGACGTGTTCCCTGTTTTCCCATCTCTTTCCCAATATCCCGAAAAGGGTCTGGGTTGCCCCACCGGTTTGGATGGCTTGCTTCCCGAGCGACTTGGCTTTTAGGCACAGGAACTGCCCATAGGCCCCGGCGCCGCAGAGCATCACGTCGAAGTCGATGCGCTCCATCGCTTCCTCCAACAGCTCCAATGAGCGAAAGAACGATGGGACGGCCGGCTTGGCATCGGCGCAGGTCAAAGGGGCGGTCAAGGTTATGAGTTCGAAGTCGGGGCAAACCTCAGGATGGCCGGCAAACAATTTGTCCTTCCGGCTGTACTGAAATTCGATCTCCGAGGAAAAGGGGCTGACGACCAAGACCCTCTTGCCGTAAAGCGCGCTCACCCAGTCTCCCCGCAGCGGCTCGAACCCTTCGTATATCAGCGGTTCGGCCTGAGGGCAGTATTTGGAGAAGAAATAGTTCTCCATGTGGGCTCCGGAAGTCCCCAGGAAATCTATTCGGCGAAGGGCTGAAAGCAGGATGTCGCCGTATTCCTTAAGGTGCTTGTCGTCGGTCGGGTAAAAGCCGGCGTTGTTCTTCATCGAATACCTGACCGACTGCTTGTAGGTCGAGGCAAGGCCGAGCTCTATCTTCTCGTGGTTGTTCAGGCAAGAAAGCTCTACCGCCCCAAACCTTATGGCAGCGAATGGGCCGCCGGAGATGATGGCCATCTTCAAGGCGGAGTTGGTAGCTTCCATGCTCAGCTTATGGCCGCAGAAGCTCTTGTATGTTTTTCTTTTCTTGGTTAGGCGCTGATAAACGACCCAAGGGGCGTTGGACAGGAAATACTTTATGTATTCTGCTTTGCCTTTCACCAGGAAATCTCCTCTATCGGAGTGGGTTTTGCGTTCTTTTCGTCGCTAACGATCCTGCCATCGGCTATCCGGATGACCCTTTCGGCGACATCGGCTATCTTGGCGTTGTGGGTAACGACGATCAGCGTCTTGTGGAAATCGCGGCAAACGTTTTGAAGAAGCTGGAGTATCGAAGCGCCGGTTTTGGAATCAAGCGCCCCGGTCGGCTCATCGCAGAGCAACAGCCTCGGGTTCTTGACTACCGCCCTGGCGATGGCGACCCGCTGTTGCTCGCCACCGGAAAGCTCGCTGGGGAAGTTCTTGGCCCTTTTGGCGAGCCCGACCTTAGTCAGGACATCCAGCGAATCGAAGGGCTCTTTGGCGACCGAGGCGGCAAGCAGCACGTTCTCGTAGGCGGTTAGGTCCGGCATCAGGTTGTAAAATTGGAAGACGAATCCGATGTCATCCCGGCGGAAAAGCTGCAGCTGTTTGTCGTTGTACTTCGTGGCGTCTTTGCCATAGACCAAATAGCTGCCGCTGCTTGCCCTATCCATGCCGCCGAGCACATTTAGGAGGGTGCTCTTGCCGGCTCCCGAAGCTCCTAGAATGACAATAAATTCCCCTTCGTCGGCTTCAAAGTTTATCCCGTCTAAAGCCACTACCTCGTTTTCTTTGCCAAGGTTATAGACCTTGCGCAGGTCCTTGCACTCAATGGCCTTCATTTGTCGCCTCTGGTGTAATTGGGGTCGCTTTTCATGTAATGGTTCCTTATGGCGTGGCAGACAAGCCCCACTATCGTCAAAATCAAGAAGACGGCGGCCAAGGCGTAGGAGATGATCGCGACTATCAAAAACAGCCCCTCCCAATTTGCGCCCGACGCCAGGATTGAGAATATCAGCGACGCCAATAGCGATAATATAAGGCCGGTTGGCCCGTACCGCAGGCAAATATAGGCTATGCGCCCATAGAAAAGAATTGGCTTGGTGTGGTCGTCTATCCCCTTCTTTGGGGAGGCTTGCTTTTTCGGGGTGGGATTCACCTTTTCGGATTTCACCTCGACTTCGACGACTTTGTTGGGGTCGATCTCGTCCATTCTCATCCTCCGATTTGCTTATTATCCATTGTGGATAATCCAAAGTAAAACCACAATCTTGCCCAAGTAGGCCCCACTGTCAAAAGAAAGCCCGGATCAACCGGGCTCCTTGATTTATATCTCAACCTTCTCGAAGTCGCTGGCGGGGTGCTTGCAAAGCGGGCAGATGAAGTCCGCTGGCAAGGTGTCGCCGACATAGGTATATCCGCAGATGCGGCACCTCCAGCCTATCTTCTTCTTGCCGCCGTTATTGGCGGAAGGGAGCGGCTTCGGCTTGATGTGGGCGAAGTAGTAGGCGTAGGTAAGCGAAGCGGCGGTCGAGATGTTCTTCGCCTCGGTTATCTCGGCGATGAATAGAACGTGGTTCCCGCAGTCGATGGTGTCCTTCACCTTGCAGGAGATGAAGGAGTTGGACATCTCGGTCAGCGAGTAAAGGCCGTTGCTGGTCCGGGTGAGGATGTTCTCTATGCCGGCCATCTTGTCGACGTCGCGGCCGCTTTGGAACCCAAACCGCTTTATCAGCTCGTAGTCTGTGTCCTCGGTTAGGCAAGAGACGGTGAATATTCCGGTCTCCTTGATGGCCTGGGCCGAGTAATTGGCCTTGTTGACGGATAGCATCACAAGGTTCGGGGAATCCGACACCTGGAAGAAGGAATTGTTGATTGAAGCGTCATCGCGGCCGTTCTTGTCCTTGGAGAACAAAGCGAATAGGCCATAGGTGAGTTTGAACATCGCTGTGTTGTCGATGAGCGGGGAGGCGGCTTCGGCCTTCTTGCCCTGCCCCATGGACTCGAGGATGGCTTCAACGAGCCTATCGATATCGCCAAGCTGCTCTTCCTTCAATGTGGAGCTGATAGTAAGGGTGTCATCGATGTAGTTGCAGTCCTGCAGCCCCTCGAGGATCTTTTTCATGCCAGCCCTAGAGGCGGGGGCCCAAGAGCCGTTCTCGACGAAGGCGAAGGTGCGGTTGCGAATCTTGTGGTTGGCAAGATCGTGGAGGAAATCCTCCATCTTGACGAACACGCCGGCATTGTAGGTGGTTGCGGCCAGCACGATGGTCCCAACGCGGAAGGACTCGGCGATAAGATAAGATGCGTCGGTCTTGGAGACATCATAGACAACGATGTTTTTGACGCCCTTCTCAGCAAGTTTGGTGGCGATTATCTCGGCGCAATTGGCGGTGCCGCCATAAACCGAAGAATAAGCGACCATGACCGCGTTCTTGTCTTCGGGCGTATAAGAAGCCCAAGCCAAATACGGATTGATAATATAGTTGAGGTTGCCGCGGTAAATAGGCCCATGAAGCGGGCAGATGGTCTTTATTTCGATATTGGCTGCCTTTTTCAAGACCGCAAGCACCTGATCGCCGTATTTTCCGACGATGTTGGTGTAATAGCGACGGGCTTCGTCTAAATAGAGCCTATCGAAATTGCTGGAATCGGCAAAAATATGTCCGGATAGCGCTCCGAAGGTGCCGAATGCATCGGCTGAGAAGAGGACCTTCTCGGTTATTTCGTAAGTGAACATGACCTCCGGCCAGTGCACCATCGGCGCCATCACAAAGGTGAAGGTGTGCTTGCCGATGCTGAGCTTATCCCCTTCCTTGACAACAAGGAGGTTGTTCTTCAGGTTCGGGAAGAAATTCATCAAGAACTTCTTGCTCATAGCATTGACCACGACGGTGGTCTCCGGATGCCTTAGGCAAAGGTTTCCGATGTTGGCCGCGTGATCGGGTTCCATGTGGTCCACGATGAGGTAGTCAAGAGGCCTGCCGTTTAGCAGGAACTCGACATTCTCAAAGAACAGTTCGGAGACCGAAGAATCGACCGTGTCGAGGACGCATGTCTTCTCGTCGAGATAGAGGAACGAGTTGTAGCTTGCCCCATTGGGAATCGGATAAACATTCTCAAATAGTTCGAGCCGGCGATCCGAGCCGCCGATGTAGTAGAAGCCTTCAGAGATTTTGGTTACGTTGTGCATAAGATCCTTCCTTTGGCGAAGTTATTTTAGGCTAAAGCCTATAGAAAGGGAAACAATACACATGTGCATCAGCCCTTTACTTTATCATTAGATTTTGTTGGTGAAACATGTACGAAATGGCCACGGGAAATGCAACGAGAACGATTTTGAGGAAAGTGACGGTCATATCTTTAGAATTTATATCAGTTTCACGTTGTTTCACGTGAATATGAAAGGACATTTATCACCAAATATTCTTATTCTTGTATATAGAATCCGATTCGGTAAGTTTCCTAATTACCTTGCAAGGAACCCCAGCCGCCAATACCCCATCAGGAATGTCGTGTGTGACAACCGCGCCAGCGCCGATAACTACATTGTCTCCAATGGTGACGCCGCCGCATATAATCACCCCGGCCGCTATCCAGCAATTGCTGCCGATTACGATTGGCTTGGCATATTCCATATCAGTCCGGTTTCCTTTGGCGTTTATGAAGATCTTTCTCTCTTCGCCAAGCAAAGGATGTATCGGGGTCATTATTGAGACATTCGGGCCGAAATAGGTGTTGCTTCCAATCTTGACTGGGCAAACATCCAAAACGGTTAGATTGAAATTGGCAAATACATCATCCCCCATTGAGGTGTTGCACCCGTAGTCGAACTGTATTGGTCCCTGCAGATACACCCCTTGTCCCATATTTTGGATAAGCAAATTCAACAAACGGCCTCTTTCAGGGTCGTCCTCATCAAGCTGGTTATAAAGTCGGGAGAGTTTATGGGCTTTCTTTCTCAAAGCAACAAGTTCATCGTCGCTTGGATCGTAGATTTTGCCTTGAAGCATTTTTTCCTTTTCGCTCATCATGTGACTGTACCTAATTCAAATCTGATCTTTTTGCCTCTTCGGCAAAGTGCTGTTATACGCTAGTCAAACTAGATAATAAATATATGGAAAAGCCTCTGCCATTCGCGGTTTGAATCAATATACGGCAACAAATCGCGCTTAGAAGAGGCTTATATCGAGCAAAATTTATTTCTTAAGTTTCAATCCACAGTGGAATGCATCTTCGACTTTGCCTTTTACAAGCAAATAGGAATGATTGAAGCCATCGTAGGAAATGGCCTCAAGCTTGTCGGGGTCGATTTTCCCCTCTGTCATAACCGAATCATCGACAGAGCAATTAACGATTTTGGCGGTTAATATCCCGGTTTCATCGTTAAACGAATCAACCAGGCATTCGAAGCAAAGCGGGAATTCGTCGAACACTGGTGCATTAACGAATTCGCTCTTGCGATAATGCAATCCGGCTTTCTCAACCTTATCTGGAACATTATTGCCCGAAACAACGCCGACATAGTCCGCTTGAACAACGGATTTCCTAGTAGCCGGCGAAACTGTCAACGCCCCGGTTTTCTTGAAATTGAGGACGGTCTTATGATCAACCGAAAGCGAAACCATGAGTTTGTCGTTGTCGGCAACCATTCCCCACGCGGCATTCATCGCGTCGGGAATGCCGTTTTCATCATAGGTCCCAAGGATCAGGACGGTTTGTGGATATAGATAGTTTTTCGCTCCTAGATTTTTTCTCATTTCAATGCCTCCAAACCTATTCTAGAGCAGGCGAAGCCACTATCAACATTGAACTCGTATCCAAGTCCAATGTTTAATTTGCTAGAACATTTATTTCTTAAGCCATTCTTCAATGGCATCGTCGCTGTTGCGGGCAAGGGTTCCGCGAATCGAAAGCCCCGGCTTTATAATCGATTTCGGGGAAAGGCTCCTAAGCTCATCTACGCTGCGGCCCATGCCAGATCCTTCGTTGGTGCACATAGGATAAATGGTCTTTCCTGAAAGGTCGTGGCTTTCTATAAAAGTTGCCACTATCCTGGGAAAGGTTCCGCACCAATTCGGGTAACACAGGTAAATCGTTTTATATTCCGCGAGTGATTCAATTGGGTTGGAGATCTCCGGCCTCGCATTCGTTCTCATTTCTTGA
>DVMV01000019.1 GCA_018714785.1 Candidatus Alloenteromonas pullicola
CAACCCTTTGCCTAGTCGTTGGAACGGACTCTATCGATAACGTGCCTTCTATTTCCGAATATATCCTCGATATCAGCACGCTCCTTCCGTTTCTTACGGTTGAAATGCCGCCGGTGGATAAATAGTCATGAATCGCAATGCTCGTGATCGCATCAAGCAGCGAAGCGATCTCGTTGCAAAGCACGAAATAGATCGGATCGCCATCAAAGCTAGCCAAATCGGTCACCACGAACCTGAAATCCCCCTTTGATTTATCAACCAGTTTGGCTTTCCATTCCAGGAACTTGCCATATTCATAAGGCTCAATCTTAAATCCGGCTTTTTCCCCGTACATGATTTCCTTAGGGGTTAGGTATTCGTTATTTATCATGTACTCGTTTATCAGGTTGAAGTCGGTCATTTTCCAAAACCTTTATTAATAAAATCCGGCAAGAGCCGGCTTTGTCAATCGCCAAGTAAACCAAAAGCCCGGGGTTAGCCCCGGGCCAGGCAAAGGGAAGTTAGATTGCCATTTCGTAGGTGTTGGTTGATCCGGCGAAGGTCAGGACCAGGACGGTCCCGGTCTCCCTTTCCTCGACCTTCACTATAGCGAATTCCTCGCCCTTCTGCTCATACTCGATGAGGAAGACGGTCTCCCCGTTGCGATTCGTCTTGGTCAGCTCGACCTCCTTGTTGGTTCCGTTCTCGGTTATCTCGAAGCCGATCTCGATGGTGCCGTTGCGGCTTAGCTCGATCTCGAATTCCTTCTCCATGACCCGGCGGCCGTTCTCGACTAGGGTTATCTCGTATTCGTTCTCGCCGTCCTCCATCTCCTGGGTGAAGCTGACGTAGTTGTTCCTGTCCAACAGGAAATTGAACTCGAGCTCGGTCTCGACCTCGCGGCCCTCCTTCTCCTGGGTATAGAAGCCGGTGAAGTCGAAGGTGACGCCGTCTTTGATGGCGAGCCCGTCGAACCGGTAGGTGGTCTCCTCTTCCTGCTCGTGGTCGTCGTAATCGACCTCATACCTCTCGTCGGTCTTGTTGAAGTATAGGGAGTAGACGTCCCCTTCTAGGGTCAGGGTGTAGAGGTATTGGTAATCCGGGTTGTCCGAGACCTCCTCTTTGATCTCGGATGGCGAGTAGCCGATTATGTTGTCGAACTCGGCGACGTATCCGAGCAACTCGTTGGCGAGGGCCTGCTCCTCGGAGGGGGTCATGGCGCGGGCCTTGGCGTTGGTCGCGGGGGCGATGGAGCTGAGCATATCCATGCCCATGACGGCCTGGGTCATCAATATCGAGGAGGAAGAGGGCGAGGTGGAATCCCCGGTGGAGGGGAACGGGCCGTCGGTCGGGGCGGTGCAGGAAGCCAATAGGGCTATCGGAAGCATAAGCAGCAATGGTTTTTTGTTCATGTTTTCGGTTCTCCTTTCGTGCTTACGCCAACCAAACGCCAAGGGGAAAGGTTTTATTACATATTTTTCGAAAAATTTTCCCGCGCCCGGGCGTTAGAAACTATTTTGCTATGCCAACGCGGGCGCATTGCAAATCAAAGAAGCGCGATCAGGCGGTCGGCTTTCGCCTGGCCAGGGCCCAGACCAGCAATAACGCCGACGGGGTCAAGGCGATCAGCAGTGGAATCAGCTCGGAACGCCCATCAACGTCAATCCCCCGTTTGACGGCATATATCCCATCCGGGTTGCGCCCCATGAAGTCGGGGTAGCCTTCCCAGTCCGCCCCATGGAGGTAGATGACGCGATCGTATTTGGCCAGGCAGGACGGAATCGGGTCGGTGGATGAGGGATCGGCCAAACCGTCCGACAAGATGGCTTTCGCTTCCTCGGGCAGGGAAAAGAACATATCCCTTAAGCCGAGCCAGATGGAGGAATCGGCCTTGGTAAGGTCATCCTCCCCGCAAAGCCCGGACCGATTGAAGGCGTTGGCGTAGGAAACGGCCATGTCCTCGCCAGATCCAAGCCCGCCCTCTTGCAGGCGGTACAGGCTAATCGGATCGCCTTGCGACGAAGAACTGTAATAACGGAACAGCATGACGTTGTACCGCAAAGTGAAGTCGTTGCAGACAATCGAGGCCACGCCATTGGACACGCTAACCGCGTTAAGGAAGTCCCCGCTTTCGAAATCGCCAGACGACGTCGAGCCGAACCGCTGCCCATAAGAGGAGATGAGGGCGTACTCGCTCCCTTGCTTAGACAAGGTGAATTCGCTGGCGGAATAATCACCCTCGATGACGCCATCAACTATGCTCACCGATATTTGCTTATCGGAGTTCTTCTTATCAAGCGCCACCGACCCATCCAGGGCCTTGGAGTAATCTTCGCTGACGAGAAGGTAGCGCCCAGAATAATCCGATAACGGCCCTTCGACCAATTCGTAGCAGGCGCTATCCCGGGGTAGAACCAAGATGCCGGAGCAAAAGCAGCTCACGCCTTGGTATGCGCATTCTACCGAGGTCGTTCCCGCCTGAAGCGCCTCGGCGCCGGTGCTGGGGTCGGTCCAACGGCAGCTTTCGTTGGGGATGACGGCGCTGCTGCCGTCGGAGAAAAAGGCGGTGACCGTCAGCCCGGTCGGGTCGAAGCTGTCGCGCTCATAGTAGGTTCGCTTCGCGGGCGTTCCGGAGAGGGCGATGGAGAGGAGGCGGCTCACCTTGACCGACACCGACCCCCTTATATCCGGGTTATCCACGGCATAGACCGAAATGCTGGCCTCGCCTTCGGATACCGCCGTGACCATCCCCTTATCGTCAACCTCGGCGACCGATGGGTCGGATGACTCAAACCCGACCGACTGCTTGGCCGAGCTGGGCAAAACGCTGGCCTGTATCTGGGATTGCTGCCCCACCGTCATGGCCAAAGAGGGCTGACCGATCTCGATCGAAGAAGGCTCATCGTACTCGATGTTGCCATATGCCTCGATGACGTCGAGGACCGCTTGGGTGGGCGAGGATTGGCCTGGCTCGGGCAGGTATTTGTATATCAAGGTGGCGTATTCCGGATGGTCCACGAATGGGTTCCGGTTGTGGTGCCATCGGGAGGCGATCTCGTTGTTGCGCCTTATCTCGAATTCGCTTGGCGGCTCGAGGTAATGCCACTTCAGCAGCACCGACAGCTTTCCGATCCTTCCTTCCTTCAGGGTGATGGCTTGGTCATGGAGCGCGACGGGGTAGCGGGAGTCGTTGTGGTAGCGCGTGGCCACGTACATCAAGATCCTGGCTATGGCCCCGCGGTTTCCTTTAGACGGGTACATCGCGTCGTCGTTCTGCCCATTGCTGTTGTTGAATGCGGTAGACCAAACGAATGAGTCGTCATCGTTGACCGTCCCATAGTCGTATGTGCCGAATTCCAGGCACTTCCAAGACGAGGAGAAGTCAAGCTCATCGAAGGCGCACGATCCCCGCTTGCTGTTCAAATCGGAGGCGGCCGGCCAGACGTTGTGGGCGTCGGCCCCGGGGGATCCCGCCCCTTCTTCCCGATCCCCTGTTCCGTACCAGGAGGCGGGCCAGACGTGCTCCTTGTTGGTGCTAGACGGCATGCTGCCGGCGCTGAAGCTCCTGACGGTGCCGGTATAGGCCATCTGCATGCCCGATCCCGAAGCATCGGAGTATTGGTATATGCTCGGCAGCGAGGAATACGAATGCGACACGAAGCCGGCGCTGGTCAGCGTGGATAAGGCGTCGACCAGTTCCCCTCCGGTAAGCGACGGGTCTATTCCTTGATAGTAAAGGTCGGGGTCTTCGTAATTGGAAGCCCCGGATGAGGGATCGTAATAAGAAGCGGCCGAAACCTCGGCTGGATTGGCGACAACGCCGAAAGCAAGAGCGATCGGAAGGACGGCGATTGCGGCGAATTTCGTGAAAAACCTCATAATGCTGGCAGTAAAACTATAACATGGCCGGCGCTAGGGAAAAAGCGGTTGGAGGGGAATGCCCTTGGGCGGCTAAATCAGGATGGTGTATCCGCCTTCGAAGCTGAATTGGTAATGCCCGCCTTCGACCGGCTTGACGTCCATCTCGAATTCGCCATAGAGGTCGGATTCGAACTCGCATTGGTAGCCTTTCGACATATCGCCTAGATACTCGAATGACACCGACGTCTCGTTGCCCTGCTCGTCGACGACAGTGAGCTCGGTCTCGGTCTCGGCCCCTTCGACCTCGGTCTCGTACTCGACGTTCTTTATGCAGCGACCTCCGGAATAGAAGGCATAGGAATAGCTGGTCTCGAGCTCATCGACCTCGGTCTCGATCTGCTGGGTGGACACGATGTAGGTGGTTTCCGACTGGTAGATAGTTACCTCGATCTCCTCCTCGCCGGGCTCACTCTCCTTCTTTCCCCTAAGAGGATACGATTTGCCGCTTGCGATGTCCTCGATGGTCCCGGTGTAGATGGTGGTGTCGCCGTTTACCTCCTCATCCAAGGTGAGGTCGAATAGCCCGTCGCCATTCAGGAATATCTCGAAGCCAACGCTATCCTCGACGAAGGTGAAAAGACCTTTGTTGGAGAAGGACTCGACCATGCCCATGTACTCCACCACTTCGTTCGCGGCTTTCTCGAAATCCTCCTGGGTCGGCTTCCTGGCCAATAGCATCCCTTTGACCTGCTCATCCTGAAGCAGGGCGAACGAGGATAACGCCTGATAGCCGAATGAGGAGAGCTCTTTGCCGTTTAACTGCAATCCAGCGTCGCCTGAACCGGTTTGAACCGGGGCGCCACTGCCATGCAGGCCAAGCGGCAGCCCCACTCCCAGCCCGATCACCAGGCAGGCGGCGGCTCCGGCCAAGGCATAGCCCCAGGGACGAGTGGCCTTGCCCCGCTTGACGGGCTCAAAATCGGGAAGCCCGGCTTTGGTCTTCATCAGGTTGTCTTCGATCTTTATCTTCTCGGCTTGCTCAACGAGCATCCGCTTGATGTCTTTGTTCTTCATTGCCCGGCCTCCTTCCTTAATTTCTTCATGGCTCGGTGATAGGCGACCAAGGTGGCCGAAAGCCCCTTGCCCATCGCCTTGGCGATCTCGGCGAATTTCATCTCGTCGACCACGTGCATGATGACGATGTCCCTCTCGTCCTGATTAAGGTGGCTAAGCATTCGAAGCAGCCCGTCGGCGTCGGAATAGGAATCATGGCTCGCCGAGGAGGAGTGGATTCCGTCCTCGTAGCTTAGGACTTCCTTCCGCTTCCTGAGCAATGAATAGGACTCGTTGCGGACGATCGATGCCAAAAACGCGAAGGGATTGCTCCCAACCGAGTAGGAGGATAGCCCCCCTATCATTTTGGCGTAACTTTCCTGGATCACGTCCTCGGCGTCCTCCTTGTTCTCAACGATCCCCAAGGCGATGTAGAACATCTTCTTGTGGGTGAGGCGGTAGAATTCGTCGAAATGGGATGGATTCCCAGATGCGAACTCTTCCATGTAAGAGTCGAGCAGCTTCCTTGCTTCGTCCATCCTCGCTTACCAAACGCTCCCAGGCGAGATTTTATTACAAAAGATTGCACGAAAAAAGCCATCCGCTTGGGGATGGCTTCGTCCTCGGAAGTTTAACGCTTGGAGAACTGCGGGGCGCGACGGGCGCCTTTGAGGCCGTACTTCTTGCGTTCCTTGCTCCTCGCGTTGCGGGTGAGCATTCCGGCGACCTTGAGGGTCTTCCTCTCCTCGCCGGCTTCAAGAAGCGCGCGGGCGATGCCAAGGCGGATGGCCTCGGCCTGGCCGGTGAATCCACCACCGCAGACGGTGGCTTCGACGTCATAGCGGGCTTCGCCATTGACGAGGGCTAGCGGCTGCTTGAGGTTCAGGACTAGGGTCGGGAAGGGCATGTACTCGTTGACATCGCGGCCGTTGACCGTGATCTTGCCTTTTCCGGCATAGACGTAGACGCGGGCGACGCTGGACTTGCGGCGGCCGGTCCCATAGTATTTGGTTTCTTCTGCCATGGTCGTTCTCCTTACTTGCTAAGATCGAGCGCGACCGGCTTCTGAGCGGCCTGCTCATGCTTCTCGTCGGCGTAGACGTGGAGCTTCTTGATCATCTTGCGGCCAAGCGGGCCCTTCGGGAGCATGCCCCAGACCGAGCGCTCGATGAGCTCGACCGGGAACTCTTCCTTCATGACGCCGGCGCTGCGGGTGCGAAGTCCGCCGTTGTAGCCGGAGACGTTGTAGTAGTTCTTCTTGTGCTCCGGGTCGTTGCCGGTTAGCTTGACCTTGCTGGCGTTGATGACGACGATGTTATCGCCGCAATCGACGTGCGGGGTGTAGGTGGGCTTGTCTTTCCCCATTAGGATGACCGCGATCTTCGAGGCGAGGCGGCCAAGCGGGATGTCCGTGGCGTCGACGAGGTACCAGTTGCGCTTGATGCCTTCGACTTTCGCCATTGTGGTTTGACGCTGCATTTTTCTCTCCTTCTGTCGTAGTTAGCGACTTTCGAACATTCAACTTTACCGGGGTTTACTCGTTCAAAGTAGTGCCGGGTAGTATTATCCGCGTATGCGCGTAGTATTGCAAGGGGAGAAAAAGAGGATTTCAGGCCGCTTGGATGGTGGCGGTGAAGCTTCCGTAAAAGGAAGTCGTGCCGGAGATGGCTATCGCCTCTCCGTCGACGGAGAGGGTCAGGCTGCTAAGGTAGGTAGTGAACGTCCCGGTGGGCAAGGTCAGCAGGTTGGCGATGGCGGTCAGGCCGTCGGTCCCCTTCAGCGTGTAGGTCCCACCGATGTTGTGGGTTATGTCCAATCCGGCGAAGTCGATGTCCTTCAGAGTCAGGAAGACGTCGTTGTCCTCCATGGTCCCCTCGAAGGTGTCAACGACTATCTGCTGCCCTTCCTCGTAGGCGTATTTCGACAAGGTCCCGTCGATCATCTTATAGCCGTAGGAGTCCTTGTCGTCGGTGAGGTTGGTGATGAAGTAATCGTCTGAGGACACGGCGATGTTCAGGCTGCCGACCGAGGCGAGGTCGTTTGCGAAGGCCGAGAATTTGTTGTCGAGGGCGATGGTGTAGTTCCCGGAGGCGAGGCTATTGACCGCGTCGGTCAATCCGCTGATGTCGTTCTTGTCGAAGTTCTTGTTCTCCTCGATAAACGATTCGATGGTCTCGTTTCTGGTCGTGCCGATATTGGTGATGGTGACTGCGAAGTCGGCCTCGGCCTCGATGTGGAGGGTGAAGGAAAGCGCGGTCTCGGAGACGCTGGTGAAGAGCAGGTAGTCGGTGCTGACGTTAACGCTGGGGAAGAACGAGGTCGAATGCACCAGGTTGTAGAAGCTGTTGAGCACCGAGACGTTGTTGGTGAGCTTGAGGCCATCCGCAGTCTCCTCGACGGCGAAGTCGCTCAGGTTGAGCGTGGAGAGGTTGTGGATGGAGCTCACGTTGTCCCAGAAGGACTTCGAGGTCGACGAGGTGTAGGTAATCTCGCTGCCTACCTGCACCTTCCCATCGGGCATGGTGAAGTTGTAGGCGTGCTCGCCGAGGTTGATGTAGCCCTTGCTGGAAGCGGGGTTGCTCTTGTTGTCGGAGTAGTAATAGTCGGCGGTCACGGTGTCGACGTAATGGGTGGAGGGCGAGGTCGACTCGATCGTGTAGTTGCCATCCGACTTGAGTTTCTGCAGGACGTCAAGCAAGGTCTGATCGGTGTCCTGAGTTCCCTTGCCGCCCTCAGCTAGGTACTCATCGATCCCGGGGATCTTGGTCGTGCCGATGTCGGCTACGGTGCAGACGCAGTCGCCGGTGTATTGCTCGTTGTCGGGGGCGAAGTGGATTATGACCTTGAACGCATCTTCGGATATGACCTCGGCGGTCACGGTCACGTAAGGCAAGACGAAGGCGTCGCCATAGCCGGCAAGCAAGGCGAATAGCGTCTTGTTGGCATCGTCGGTGATCGGGTAGACGTTGTCCTCGGTCGGGGTGGAGGGCAGGGCGCCGATGTTGAAGTCAGCAAAGCTGATTATGGCATTGGCCCACAGGTCTTTGATCACATCGCCGGAGTTCGACCGGAGGTACTCCCCCGGCGTCACCTGGTCGCCGTTAAGCGTGAATTGGAACACCGACCCGTCGGCATCCTCGGCATAGCCAAAGGGAACGGCCGATTCCAAGGTGGCGTCTTTGTAGTCGACGTAGTAGGCCTTCTCGGTGAAGTACATGTCGGTGGTCATGTCGAAGATCCCATCTTCCATGGTGAAGGTGTAGTTCTTCTTATCGGAAAGCCCCCTCATGACTTCCTGTATAGAGGGGTATTGGACCGCCGGGTTGGTAGAGGAGGATCCGCCATCTGGCAGGCTGCTCGACTCCTGGCTGTTAGAACCGGTCGATGGCTGGCTGCTGGATACACCATTCCCGCCGCAGGCGATTAGTCCGAGGGCGGATAACGGCAATATGAGCAGCAATTTGCTGGAATGTCTGTTCTTGTTCATTGTTGTTTTTCCTTTTTTCGCCTTGCGGCGGACAGCAATATTAGCATAGCATCCCAAATTTGCACCTCAAAAACGTTTTTGGAAAAGAAAAAGCCGCAATATAGAGCTTTTTTGCAATATATTCGGCAAAAAAGTAGATGAATCGGCAACAAAAAGGCCGCCGAAGCGGCCTCTATGTGGCTTAGATGTTGTCGACGTTGGTGTAGACGTTCTGAACGTCCTCGGCCTCGTCTAGCTCGCTCATCATGGCTTGCAGCTTGGCCTTGTCCTCGTCGTTGACCTCGATCCACTCGTTGGGGTACATCGTGGTCTCGGCGCGGTCGTAGTCGGTGACGCCCAGATCCTTGAGCAGCTCCTTGCTCTTCTCAAGGTCGGCGGGGGCGACGCGGGCCTCTATCTCGCCGTTATCGTCGATGGTGACGGACTTGACGTCGACGTCGCCGAGCACCAGCGCTTCCTCGACGTCGCTTTCCTTGACGCCCTTGAAGTTGAGGATTCCAAGGTGCTCGAAGTTGTAGGCGACCGAGGCCATCTTGCCGCCCTTGCGGGTGACGATGGTGCGGACGGTGACGAGGGCGCGGTTGACGTTGTCGGTCAAGGTGTCGACGATGATGTTGCTTCCGCCCGGGCCCATGAACTCATAGCGGCCGGGGATGTAGGCGACGGTGTCCCCGCCCTTGGCCTTCTCGATGGCGCGGTCGATGACGTCCTTCGGGCACTGCTTGCGGTACTTCTCGATGGCCGAGCGCAGCGCGAGGTTCGAGTTGGGGTCGGGCTCGCCTGACTTAGCGGCGGCGTAGATCTCCTTGGATGCCCGCATGTAGATGGCGGACTTGGCTTTGGCCGTGGCGGCCATGGCCGCGGCCCTTACTTCGAAATGTCTTCCCATAGTGAAACTCCAGTTTCCGGGCATAATATAGCACTCTCTAGGCGCGCGCTTAAAGCATTAATCGACTTTGGGCTAATCGGTTTTCTTCATACGTACGCGCCTGGTCGCGAAGGCGCGCAGCCGGCTTGGGCCGCCCTATTTATCCAGCAGGCGCCTCTTGGGGAGGCCTATCTGCGGCTCGACTATCTCTATCCCGAGATCGTTGGCCAAGCCGTATACCGCCTCGAAGCTGTAATGGGAGAAGTCGCTCGGGGCGTGGGCATCGACCCCCAACGTGACCTTGGCTCCGGATTCCTTTATCACCTTCCAGAAGGTCGGGTATGGATAATGCATCCACCCGGTGGAGGTGACGTCCTTCCACTCCTTGTAGCGGCGCAGATACCCGCAGTTCATCTCCAGGGCCAGGCCAAGCTCCTTGGCCTTGCTGGCGATGGCCTTGGCCATCTCGATGTGCCGCGGGAGCAGCGTTTCGTTCCACTCCAGGAACAGATCGGGGTGGGCGACGTAGGCGAATAGGCCGGTCTCCATCCCCTCGATCAGATCGTGGAGGTATTGCTCGTCCGCCCATTTCTTGTCGGCGTGTGCGCCATAGAAATCGGTGTGGGTCCCGCCGCTTCTCCCATGCTGCCCGATGATGAGGTAATCGAGCTTGGTCGAAAGCATCTCGCGAAGCCAGGCGATCTGCTCCTTGCCCATGTTCTCGGCCTCGAAGCCGACGTAGATCTCTATCTTGCCCCGATACTTCTTCTTGAGCGAGGCGACCGAGTCGAGGTAGTCGCCGATGAGGGAGCCGTTGCCGCGCATATGGGGCTCGTCCATGCCGGGGAACATGCAGTGGTCGGAGAAGCCCAGGCGGACTATCCCGTTGGAAATCGCCTCGGTCACATACCCCTCGTCGGTGCCGTAGGCATGGCCGCATCTAGGGGTGTGGGTGTGATAGCAGAAATTCGTTTTCATCGTAATATACCTCCTCTAAACATAGCCCTTCGGCGGGCGCTTTGTAATGGGTGACCAGCCTCGGCTTCCTTTCCAAGGCCGCCTTCAGCTCGTCCAACGAGGACCTCCCGATGCCGACGCGGATGGCATATCCCATCATAAGCCTTATCTGGTAGGTCATGAAGCCGTCGCCGACTATCTCCACCCGGTAAGCCCCGTCGTCTTGGAGCACCTCGATTGAGTATATGGTCCTCACGAAGCCGCCGACGTCCTCCTCCTTGCTGGTGAAGTTGGAGAAATCATGGGTGCCCTTGAAGCAATCGAGGGCCTTCTTGAGCAGGCCCAGGTCGAGGTCGTAGTCGCCTAGATAGGCGCAGCTATGGCAGCGCAGCGGGAACTTCCTCTTCAAACTGAAGGTATATGAGTATCTTTTGCCGACGCTATCCTGCCTCGGCTTGAACGAATCATCGCAGTTCTCAAGTCCAAACACCGCGATGTCCTTTGGGAGGCGGCGGTTTAGCAGCGATTCCATGCGGGGGCAATCAAGCTCCCTAGCGCAGGAAAAGGCGGCCGGCATCGCGGCGGCGCTGACCCCGGCGTCGGTCCGCCCGGAGTACTTTATCTCGATGTCCTCGCCGGTAAGCGAGGAAAGGGTCTCCTCGACCTTCTGCTGCACGGTCGCCTTGCCCTTCTGCCGCTGCATCCCGAAATAGGATGAGCCGAGGAAGGAAAGGAAGAAGCGGTACCTCATTTGACGGTTAGCCCCATTAGCGAGAAGAAGTCGATGTGCAGAGCGGATATGGTGATGAAGCCAGCCATTATCGCGGCGCACAGCATCAAGCCAGCCAAAGACCCCCAGGAGAAGGATAGCTTCCGGTACCGGCTCCGCTTGGCCCGCGGGTCGTACCCACGGCACTCCATCGCCTCGGCGAGGTCCTCGCTGCGCATGAACGAGGAGACGAACAGCGGGATGATCAACGAGGTTATGCCGGTGATCCTGGCCATGATGCGGCCATGCTTGAAGTCGACGCCGCGGCTGGCCTGCGCCTTCATGATGCGGTCGGAGTCCTCCAATAGCGTCGGGATGAAGCGGAGGGCGATCGAAAGCATCATCGCGATCTCGGCGGCCGGGAAGTTGAAGACCTTAAGCGGCGACAGGTACCACTCGACGGCATAGGTCAAATCCAATGGTTTGGTGGTGGCGGTCAGTATCATGGTGAGCATGATGGTCATCACGAAGCGCATAATGATGCGGAACGCCTCGGCGAACGAATCCCAGTAGACGACCCAGCCATTCAGATCCCAGGCGATGCCCAGGGTGTTGTTCTGCTGCGGGACGGCTATGTAGATAAGAAGCAGGAACACCAGCGTGAACCATAGCGGCCTAAGCGAGGAGAGTATCGAGCGCAGGCTCATCCGCGAGACGTAAAGCAAAACGCAGAGGAAAACGAAGATAGCGCCGCCCATCAATAGCCTCATGCTCCAATTGGGGTAGTTCATGAAGACCGCGACCATCAGGAAAATGGTGGCCATGATCTTGGCCCTTGGATCCATCCGGTGGAGGAAGGAGTTGTACGGCACGTAGCGCCCGATGGCGAAGCTCATCGCTTGGCCTCCTGTATCTGCTTGGCCAGCGAATCGACGTCGAGGCATTTCGACAAATCGATGTCCAAACCCCCTTCTTTCAGTTTCTTCGCGAATTCGAAGAAAGGTGGGATCTGCAAGGAATATTCCTCCAAATCTCCCTCGAAAAGCTCGATAGGCGTGCAGATCTTGGCTATCTTCCCGTCTTTCATGACGATGCAGCGGTCGCAGTGCTTAAGCACCAGCGACATGTCGTGGGTGACCAATATAATGGTCGTGCCCTGCCGGTGGATCTCGTCGAAGAGGTCCATCATCTCCTTAGCGCCCAGCGGATCGAGCCCGGCGGTCGGCTCATCGACGACCAGGTACTTGGGGTGGATGGCCAAGATGCCGGCGATGGCGACGCGCCGCTTCTCCCCGCCGGAAAGCTCAAACGGCGAACGGTCGTAGAACTCCTTGCCAAGCCCGACGAGGGAAAGCGCCTCCTTGGCGTCGGCGATGGCCTCTTCCTTGCTCCGCCCGAAGTTCTTCGGCCCGAAGCTCACGTCCTTAAGCACGTTCTCCTCGAAAAGCTGATATTCGGGGAACTGGAACACCAGCCCCACTTCCTTCCGGAGCGGGCTCATCTTCTTGGTCCGCTTCTTCTTATCGGACGTCGAGACGAAGCCGTCGACCCGGACCTCGCCGGTCGATGGGGTGAGCAAAGCATTGATGTGCTGCACCAAAGTCGACTTGCCGCAGCCGGTCCGCCCCACCAATGCCACGAAGCTTCCATCTTCTATATGCAAATCTATCCCCTTCAACGCCTCGAACTGCAGCGGGGTCTTCGGGGAATACACATAGGTGACTTGGGAGAAATCTATCGGCATAGCAGATCCTCCAATAGGACGCTCGGGTCCTTGCTGTCGGTGTGCTTGACGCCGAGCCGGGTGAGGCTGTTCTCCAAGGCGTAGGCGAAGGGGACGTCGAGGTGGCAGTCGGAAAGCTCCTTCTCATGCGAAAAGACCTCCTCCGGCTTGCCCTGGAGGACTATCTTCCCCTTGTTGAGCACTATTACCTCGTCGGAGACCGCGGCTTCCTCGATGTCGTGGGTTATCGAGATGATGGTGAGGTCGGGGTTGGTCGACTTGACCTTGGATATGAGGGAGGCGATCTCCTCCTTGCCCTTGGGGTCGAGCATGGCGGTCGACTCGTCGAAGATCACCAGATCGGGCTCCATGGCCAATACCCCGGCGATGGCGACCCGCTGCTTCTGCCCGCCGGAAAGCGAGGTCGGCTCGCGGGAAAGGAAGTCCTTCATGCCGGCGTATTCGGCGTAGCGCTCGATTATCCCCTGCATCTTATCGGAGGGGACGCATTTGTTCTCCAGCCCGAAGGCGATGTCGTCGGCCACCGTCGAGCCCACGAACTGGTTGTCGGGGTTCTGAAAGACTATCCCGATCCGGCTGCGGAGCCTATTCAGCGACTTCTTGTTTAGCCTCTCGCCGAACTCGCTGACCTCGCCGGAATACCCATCCAGCAGGCCGAGCAATATCCGGGCCAAGGTCGACTTTCCCGAGCCGTTATGGCCGATTATGGCGACGTATGACCCCTTATCCACGGAGAAGGAAACGTCGGAGAGGACCTTCGGGTCCTCCTCCGAATAGGCGAAGGAAAGGCCTTTGACCTCAACGATCTTCTCCGCCATTTCCCTTCTCCTTGGGGGAATACTTGAAGTGGATCACCAGCTCGTTGGCCACGATGAAGGCGACGTAGACGAATAGGAAAGCGCCGAGCACCGAATAGAATAGCGCCGGGTTGGTGTCTATATACGGAGCCAAGGGGATGAACAGCATTATGGCAAGCAATAGGAAGCAGATGCTTATCACCACGATGCGGTAGAACATGTTGCGCTTAATCAACATCGAAGCTGACCTCGCGGCCCACGTAGGGGCGGTATTTGACCCCGGCCATGTCTAAGATGCGGCGGGAGGCCTGCTCCTCGACGTGGTCGTGGTACTTGTCGTCTTTGTAGATGACTTCCTTGATGCCGACCTGCACGATGGCCTTGGCGCATTCGTTGCAGGGGAATAGGGTGACGTATATCCGGCATCCATTGAGGGCCGAGCCATCGCGGGTGTTGAGGATGGCGTTGAACTCGGCATGGCAGACGTAGAGGTATTTGGAGTCAAGCCCCTCCCCATGCCCCCAGGGGATGAGGTCGTCGTCGACGCCTCGCGGCATGCCGTTGTAGCCGATCGAGACCACCTTGTTGGCCGAATCGACAATGCAGGCCCCGACCTGGGTCGAGGGGTCCTTGGAACGGGCGGCCGAAAGGGCGGCGATGCCCATGAAGTATTCTTCCCAAGTCAGGTTATCGGTGCGGTGCGTCTCCATGCAAAACTCCTCCAATGCCCCAATATCATACACGTTCGGGGCCTCCGTTTTAGTTATTTTCACTCTAGAGTGAAGATGTCGGCCTCATATGGCTCCAATAGGCCATGCTCATAGCTGGGGCTGCTTGCCGAGGAAAGCAGCAGCTTCGCCCCGGACAGTATCAGGTGGCGGTCGATGGCCATCCTCTTGGGCGTGAGGTTGATCAGGACCAGCCTGCGCCGGCCAAGGTAGACCCGCTGGAAGGCGATGAGCTCGCTATGGACCTTGATGGGGTATATCTCGCCATAGCTCAATACCTCGTCGCGGTGGCGGAGGTAGGTGAGCCGCTTGTAGAAGTTGTAAATCGAGTCGGGGTCGAGCGACTCGTCGTAGACGTTTATCCCCGCAAGGTAGTTCTCGTTTACCTGTATCCAAGTGTCCTTCGAGGTCGAGAAGCCCGCAGAAACCCCCTTATCCCATTGCATCGGGGAGCGGGAGTTGTCGCGGTTGATGTTGTGGCAGCACTTGTAGCGCAGCTTGCGTGGGAAATGGAATCTCTTCATTATCCCGCTGACCAGGCGGCAGGAGACGTCCTGGCTCTTGTCGGGGTCGCCGATCGGCAGGTCGGTCATCCCGATCTCCTCGCCTTGGTAGATGAACGGGGTCCCGCGCAGGGTGAGGAGCAGCATCCCCAGCGCCTTGCCGGATTCCTTGTGGAACTGCATGCTGCCGAAGCGCGAAATGCTGCGCCGCTGATCGTGGTTCTCGAGGTAATTGGCGTTCCAGCTGACCGCGGTCTGCCAGGAATAGAAGGCGTCGCGGAGCAGGCTCGGCTTGAACCTCTTGGCGAAGACCGGAAGCGATTTGATTTTGTCGCAGTTGGCGGTGTCGAACTGGAAGAACATGTCGAGCTCGTGGTTCTCCAGATACCGCTTCCCGCATTCCTTGCTGACCTGGTAGGTCTCCCCGATGACGACGCAGTCGTAATGGGAGAAGACGTCGTCGTAGAGACGGCGGAGCATCTTGTGGTTGCCCTCGACGCCGAGGTAGTGCTCGCTTCCGCGCCCGGAGAAGGAATGGCCCTTCCCGTCTTCAAGCGACTCCTTGTATATCTGGTTGATGACGTCGCAGCGGAAGCCGTAAACGCCTTTGTCGAGGTAGAAGCGGAGTATCTTCTCCACCTCCTCCACCACCGCCTCGTTATGCCAGTTGAGGTCGGGCTGCTGCTTACTGTAGAGGTGAAGGTAGTACTCGTCGTCCCCCTCGTTTCTGCTCCAGGCCGGCCCGGTGAACATGCTGGTCCAGTTGTTCGGCGGCTTCCTGCCGTTCTTCTTCCCTTTCCGGTAGATGTAGTAGTCGCGGTACTTAGAATTTTTATCCTTTGAAGCGATGAACCACGGGTGCTGGTCGGAGGTGTGGTTCACCACGAGGTCCATCACGATCCTTATGTCGCGCCTGGCGGCCTCCTTGATGAGGTCGTCGAAATCGTCCATCGTCCCCAGGTCGGGATGGATGGAGTAGTAATCGCTTATGTCGTAGCCCATGTCCATGAGCGGGGACTTATACACCGGGGACAGCCAGATGACGTCTATGCCCAGCTCGGCCAGGTAATCGAGCTTGGAGATTATGCCCCGCAGGTCGCCGATCCCATCGCCGTTGGAGTCGGCGAAGGAACGCGGATAGATCTGGTAGAACACCTTATCGAAGAATGGCTTTGGTTTTTGCATAGCCCATTATAACCCCTAACGGGCAATAAAAAACGGGGCTATGCCCCGGGTTCACCGCTTGACGGGTTTTTCTTCGCTTAGGCTCGCTTGCTCAAGCGCGGCGGACACCGCCTCGTCGGAAGTCGATAGAGCGAGGCTAAGATAGGCCTGCATGTCTTCCTTGGAGATCTTATTGGAATAGGTTTTCTCGTCCATCGCTTTGCCTTTACCCGCATAAGTCTACCTTAACGCTTTGCCCTTTCAAGGCCGCTTCCTTTTACATTGTCCAAGAAAGCGCGGATACGCTCGATGCCCCCTATCCAAATGAGGTTTCAATTTGGCCCGCCCAGCGAGTAGATGACTATGAAGCAGATGGCGATGAGGGCCACGACCACCCCGGCGAAGATCAAAAAGCCCTTGGCGGAAGGCTTCTTGCTTAGCTCCTCCTTCTGCCCTTCGGTGAGCAACGACTCGTCTATCTCCGGCTCGTCGCGCTTATCGGCCTTCATACCCGGACCTCTGCAGGAACTCCTCGTCGGAGGCCAGTATCAGCACCCCGCCTTCCGGGAGCTTGGCTTTGGCTTCCTCGATGGAGGACACGAACGGATGGTCCTCTAGGAAGAGGAAAAAATCATCCTCGCCCCAATATGAGGGATCGCCCTCGATGCCGGTCAGCATCACCTGGCCGAAGGCGTTGTCCAAAACCGGCAGGATAGAGGCGGCGTTGCAGCCTTTCTTGCAGGCGAACAAGACGGCGGAGGGCCTTTCTTTGCGCAACGTCGGGGCGCTTCTAGCGAGGCTATAGGCCATCTCGACGTTGCTGCAGATAAGCGGTATCACGCCATCCTGCTCCTGCCCATGGAACGGGAGGGGGCAGGATGCCAATGATGCTTTGAGCTTAGCCTCGTCCAGATCAAGCAGATGCTTTGCCCCCTCGATGGCGAGGCTAATCGAGGATAGGTGGGCGCGCAGCTTGGTGAAGACGCCCAGGTCCTTATAGGGGAAATAGTCGAAGCGGAAGCAATCCTCGACCAGGTGGTCGAAGTGGAAGGCGTCGCCCTTGACCCACTTTATCTCGTTCTTCCTGACGTATTCCTCCACCGGCGGGAGCACCAGCTCGCCGAGCTCATAGGAAATCAGCGTCGAGGACTCGGAGGCGGCGGAGACGCAGTCGAGGGCGACCTCGGATTCGGTCGAGCCTAGGACATCGCCATGGTCGAGCCCGGTCGAGGTGAGCACCGTCATCTCGTAGCGGAGCGAGTCGGCGTAGCAGGAGGATGAGTATCCCCCGACGTCGAACTCGACGACGCCGTAGTCGAGCCCCTTGGAGGCGAAGATATGCAAAGCGATCAGGTAGAGGGCCTGCTCCTTGCTCAGATGGCATTTGGCGATGGCCTTGCGAAGCGCGGAATAAGCCTCCTCGATCTCGAATTCGCAGACGGGCTTCCCGTTCACGTAGATGCGGTCGGCGTCGGATGGCAGGCAATGCAGGAAAAGCCCCACTCCCTTGCCCTGCCCGGATAGGATCGATGATAGGGCGCAGGAAGCGATCGATTTGCCGCTGCTGCCGACGATGGCGATCAAGGTCGGCAATTCGCCGAGCTTATCGACTGCCCTATCGAGGTCGCCGCGCTCTATTGGGAGAGCGTCCAGCGTAGAGAAAACATCACTCATCCTTCGACCTCCTGCTATCCTTAAGCGCCTTATCCATGTAGCGCTTGTCGTCCCTTTCCTTGATCGACTCGCGCTTATCGTAGTCCTTCTTGCCTATGGCCAAGGCGATCTCGAGCTTCGCATAGCCATTGGAGAAGAATAGCTTGGTCGGCACGCAGGTGGTGGAGCTGCCCTTGCCGGCGATGTGGCGATTGAGTTTGGCTATCTCCTGCTTGTGGAGCAATAGCTTCCTGTCGCGGAGGGGGTCGACGTTGTATATCGTGCCCTGCTTGTAGGCGGCGATGTGCATGTTGGCCACGAAGGCCTCGCCGTTCCTTACGTAGACATAGGAATCCACCAGCGACGCCGAACCAGCCCGGATGGACTTTATCTCGGTCCCGGTGAGAACCAGTCCCGCGACCATGAAGTCGGAAAGAAAATACAGGTGCCGCGCCTTGCGGTTCTCGGCGACCACGCTTTTGTCCTTCTTCCTCTTGTTTCCCATTCCTTAAGCGATCTTGGTGAAGGATATTGTAGCCTTTTCCGGGGTGAGCGAATCAATGTGGAACTCGAAGTTCACCTTCTCGCCGTCATTCCATTTGCCGTTTGGCATGAAGTCGGTGTATAGGCTCGGCGAGAAGGAATCGCCTTCCTTGAATAGGTCGTCCCCGGTCATCATGAGGTTGCTGTCGTGTAGGGTGTATTCCCCGCCGGCCTGGATGAGCTGGAGCGCGTAGATGTTGGAGCCGAGCAGCGACTGGCAGCGGCCATAGTCGGAGTTGGAGGCCCCGACGGCGACCTCGGAGTAGTACGGCTTGCCCAAATAGGCGCAGCGCTCGGGGTAATCGAAAGAGGCGGTCTGCTCATCGGTCAGATAGGCGGAGTCGGCGAAGTTGCTGGAAACCAGGTAGCCAGGGCCATAGACGAGCCGCATGTCGGCGTGCCAGACCCTGATGCCATAGTCGTTGGGGATGTTCCCGTAGCTCGAGCTGTTGTGGGTGGTATCGAACTGGTTGAGCCCGGTTGGCGAGTAGAACTCGATGGCAATGTACTCGTCGAATCCGGTCCCGTTCCAGCCGTCGGAGAAGATGATGACATCCCCCGAGGTGGTCGACGGGGAGATGGTTATGGTGCAGTCGTCGGTGACGACGTAGGGCTCGACCCAGCCATAGAGCATCTTGGTGACCATGTCGTGGTCCCCGGCGTTGAGGTCCATCATGAGGGCCCCGCCGGCGACGTTGTCCTGCCCGCCTTCCTCATAGTCGGCGTCGTAGTAGTCGTCCGCGCCCAAGACGTGGCCGAACTCGTGGCAGAGGGTGTGGGTGTCGACCTGACCTTCGGTCGAGGTCTCGAAGAAGTCGTAGGAGGCCCAGAAATAGCAGCACGAGGTCGGGGAGTTCAGGCTCGGGGTGGAATAGAAATCGTAATAGGTGAAGGCCCAAAAGATCTGATAGTAATCGTAGTTTTTGTGCAGGCCCTGCTGGCATTCGTAGGTCCACTGGTAGAAGCTCGGGGCGGAGTAGATGACGATGGTGGCGTCGATGTAGCCGTCCTGGTCGGAATCGAAGACCTGGGTGGAGGTATTGCCGTGCGCCTTCTTGTATTCGGAGACGCCCTTCTGGATGGTCTGAGAGACCACATAGGACGAATCCTGGCCGCTATAGCCAAGCGAGTTGGCGTTGCCGATGAAGGCATCGGCGGTCATCCCGAGGTCGACCGAGTCGGCCACGGTGCAGTTAATGTCGAGGCGGCCGTAGCTGGATTTCTCGTAGTAGCTGGGCAGCGTCTCCCAGTAGTTGGTGGCCGAGGCGTCCTCCCCCACCGCGATCGAGATCTCCTCCAGCTGCCTATCGGTGAATGGACAGTCGGTGAACTCTACGGGCAGGACCAGGACATCGAAAGTCCCGACCGAGGGGAGGATCGGGGTGTCTTGGGTATCTGATATCTTCCTAAGCGACACGTTGTCGTTTATGGATTCGGCTTTGTAATAGCCCGCCTCCCCGTCTTGGCTAGATGAAGAAGAAGGGGAGGGCTGGGCCGCGGATGAGGAGTCTTGCGGCTCCCCGGGAGTGGTCTGCATTGATGAGCCCGAATTCTGATTCAGCGTGCAACTGAACAGCAATGCGGCTATCGGCAATAGTGATAATAATACTTTTTTGGTCATTTTGCCTACCTTTATTATTCTTTTGTTATGGTGATGTTGGCCTTGTCGGAACCGACGTAATTGAATTTGACGGAATAAGGGAACTCGGTTCCGTCGTTTAGGCTGACGACCCCCGGGAAGTAGGCGGAGTACTTGCTTAGCGAGAACTCCTCGCCGGTGGTGAACAGCGTGTCGTTGTCGGCGGCCTCGCCTCGCTTGAAGGGATCGGTTTTGGGCGAAGAAGCGTCAATCAGTTCGATCAGCGAATAGGCGGGATCGGCGAACGCCGCGTCCTTGTAGCAGTTGGTAGCCGCGACCTGATAGTAGCGGAACATGCTGGAGGTATCGGCTGGGTTGAGCTTGGTTCCGTAATAGTAATCCCATTCGGAGTTGACTTCATCGCCCCAGGAAGAGGCGGTGAGGGTGACCTCGGCGAGCCGGGCGTCGACGTGGTAGACCCTGACGCCGGGGATGGTGTATCCCTTCGGGCGGCCGGTATATTGCACCTTGCTGTCCAGCTCATTGAGCCCGGTCGGGGTGTATAGCTCCATGACGATGTACTCTCCGAAGGCGGTCCAGTTCCAGCCGCTAGAGGGTATCACTATTGCCTGCGGGTTGGAGGCGCTGGTGGTTATCTCGACGGTGGCGGAGTCGGTGACGACGGTCGGCTCGATCCAGCCAAGCGCTATCTTGGAGAAGGCGTCGTGGTCGAGGATGTTGCCGTCCATCATCGTGAGCCAGCCGGTCGGGTAGAAGTTCGAGTTGCCGGAGGGGTAGTAGTCGTCTAGCCCGAGCATATGGCCGAACTCATGGCATAGGGTGTGGGCATCGATCTTCCGGGTCTCGAACACCGACTGCGGCTCGGTGTAGATGAAGTCGATGGACATCCAGAAGTATAGATTGAGGCTCGGGGAGATGGTGCTCGGGTCGGAGGTCGCCCAGTAGGTGTAGGCCCAGTAGAAATCGGCCGCGTCGTTGAAGTTGAGGTCGCCGGATTGCGAATCGGGGCAGGAGTAGACGGCGATGACGCCATCGAGGTAGCCGTTGCCGTCGCTATCGAACTTTTTGGTGGCGTTGCTCCGCTTATACGATGTAAGCGCGGCGTTTATCAGAGTGATCCCGTTGTCGTCAATCCCGGCGTATTTGGAGTAGGCGGTATAGGCCGTCATGTTGGTGTCGTAGATGTTTGCTATCTCGAAATGGAGTTTCAGCTTGCCATAGCTCGCCTTCTCGTAATAGCTCGATAGCGATTCCCAATACCCGGTGCCGTTTTCAGCAGAAAGGGCGGTATTGAGGTTATCGATGTCGGAGCTCGAGAATGGGTAATCGGTGAATTCGATCGGCAGGACCAGCAAGGTGTACTCGCCTTCGCTAGGAATGGCGTCTAGCCTTGAGGATAGCGATATGTCGCGATATGTGTAGTCCTTAGTCAGGTCGACTTTCTCATACACCCCTTCGGCGCTTGGGGTGGGCGGGACGACAGTCCCGAGGTCGTAGCTGCTGTTCTGCCCAGGCAGCAGATCGAAAATGTTGCAGCTCGATAGCAGCAGGCAGCATCCCAGCAGCGGGATTATCTTAAAACCGTTTCTTTTACGCATAGCCAACAAATGATAATCGAGAAATCCCCGCTTATAAAGCGGAAGGCTATTCTAAGGGCAAAAACCGAGTTTTGAAACACCTAATTGGCTTTATTGCGCATTTTTGGCAGATTAACGGCAAAACACGAGGAAAAACCGCCGATTACGGCCATAAAGACGAAGAAATACTTGCTGTAGAGTACGACGCCGAAGAAAAGCTCGGGGATAAGCAATGAGAGCAATATAAGCGAGAGCATTCCTTTGCCATCCTTGAATAGGCGATAGGCAAGATAGCCAAAGGCGAACAGGAACAAGGCGGTTCCGAATAGCCCGGTGCTGACCAATAGCTCGATCAGCGTGGCGTGGGAATATGTACCATAGCTGGTGTTCGCGGCGAACCCGCCAAGCCCATAACCAAAGATGGCATTGTCCTTGAATAGCGATAGGCCGTCGCCGATCATCTCGATTCGCAGCGCGGTCGAGGCATCGTACTCGCTACCGCCGAATATCGTCGATAACGCTTCTTTGAACCTATCAATCAAGGATATTGAGGGGATTAAAGACAATATGATTATTCCCACTCCCGTGACCCCAACGACAATTAGAAGGGACATCCACCACTTCTTCTTGCCAAGGATGAAGAAGAGGAGGCAAACCACCTCTAAGTAGGCGCAGACCATCGCGCCGCGGGATCCGGTCAAGGCAACGGATCCAAGAGCAACAAGCCCAAGGATGAGTAGAGCCCACTTGGATGGATGGCGTAGGAGAGTAATCAAAGCGAGAACCGATCCAAGCCAAGTCGATAGGAAGAATCCTATTGAGTTCAAATCGCCAAACGATGATCCGAATCTGCCAAAGATTGAATCAAACCCTGACGACAAGGAATCGGCAAACAGGCAGACGGCAAATACAAAGCCAGAGAAGGCATATAGCCACAATCCCCAGACTGGTTTCTTCGTCTGGCTCAAGAAAGAAGAAATGAAGACGCAAAGGACAGTAATAAGTGAAAGCGTCTTGCACGAAGTCCATTCCTGAGTGGTTATGCAAGTGCACATCAAGGCATAGATAAGGAAACAAATTAGGGGGATGCCAAAAACCGGGAAATCAAAAGATTTGTTTAAAATGGCATAGACAATGTCGCTGACTATGAATAACCCAGCGATGATTATCGGGATAATCGAATAGCTGACCCGCTCTGTGAATAATGGCAGGCTGATAAACAGCAGCCC
>DVMV01000020.1 GCA_018714785.1 Candidatus Alloenteromonas pullicola
CCGCAGATAATTGAAATGTCGTTCGTTAGATTCATTGCCCCTCACCTATGACAATATTATTAAAAACTTTAATAACAAGTTCAATCTAAACAAACTTGTTTTAGTAAAAATTTAATAACAAGTTTTGAATCAAACATGAAGAAACCTTGCCGCTATTTCGATGTAATCCCGTTTGGTGGGCGCGTTTTAACGTATAAAACAAAAAACGCCTGTCACCAGGCGTCATTTGATTTTTCTTGGTGCGGGGGATGAGATTTGAACTCACACGGGTTGCCCCATACGCCCCTCAAACGTATGCGTCTACCAATTCCGCCACTCCCGCAGCGAGGGTAATTATAGAGTTACCTCGCCGGACAATCAAATATTTCTTTTATGTCCTTACGCCAGCTGTGGGAAGAAAGCCATCGCGACCGAGAAGTAGACGATCAGGGTGACTATATCCATGATAGTGGTAAGCAGCGGCTGCGACACCAAGGCCGGGTCGCGCTTTAACGCGGCGGCGGTCAGCGGCAATAGGGCGCCGACGACCTTCGAAAGGGCGATGGCCAGGAAGACCGTGAGCGATACCAGCGAGGATATCCTCATGGCCGCATCGAAGAATGCCATGTTCCAGCAGTTTCCGGCCCAGATGTTGACCCCGTCGAACTCGCCGTTGCTGACGATCCCGGTGTATTGCTCCATCGTGAACCAGACGAATGAGAAGCAGGCGACTATCGCACCGACCACGATGCCGGCCTTCAGCTCCCTCCAAAGGACCTTAAGCATCTGCTTCGGGCCGAATTCCTTCAGGGCGAGGCTTCTGACCATCAAGCCGGTGGTCTGGCCGCCGGAGTTTCCGCCGGTGTCGAGCAGCGTCGGTATGAAGGCCGCGAGGACCGCGAGGGCCTCCAGCTTGTCCTGGAAGAAGGAGAGAATCATCGAGCCGAAGGTGCCTAGCACCAGCAGGATTATGATCCAGGGGATGCACCGCTTGGCGTTCTCCCAGGTGTTGAGCTCCATATACGGGACCTCGGTCGGCTCCATGTTGGTGAGCCTAGCGACGTCCTCGTTGGATTCCTCGGTCAATACGTCGACCGCGTCGTCGATGGTGATGACGCCGACCAGGCGCTTGTCCTCGTTCAAGACGGCCATGGCGTTGAGGTCATAGCGGGCGAACATCTGCCCGACCTCCTCCTGGTCGGTCGAGGTGAGGCAGCTCACCACGTCCTTGTTCATGATGTCGGAGAGCTTCTGCTCCTTGGAGGCGAAGATCAGATCGTCGAGGTCGACGGTGCCCAGGAAATGGCGCTGCTTGTCCTTGACGAAGATGGTGTATATGGTCTCCGCGTCCTTTCCTTTGGCCCTTATGGCCTCGATTGTGTCCTCGACGGTCGTGTCGCCGAGGAACTCGAGGTACTCGGTGGTCATCAAGGCCCCGGCGGTGTCTTCCTTATAGTTGAGCAGGGTGTTGATGTCCTTGCGCATGTCGGGATCGGCGGCCCGCATGACGCGGCTCGCCAGGTTGGCTGGCAGGTCGACGACCGCATCGGTGACGTCGTCGGCGCTCTGCCCGTTGATGACGCTCACCAGCTCCTTGTCGGTCATCGCCTTGATCAGCGATTCCTTTGCGTCGCCGGAAAGCTCGGCGAAGAAATCCGCCGTATAAGAGCTCTCCACGGTCCTGAATATATAGATAAGGTCCTCGTCGGGCAGCTCGTTCGCCGCCTCGGCCAGATCGATCGCCGGGATGGTGACGAAAAGGTCGCGCAGCTTCTTCTTGTCCTTGGACTTGATTATCGCTTCAAGCTCTTCGCTGTCTATTGTCTTCTTAACGATCTGCTCGTTGAGCTTTTCCTCTTCGGCCATAGCTTTTACCTCCGCCGCTAAATCATAGACACCATAGTGGGGCAAAGAAAAGGGCAAAATGCTTATCAAAGTTGTTTGCTCGTCATATAATGACGGCGCTTTAGGAGAGCAAAAATGGAAAAGAAGATTCTAGTGGAGACCAGCGCCCGCCACATTCACCTCGATCAGGCTTCGTTCGATTACCTGATGGGCGCCAACGAGGGCGAACACGCCACCCTCAACGTCAGGAAGCCGCTATCCCAGCCTGGCCAGTACGTCTCGGATGTTAGGCTAAACCTCGTTGGCCCGGTCAACCCGAAGACCGGCAAGCCGCGCGAGATAAAGAACGTCTCGATCCTCGGCCCCCTCCGCAACCTCAACCAGGTCGAAGTCTCGGCCACCGATGCCAGGACCCTCGGCATCGCCGCCCCGATCCGCCTTTCCGGCGACGTGAAGGGCAGCGCCCCGATCACCTTGGTCAACCCGCTCAACGGCAGGACCCTCGAGCTCAAGGAAGGAGCCATCGTCGCCAAGCGCCACATCCACATGACCCCCAAGGATGCTGAGGAATTCAACGTCAAGGACGGCGATTCCGTTTACGTCGCCATCGAGACCCCGGATAGGACCACCATCTACGGCGACACCATCGTCCGCGTCAGCGAGAAGTTCTCGCTCGCCATGCACATCGACACCGACGAGAGCAACGCCGCCGAGGCCGGCGGGACCGTCTACGGCGAGATCCTCTACCTGTCTGATTCCTGCTGCTGCGAGGGCGAGGACGACTGCTGCTGCCACCACGGCGAAGGCCACTGCTGCCACAAGGAATAATGGCTGAGTACGTCTTCACCCCGTCCAACGTCTGCTCCCGCAAGATGACGATCGAATACGAAGGCGACGTCATCAAGGGGCTACGCGTCGAAGGGGGATGCCATGGCAACCTGCAGGGCATAGGGAAATTGCTCGAGGGAATGAAGCTCGACGATGCGATAGACCGGCTATCCGGCATTATATGCCGCGGGTCGAGGAACCGCATGACTTCGTGCCCAGACCAGATCTCGATTGCCCTAAGGGAAATAAAGGAAATGAACAAGTAGGCCGCCCGGCCTACTTTTTTGTTGTCTAAGAGTGGCAAACGCATTATATTAGCGTCACTGACGAAAGTCAGGCATCAAGAAGCGCTCGCTGTGGCGTAACCAGGGCGCTAGCAACTCCGCTATAGCGGTAAGTGCTCGCCATAGCCCCAAACCCACTGGGGAACGATGCTTGACGGAACCGGCGAAGTCGCTTCCATATGTGGGGGCAACGATATTTTCGTCGGAAGGAGAAAACATGGACAAAGAGCAATTCCTATTGACCTCCGAATCGGTTTCGGAAGGCCATCCCGACAAGGTCTGTGACCAGATCGCGGACGCGATCCTCGACGAGTGCTTGTCGCGCAACAAGTGGGCCCACGTCGCCTGCGAGGTGTTCGCCACCACCGAGTTCATCCTGATCGGCGGCGAGATTTCCGGCGTCGAAGGCGTCGATTACGAGGGCATTGCGCGCAAAGTGCTGCGTGACATAGGCTACGACAAGGCCGAGAAGGGCATCGGGGCCGACAGCTGCGAGATAAAGGTCGTGGTCAAGGAGCAAAGCGGCGACATCGCCATGGGCGTCAACCCGGCCGACGACCTCAACATGGGCGCCGGCGACCAGGGCATCATGTTCGGC
>DVMV01000021.1 GCA_018714785.1 Candidatus Alloenteromonas pullicola
CTAAAGCGAGCCCACTATCCGCCATGAATTCGAGATATATCTTTTGCTTTGAACGGGGAACATTGAATAAAGCCTTCGATTCCTCGACTGCCATCAAGATCGCCTTTGGATGGCGGCAGCATATCGTACGACCGTGCCAAATTTGGCACATACAATTGTTGATTTGTGCCATTTTGGCATACTCATAAATTTGCGTGTGCCAATAAGCCGCTAAAAACCAAAGAAGATATGCAAGGCATATGATGTATCTTTCGTTTCATTTTCATCGTATTACCAGAGGGCAAAAAAAGAACCTCATACTCACGACGTATGGGGTTCATGCAATTTCTACCTGGCTGGGGTGGCTGGGATCGGACCAGCGTATCTCGGATTCAGAGTCCGATGCCTTACCACTTGGCTACACCCCAAGGCAACGGCTATTTTACTATCCTTGCCGGGCGATTCAATAGTTTTTGATTGATCGACTAGAAGAAGGATACCGGAAATCATGTTCCAGAACAGCAAGGTGCATATGCAGAAGGCGATTCCGCCAACGTCCTCGCCCTTGCGGATCTTGTTCATCCTAAGCGTCATCGGGATGCCCCAGGCCAAGGTGACCAAGGAGATGATCCCGCCGGTTATGTAGCTGGTTCCCAAGATGCTGGCTTCCTGGGTGCCAACCGAATACATCGAGATGCCCAAGAAGACGTAGATCAACGCGACGAAGATCACGCCAACTAGCGAAATGATGCCGAACGCGAACGCGACAGTGGCCAAGGTATTGTTGTTTTTCATGCCTAAAACTATAGTGCCGATCGGATTATCAGTCAATAATTCTCCGGGGCTTTGGCTTTTCTTTCCCCCGCATCTACCAGCAGGAGTATGCCCGCGATTAAGTTGAAGAACACCAACAGGCAAACGGAGAACCCGGTGCTTGGATCATAGGTCCCCTTGCAGGCTTTGAAGCAAAACACCGTCATCGGGATGCCGTATGTCAGAGGGACGAGCATCGCGATGCCAAAAATTAGCCCCATCGCCGAGAATATGACGCCCCAGACGGCATACACCGCCGCTTCCGGGCTTGGGCTTTCGGCGGGAACAAGCGCCCCGGAGAGGAAAGCCGCCGAGGCGCAGATAAGGAATATCCCGCATACGGCAAAGGCGATGACGCTTAATAGGCAAAGGATGAAGGCGGCTAATCTCATAACTTCTTTAAGTTAACACGGCAAAGCGAAGCCGTAAACCGCTTTGGGGGATCGAAAAGAAAACCGCCTTTGAAGGCGGCTTGGCGGAAGATCAAGGGCGGATCATTCGGGATTGCTTTGCTTTTCATTCCTCGAATCGCAGTCGATCAGCAGCAATATGCCGGCAATCGTGCTCAGGAAGAGCAAGACGCATACCGAGAAGCCGATGCTAGGTTGGTACGTCCCCTTGTAGGCCCGATAGCAGAAGACGGTCATCGGGATGCCATAGGCAAGCGGCAGGCACATATAGAAGCCGATGACCAAGAAGAATACGGCGTAAATAAGCGATACGGCCTCTGGCATCCCCGGGTCGAGCGCGTTGAGGGCATACCCGGTCAAGAACATGAAGCCCAAAATCAAGAAGGGGGCGATGCAGAGCCCGCAGGCGATGACGGATAGCAGGCAAAGGACGAAAGCGGCTAATCTCATAAACGTGAATGAGGATACCACCCGCGAAGCCGCCATTCAAATTGAGTGTCGATTATCCGGCCTTGGCGTACAATATCGTTTGGAGGAAATCGATGACATTCATTATCTGCGTCTGCGGCGGCTCGGGATCGGGGAAGACCTACATCTCGCGGGCCATCCACGACAACCTGCCCTACGACTCGGCCGTCCTCTCCTACGACTGCTACTACAAAGACCAAAGCGCCTTGCCGCCGGAGGAGCGCAACAAGCTCAACTACGACTCGCCCGACATGCTCGATTCGGAGCTTTTCCTGCAGCACCTCAAGATGCTACGCGACGGCAAGATCATCGACGTCCCGCAGTATGAGTTCGCCTCCCACACAAGGAGCCGGGTCAGCAAGCCCTTCGCCCCGAAGAAGGTCATCATCGTCGAGGGGATCATGGCGATGCAGCTGCCCCGCGACATCTACGATTACGTCGTCTACGTCGACGCCGAAAGCGACGTCCGCCTGGCCCGGAGGATCCTCCGCGACACGAGCCTGCGTGGCCGGACCCCGGAGTCGGTCATCAACCAGTACCTGGCCTCGGTCAAGCCGATGCACGACAAATACGTCGCCCGCGGCATCGACCAGGCAGACTTCATATTCAACAACTCCTCCAACTCGGGAATCGACTGCGCCCAGATGGACCGCCTGATCTCCGAGATAAGCAATCGGATAGAAGGCAAATGAGGATCATCGACGCGCACGCCCACATCTCCAGCTGGCCGACCATAAAGGCCACCCGGTCTTTGATACTGCGCTCGATGGCCAAATACGGCATCTCGCATAGCCTCATCTCCAACTGCGACGGGGCTGAGTTTCCATCCGTCGGCGACCCCACCCCGAAGATGGAGAGGACCATCGAGATACTTAAGCAGACCATCGCCTTCCATAAGGCGCATAAGGACAGGATCTCGGCCGCGATGTGGATCAGGCCTTACTACGAGCAGCCAGACGACGAGCTCTTCAATTTCCTAAAAAAGCACCGCGACGAGGTGAGGGCGATGAAGTTCCATCCCTATGAGGAGCACCTCCGCATATCATCGATAAAGCTGCAGAAGTGGCTTAACCTTGCAAAAATCCTGCAAATGCCGGTCATCGTGCACACCGCCGCCGATGAATACTCAGCCGTCCCCTTCATCGTGAAGGTTGTCAAATCATATCCTGAGCTCAACTTCGTGATGGCCCACCTCGAGCTGTGCTCGAACAACAAGCGCGCCATCCGGGCGATGAAGAAGCATAACAACCTCTACGCCGACACCGCCTGGGTGCCGCTAGAAAGCACCTTGACCGTCCTCCGCGAGGTCGGGATCGACCGGATCATGTTCGGCACCGACAATCCCATAGACGGCCTCGACACGTTGGCCAACCCAATGTACCAGGCCTACTTCGCCCCGGATTGCCCGCTTACGAGCGAGGAGAAGGAGCATCTTTTCCACCTCAACGCCGAGAGGATCTACGGGATATAGGCGCTTCACAAAAGCCGAATCGGGGGTTAGACTGAAGCCAATCAACATATAGGAGAGCACGAATGAAAGCACTCTTTGCCGGATTCCCCCCTTTCGCCGCCCACCCGGAAAACCCTTCCGAGGCGGTTTGCCACATCCTCGCTGAGGCCGGTTACCCCACGGCCATCTTGCCGGTTAGCTATGGCAAGGTGAACCGCGAGCTCGACAAGGCCATGAAGGCCGAGAAGGCCGACGCCATAGTCATCTTGGCATTGTCCCCGTTTGCCAAGCAGCCGACCCTCGAGCGCTACGCCTACAACGAGATGGACTCGGTCCAGGAGGACAACGAGCACGTCGTCAAGACCAAGGCCAAGATCGAGAAGGACGGCCCGGCGTCGAGGGCCACCGACATCGATCTGGCCGGGATCAACCAGCTGCTCGCCAGCGAAGGCTACGCCGCCGCGCTCGGCCTCGACCCTGGCAGGTTCGTCGCCAACAAGGCCTACTACCATGCGCTGGGAAAGCACGTCGCCCTATTGGTGCACGTGCCGCTGGATTACGATTTCCCGGTCAAAGAGACCGCCGAGATCGCGAAGCTCATCGGGAAATACCTCGAGGGCTGCTAAGCGCCGTCGATATCGTCTTTATAGCTTGGGGAGTCGCTTCTTAGGCGCTCCCTTTTCTCGTTTAGCATATCGATGTCCTCGCCGGTCAGGTTGGCCTTGCGAAGGGCGGAATGGTCCCCGTGCTTGCGGTATTTGGGATGCCGGTAGGTCGCCATGGCATTGATTATAGTGAGGCCGGGGGTAGAATGGTACGCGTTATGAAGACAATCGCTATTTTGCTCCACGACGGCTTCGAGCAGACCGAGGCCCTCGCCACGATGGACATCCTCCACCGCTCCCACGCATTCGATATAACCCTGCTCTCCGACATGGATGGGCTTGAAGTCAAAAGCTCATCCGGCCTCATCGTGAAGGCCGATAAGCTATTAAGGGATTCCTCGACCGATGATTTCGACATCATGGTCATCCCCGGCGGGAAAGCTGGGGTCGAGGGGCTATATGCCTCCGAGCCGGCCATGTTGCTAATAAAGAAGGCCATCGAGGCAGGCAAGCACGTGCACGCCATCTGCGCCGCCCCCTCGATACTCGGGCGCATCGGCTACCTCAAAGGCAAGAAGGCGACCTGCTTCCCGGGCTTTGAATTAGGCGAGGCTATTTGGCAGGACGAGTCGGTCGTGGTCGACGGAATCACCATTACCGGGCGCTCGATGGGCTATTCCATCGACTTCGCCCATGCCATCGTGAAGCTAGAGGCCGGCGAGGAGGCCGATAAGCGGATCTACGCCGGGCAGCTCGGGCTCAGGGCAAAGGAATGAAGAGGAACGCGTAGCCAAAGGCTATAGCGGCAACTAGGCAGATGGCTAGCGCCAAGAAGGCCATCTTCAGCTTTCCTTTTCCCCGGAAAAGCATCATCATCCCCAACCCGGCATTGATCAGCAACCCGCTTAATAGCGCCCCGAAAGGCAGCGACCCGGAGATGTATAGGGTCGACAGCAACACCGAGGAGGCGCAGTTGGGGATGAGCCCCACCGCGGTCGATAGTAGCGGAGTCAGATAGTAATTGGAAGACACGAACGAGGAGATGTTGCCCTCGCCGACGTAGTAGACCATTATCCCGAACAGGAAGGTTATGACGAACACGTAGGCGAAGATCTTAAGCGAATGGATCACCGGGTGCAGCAAATGGGCCTTGAGGAACCCCTCGCCCTCCTGCCCCTCGATCTCGTGGCGGCAGCAGCCGAGGTGGGAGTCGTTCTCCTTCTCGCAGGTCTCCAGATGCTCCTCGACCTTGGTGAGGGATTTATGCATCAATAGGTCGACCAATAGCCCCACCAGGGTGCCGATGAGGAACTTGGCCCCGACCATGACGAAGCCCATGTACCATTTGCCCGAGACGTCGGAGAAGAGTATCGGCAGCGCCTCGTCGGAGCAGGATAGGAAAACCGCGACCAAGGTGCCGAGGCTAAGATGCCCGGCGAGGTAGAGGTCGCCCGCGACCACGCTGGTGCCGCATTCCGGAATCAGCCCAAACGCCGCCCCGATGGCCGGCGCCGCTTTGTGGCGCGACTCCAAAAACCTCGCCACCTTCCCCTCGAAGAAGGAGAGGACGAAGTGGAAGGCGAATACGAAGGCCAACACCTTCAGCGAATCTAGCAACGAATCGATGAATACCTCAAGCATGACGAGGCTATATTAACCCACATGTCAATAGGGGTGGGCAAGGAAAGCGCTTTTGAATTATAATCCCTAGCATGAAAGCAAAAGATCTGATGACCGGGATAGGAAGCGTGAACTTCGTCTATGCCGACGCGTCGATCAAAGACGCGGCCGAGGCCTTCGCGAAATGCCGCTTCACCATGATCCCCGTATTGGAGAAGGGGAGCAACCGCTACCTCTACTCCATCTCCTCCACCGACGTGCTGCGCTACCTTGCCGGGATAAGCGACATCAAGGAGGCCGAGGAGGACAACCTCTCGAGCCTGCCTTTGTCTAGGCTCATCGCCGCCTGCTCGCTAGAGGCCGAGGTCGAGTCAATCGCCGACCTCATCGCCAACCAGAACTACGTCCCCTGCGTCAACTCGGAGGGCGTATTCGTTGGCTTAGTGACCCGGAAAAGCCTAATATTCATGCTGCTTGGGGAATTAGAGAAAAGGAAAAACAATGCCTGATTGCAACCACGACTGCGCCTCCTGCGGCAAGGAGTGCGGGGAAAGGACCTCACCCGAGTCCTTCCTCATCCACCAAGGGCCATATTCGAACATCAAGAAGATAATCGCCGTCGTCTCCGGCAAAGGCGGGGTGGGCAAGAGCCTATCCACCTCCTTGCTCGCGGTCAATGCGAAGAGGGAAGGCAAGAAGGTCGCCATCTTGGACGCCGACGTGACCGGCCCCTCGATCCCGACCATCTTCGGATTGCATGAGCTATGCACCGGGAGCGAGGACGCCATCTACCCGGTCAAGACCAAGTCCGGCATCGAGGCGGTGTCGCTCAACCTCCTCACCGACGACCCGACCGACCCCGTCATCTGGAGGGGGCCGGTGGTGAGCTCGCTCATCAAGCAGTTCTACTCCGACGTCGCCTATGGCGATGTGGATGAGCTTTACGTCGACATGCCCCCGGGAACCGGGGATGTGCCGCTGACCGTCTTCCAGTCGCTGCCGGTGGATGGCATCGTCATCGTCACCTCGCCCCAGGATCTAGTCTCGCTGATCGTCGAGAAGGCCTTGAAGATGGCTAGGATGATGGACGTCCCGGTCATCGGGCTAGTCAACAACTACGCCTACCTCGACTGCCCCCACTGCGGGGAGCGGATCTACCCCTTCGGCAAGATCGACGAGGAGAAGCTAGCCAGCAAATACGGCATCGACGTGATAGATGGCATCCCCTTCGACTCCGCATTGGCCGCCCGCTGCGATAGCGGCACCATCGAGGACTACGAGGGAAGGTATCTTTCTCGGATTTCCGAGGCCATAGCCAAGCTAAAGCCGCGCGACATCGCGAAGTAAGCAAGAGAAAACCCGAGGCAATAACCTCGGGTTTTTTTCATTCGTCCATCCAGGCCTCGGACTCCAGCCGCTTCCACTTGTTGGCCATCAGGCGGTGGAACTCCTCCAGGACCAAGAGCATCTTGATCGCGTATCCCGATTCGGGGAAGAGGTCGTAGCAGTCGCCGTTGTAGTAGAAGGAGACATAGCTCGCGTCTAGCGGCATCCCGAACGTCCAGATGTGCTCGTAGTCGAGCTCCATAATCGTCGGCTCGTCGTCTTTGTAGCCCTCGTAATGGAAGCCCTCCTTGTCGATTATGACGACGCCCTCCCCGCAGGGGATCGAGGTCTTCATATTGGTGACGTAGCTATAGGAAGGCAGCCTTCCGAGCTTGACCCGCATCTCGAAAACGTAATCGGGGTTATTGTGGAGCATGTCGCGGATCTGCTTCCGCTCCATATCGAACCAGGCGCTCGGGGTGGCGGGCAGCTTATCGGCCTTCTCCACCGGGATCAGGTTGTACTTGTCATCTAGCCTGGCCTTGAAGCCGCACTCGCGGCAGCCGATCTCGTCGCCCTCCCCCTTGAGGGTGAATTCCTTGCCGCAGTTGGGGCAGACGTAGCAAAGCTGATCCAGGTTATGGGCGAGCCGGCCGTGCCCGTCGTAGCTTATCTGCTCCTCCTTGTTCCAGAGGTAATCGTCGTGGGTCAACTCACGGTTGGTCCTCTCCTCGATCTCCTCCGGGGTGGCGGACTTCAGGTACTCCGGGCTATACAGCAGCTCGGCCTTGGCCTTGATGAGGCCCTTCCGCTCATCGAGGCAGTACTTGGTGTTGGTTAGATATGCCCCAGACAGCCTGACGATGTAGACCGGGATGCTGTATTTCTTGAAGAAGCGGCCCAGCCCGTTGACCACCGGCTGGTTGTGGCCGGAGATCGAGCTCATGCCCTCAGGAGAGAAACAGATGGCGGCCCCTTTCTTGACCAAGGCGTCGACCGCCTTCATGGCCGGCAGATCCAAGACGAAGTTCCTCTTCGGGATGGCGTGGGCCAGGCGGAGGATGAACTTGAGGTGCGAGCGGAAGAACTCGTTGTAGCCCACCATGAAGTTGAGCCTTCTTGGGTAGCAGGCGTGCATCAGCCAGACGTATTCGATGCGGGACTGGTGGTTGTAGATGACGAAGCACGGCCCTTTGCAATCGGCGGGGCTGTCCTTTATCTCATAGGTCGGGTTGTACTTCTTCTCCAAGGAGCCTTTGACGACCAATTTGTACAGCAGCTTGTAGACCAAAGCGTTGGGGATTTTGTACTTCTTATCGGCCAATTTCTGCTGTACGGTTTTCTTCATAACTGCGTCTTTATAGCACTTCCGCGACCCATTGGCAAAAAGAAAATGGACACTTAGGCCCGTTATGTAGCGGTTATTTCGCCGCAAAAATCCATCGCAATGTAGAAAACCGCGCAATTCGAAAAACATGAGGTTTCGGCGCGCTTATGAAAAAGGCCCCAGGCATATTGGCCCAGGGCTTGGCTCGTTATTTACTTAAGCGAGAAATGGAAGACGCTGCCGGGTTCGTCGAACTCCTCGTTGCTGACCCAGGTGACCTCGAGGTTGTCTAGGTCATATAGCGAGCTCCAGACGGTGATGTTGTTCGAGTCGGAGCCGACCTGCGCGTTCCAATACCGCCTCCCGAGGTCTTGCAGCAATCCAAGGGCGCCTTCCTTGGAGAACTTGCCTTCGGGGTTATTGCCATCGGGGTTGATGGTCGCGGGGATGTAGTCGTAGCGATCCTTGCCCTTCATTGAGTCGGCGGGCTCGCCATCGTAGTAGCCCGGGGTGACGATGAAGTTGGTGATGTACTGGAAGTTATTGGCGGCTTCCTTCTCGCCAAGCGCGGAGTCGGCATCGTTATAGTAGACACGGAGCGACCTATTCGACCCATCGGTGTCGGTGGAGTCGGTTACCCCATCGGCGACCCATTCGAGGATGGCGCTCTTGCCGGACTTATCGGCCACCATGTAGTGGAACGACGAATTGGCCGAGTCGTGGAAATCGTACTGCCTGACCAGCTCGATGGCCTCGTCGACGTCGTCAGCGTAATCCAAAATCAGGCGGAGCATCGTGGTCGAGGTCAGATCGGGCTTATCGGTGTTCTGATCGGTCGAGATGGAGACGTCGCCCGGGCCCTGGTAGGACATGTAGATGCCGCAGCTTACCCCGGCATCGTTCATCCCATCTAACGGAGCGTAGGCCGCGGCGATCGCGGTTGCCTTGTCCATGAGGGAGTTAATTCCGTCGCCAAGGCCAAGGAACTGCAGGTCGACGCTTGAGATGGTCGCATGCCTCCCGTTGCCAGGATTGGTGTGCAGGATCAGGGAATTGGTCGAAGAGAAATCGTAGTTCCTGCCGAATAGGTTGTTGCCGTTCTCATCGGTGCAGGTGAATGAGCTGCAGCCGACCTCCGGCTGATCCAAGTGGACCTCAAAGAGTCCTTTGGTAAGGTTGGAGACGATGAAGTCGATGAGGTCACCGTCGTTGCTTGCCCCACCCTGCTTAAGGAAATCGTCGAAGTAGAATCCGCCGTCCATGGTCATCTCGTAGACCGCCCCGGCCTTGTTGTCGGGGTGGGCGTCGACGACCTTCTTTATCGAGAACATGGAATTGAGCTCGTTATGCCATAGCCCGTAGACCGTAGCGGTCCCGACCGCGGCGATCGCGACGACCCCGACTCCGATTCCAATGCCTATTTTCGCTATAAGTTTCATGTGCATCCTCCTTGGCACAAAAGTGAATTCAAGCGCGATTGGATGCCAAAATCAACAAAAATCGAATCGAAGAAATAAGGGAAATTCCGCTTTGAAAAGGCTATCCGGTGAATGAATTATTAATGGCTAATATTGATGGATTTGCCAGCCATAGTCATTAATTTTGCTTTTATTTATGAATCGTAATCTTGAGGTTTTATGCCCATAAAGGTTTCGATATAGAGCTATGTGAAGCAACGCTTTAACGAACTGTGCCGTGGGCAACTAGCGAAGCCAGGTCAAACGAAAAGATTGATTGCAGAAGGCATAAGCCAAACGAACACGGTTGCCTTATAGGTTCTAAGCGTCTGGCACATTTTATCCGAACAAAAGCCTTCT
>DVMV01000022.1 GCA_018714785.1 Candidatus Alloenteromonas pullicola
GAGGATGTCATCGGCCTTTCTGGCCCCGCCCAAATACGATGTTGCCTAGCAAAAGTGCTGATGGTATCATTAACCCGCTGTTTAGTAATAAACAGGCCGTTTCATTCGGAGGAAAGTAATGGTCATATTGAAATCGATTGGCGCCTTCTTCACTAAGCTTTGGCGCTGGATCAAAGAGACCGCCTGGGTTCAGCCGCTTCTCATCGTCGGCGCTATCTTCGCGGTCATATTCTCAATCCCGAAGATCACCGACTGGGTCCAGTCGATGGGGTTCGGGTCGGCTAGCCGCTACTATGCCGCCTTCCAGCTTAACCTCGAGGGCGAGACCAGCGACATATTCGAGTTCAACACCAAGGCCGACCAAGCGACAAAGGCCATAAACGATTGGTCGAACTTTGAGAACACCTACGACACTTACGATGAGTACATCGCCGCCATGCAGCAGAGCGAGGAAAACCCCATCGAGAAATACGGGGAGAAGTTCTTCCTCGTCTACGTCGAGGGCGAGGGCTGCACCAACTGCGAGGCCGCCCAGCCTGGCTTCGAGGCCCTTCAGAACTACTGGGGCACCCGTTACATCGCCGACGACGGACGCCCGTTCAAGATGTACACCATCTTCGCGGATGAGGATTCCTCCAACGATGACGACTATGACATCGAAGACGATCAGAAAGCCTTCAACCGCTACCTCGACAAGTTCGCCGACAACGACTTCTTCTCCCAGGCCGGCGGTCGCCTTGCCGATGAGACCCCCTACAAGATAAACGCTTCGATCGGCGATGCCGACTACGAGAACTTCACCAACGCCGACCACACCAGCTTCTCCGTCCCGACCGTGCTGCTCATCGACTTCTCTGAGCAGGCCTTCGACCTGCGCAGCTCCCGCCCGGGCGTGAGCGAGGTCATCTTCGGCGTCACCGGCAACGACTCCAACGCCAAGGCCGAGCTGCTCCTGCAGATGTGGAACCACACCTCGAACGACATCACCAACCCCTTCACCGACTACTACGTCAAGGGCTAAGCAAAACCAAACGGCCTCCGCACGGAGGCCTTTTTTCATGCCGATGAGGAAGGTAGAATATTCAGGCAATGGAAAACATAATCATCAAATCGGGCCCCCTGCAGGCCGTTACCACCACCAAAGGCAATCCCATCGACACCGAGACCATCGTCGAAGGCTATGCCTGCTATTCCGACACCTCGGCCAAGCTAACCATAATGTCCAACGACGACATCCCCCTGTTCTTCGCCATCCCGGGCAAGGTCATCGGGGCGATGAAGATCGGCAAAGACGAGATCGAGACCAAGCAGCTAACCGCCAACCTCCGGTCAAGCCTGGTATCCTTGGGGCTGGATGCCTCGGAAATGCACTGCATCATCGGCCCGTGCCTGACCTTCTCCCATATGCCGGTGGAGAGGAAAGTCATCGAGAAGTTGCTCGACGACGGCTTCATGCTCGCGGCCAAAAGAACCGACGGCGTCGATTTCCTCGACCTGCCGGATTTCGTGCTGACCGAGCTGCGCCGCCTAGGGGTTAAGATGGAGAACATCGTCATCGGCGATTACGACACGTTCGAAAACCCCGAGATGCTATATTCGAGGCTCCGCGGCGACAAGGAGATGAACGCCACCACCGCTCACTTGGGCTGATTCTTCGCGAGCTCGAACATCCTGACTACCGACGGGGGGACAAGCGATGAGATGTCTGCCCCGTTTTTATGTAGCTCTAGGATGGTGGACGATGAAATGAAGCTGGTCTTTGAGCCGGCCATGAAGAAAACCATGTCGATGTCGGGGTCGACGTAGGAGTTGGCGGCGGCGAACTGGAACTCGTATTCGAAATCGGTCACCGCCCGCAGGCCGCGGATGATGTGCTGGGCCCCCGCCTTCTTGGCATAGGCCACCGTCAGCCCCGAGGTGAAGTCGACGTCGACGTTTTCCATCCCGGCGGTCGCCTCCCTCATCATCTGAAGGCGCTGATCGACGGTGAAATTGCTCCTCTTCCCCGGGTTGACGGCCAATAGGAGCGTCACGTGGTCGAAGACCTTGCAGGCCCTCTTGAGGACGTCTAGGTGCCCATTGGTGACCGGGTCGAACGACCCTGGATAGACTGCTTTCTTCATTTTGCGTTCCCCTTCTTGGCGATTAAGACCTTGCTGTATCCGTATTTATATTCCCTGACCCAATCGAAGCCGGATAGGTCTAGCTTCAATTCGCCATCGTATTCTATAACGACGGCCGAGTCTTCTTTAAGGATATTCCCGTCGCGAAGCAGGTCGATGGCCTGCTGATAGTATTCCTTCCGCGCGTACGGCGGATCGATGAAGACGAGGTCGAGCGAGGAAGGCGGAATGGAAGACAAAGCTTCCTTGAAGTCCATCCTCAGCACCCTTTGGGTTTCCTTGAGGCTGGCGAGGTTCCTCTTGACGGTCGCCACCGCCTCTGGCGAATAATCAACGAATAGGCAGCTTCCCGCCCCGCGGGAAACCGCCTCGATGCCGAGCGCCCCGCTGCCGGCGAATAGGTCGAGGCAGTCCGCCCCGGGCAGGTAGTTGCGGATGGCGGAGAAGATCGCCTCGCGGGTACGCGATTTGGTCGGGACCGTGCCCTCAGGCGGTATCTCGATGTTCCGGGAACGGTATTTCCCGCCGATTATCTTAACCATGGCGCCTCCCACAGGATGCGGCGGGCAGGTCGACCTCGAACAAGGTCTCGTTTACCCGGTCGAGCAGCTTCCTATACGCGGAATAGGCCTTCATATACTCCCTTGATTCCGGGAGCTCGTCTATTTCCTTCTTATAAAGATATAGAGCGTGCAGCTCCGCCTTTGACTGCTCGGAGCCTTCGCCGAAATGATTGAGGGAGAACTCGAGTTTCCCCTCCTGCTGCCTGATTAGCGACGACAGGCGCTTGGCTTCCTCGGACCGGTTCAGTTTGTCCTCGGCATCCGACAGCGCGTTCGCCTCCTGGCACTCGCTTAGGTAATCCCTGACCGCGCATAGGCGGGCAATGGTGGCTTCTTCCATCGTGGAAGATTTTACTTACTGTTGGCCTTTTAGGCAAAGAATGTGAACAATTCCCGCCTTTGCACTATAATTTCTTGGATATGCTAAAGATAGTCAAAGACACAAACCCGAAGCTCCGGCGCAAATGCGAACCGGTGGAGACCCCGCTAGACGACGAGAACGAGGCGATCGCCCTATCGCTATTGTCATACCTGAAGGATTCGCAGGATCCCGAATTCCTACAGAAGCATCCCAAAGTGCGTTCCGGCGTCGGCTTGGCCGCGCCGCAAGTCGGGGTGAGCCGAAGGATGATCGCCGTCTATTTCGAGGACGAGGACGGCAAGGAGGTGTGCCACGTGCTGGCCAACCCGAAGATCTTGTCCTCCTCGGTCAGGCAATGCTACCTCGCCGGCGGCGAGGGATGCCTGAGCGTCGACGTCCCGCACCAAGGCAACGTCTACCGCCCCTATAAGATCACCGTCTCCGCCTACGACGTGATGTCGAAGAAGGACGTGAAGATGGTCGCCAGGGGATATGAGGCCATAGTCCTTCAGCACGAGATGGACCACCTGGATGGAATCCTCTTCTACGACCACATCGACCATCCGGACAAATCCATCGACGTGGATGACGCGATCCGCATCTAAGCGGAAAGCGTTTACAGCCGCCCTAATGTTCTACCACGGGGCGGCTTTTATGTTATATTTACCGCGAAGCAACTCACATAAGCGAGATTCTTTATCTAGAAAGGAACATTATTATGGTCAAAGACACCCCTATAAGCATCTATGCGCTTGGGGGGTTAGGCGAGGTCGGCAAGAACACCTACTGCTTCGAGGCCGATAGATCCCTCATCATGGTCGATGCCGGGGTCCGCTTCCCCGAGGCAAACCTACCGGGCGTCGACTACGTGATACCCGACTACACCTACCTCCGCAACAACCGCAGCAAGATCAAGGCATTGTTCATCACCCACGGCCACGAGGACCACATCGGGGGAATCCCCTTCCTCGTCAGGAGCGTCTACATCCCGGTCATCTACGCCCCGCGCCTAGCCGCGGCCCTGATCCGCCATAAGCTGGAGGACAACCGCATCAAGGACCCGGTCAAGATCGTCGAGTACGACCAGGACTCGGTCATCAAGATCGGCGACGAGTTCACCGTCTCCTTCTTCCGCGTCACCCATTCCATCCCCGATTCATTCGGGATATGCATCGACACGCCGCAAGGCAGGATCGTCGAGACCGGCGACTTCAAGATCGACCTGACCCCGGTCGGGCCGAAATTCGAGATCGACAAGCTCGCCCGTCTCGGGTCGGAGGGCGTCGACCTGCTGATGGCCGACTCGACCAACGCCGAACTAGAGGGCTACACGCCAAGCGAGACCAACGTCCGCGCCGGCGTCGAGGAGATATTCGAAAAGGCCCCGGGCCGCATCATCGTCTCCACCTTCTCCAGCAACATAAACCGCATCCAGCAGGTCGTCGAGGTGGCCGTCGCCCACGGAAGGAAGATATGCATCCTCGGCCGCTCGATGAAGAACGTCATCTCCATCGCCCGCGAATACGGCTACATCAAGATCCCCGACGCCTCGATAGTCGAGGAAAGCAACCTGCGCAACTACAAGCTCAACGAGATCTGCATAATCTGCACCGGGAGCCAAGGCGAGCCGATGGCCGCGCTCTCCCGCATCGTCTCCGGGGACAACCGCAACACCTCGATCCTCCCCGGCGACACCGTCGTCTTCTCGTCCAACCCGATCCCGGGCAACGGGATGCTAGTCGATAGGCTGGTCAACAACCTCGTCAAGCAAGGGGCCGACGTTAAGCAGAACTCGATCGCCTTCTCTCTGCATTCCTCCGGCCACCCGTCTAAGCAGGAGCTCCGCCTAATGCAGCGGCTGGTCAATCCGTCCTTCTTCATGCCGGTGCATGGCGAATACAGGATGCTCGTCCTCCACGGCCAGATCGCCAAGGACCTCGGCATGGACGAGAAGAAGGTATTCGTCTGCGACAACGGCGATGTGCTAGAGCTCTTCCACCACAAGATAACCCGCAGCGGCGCCCACATCCCCGCCGAGGACGTCTACATCGACGGCAATGACCTCGATGGGGTCAACGGGGCCATAATATCCGACCGCGACGTGCTCAAGTCCGAGGGCATGATCGCCGTAATGATGACGATATCGGCCTCCCGGGGAAACCTGCTGATCCCGCCGATAGTCTATGCCAGGGGCTTCGCCGCCAGCGAATCCACTCACGTCGTCCGCCACGCCCAGATCCGGGCCGAGGAGGAGGTCAGGAACATACTTGCCCACCATGGGTCGTTCGCCGACATAAAATCCGGCGTCCGGAACGTGGTCAGCAAATACGTCGAGCGCAAAACCGGCCGCAAACCCGTCATCATTCCGATGATAATGGAGGCCTAAATGCTCATCCTTGCATCAAGTTCCCCGCGCCGGAAAGAACTGTTGCGGCTAATAACCAAGGACTTCGTGGTCTTTGTCCCGCACGTCGAGGAGAAGGACCTCCAGGTGTCTCCAGAGCAGACCCCGCTGCAGGAATCGAAGATGAAGGCCTACGCCGCCTTGCAGGCCCATCAGCACGATGAGATACTGGCCTGCGACACCGTGGTGATACTGTCCAACCGCGTCCTAGGAAAGCCCAAGGACCGGGAAGCGGCCATCAACATGCTCCTCGCCCAATCGGGAAAGAAGCAGGTCGTCGTCAGCGGCTACACCTACATCGGCAAAGGCCGTGAGATAACCCGCTCCGTCGCAACCGCGGTCTACTTCAACAAGCTCACCAGGGAGCAAATCGAGGAATACGTCGATAGGTTCCGCCCGTTCGACAAGGCAGGGGCCTACGGCATTCAGGACGATTATCCCCTGATAGAGAGAATCGAGGGAAGCTATTACAACGTCATGGGGCTGCCGGTTGAGGACATAAAGGCCCACATCTTCAGCCAAAGATGACCTTGTAGGCTTCCTCGGCGTCCCCCTTTATGACCAAGGTCAGCTTATCCGACATCATTATGAAGCCGTCGACGCCGGCTTCTTTTAATTTCTCCTTGTCAAGTTTCGAGTAATCGGCGAGCCTAAGGACGATCCTCGAGCCGCGAAGCTCTTTCTCAAGGATATTCCCCTCGCCGCCAAGGGATGCGAGGTACTCCGACTTCGAGGCGATCTTCTTGGCCGGCTTCCGGCCCTTCCGGAGGTAATAGGAAAGCAATATCGCGGCCGCGACCACGACTATCAGGGCCGCGACGCCGATGGCCAGGTACATGCCATAGTCGCGAAGGAAGTCATTAACGTTCGCATACATCATAGATTTATCCCCCACTCAAGGAAACGTTGCTATAATAGCACACGAGGAAACAAACTATGTCCAACGCCATTGAAATCGAAGCCAAAGCATTGGTGAGCCAAGACGACTACCGGAAACTAGCCAAGCTGTTCCCGGATTCGCCCCGCTACACCCAGACCAACCACTACATAGACTCCGACAAACGCATCCTGTTCAAGGAAGGCATCGCGCTCCGCATCAGGGAGAAGAACGACCAGTACGAGCTGACGCTGAAGACCCCGCTGTCGCAGGGATTGCTCGAGAAGAACTGCGTCATTACCAAGCAGCAGTTCGACGACTTCAAGGAGAATGGGATATTCCCCAAGGGCGATACCTCCCGCTTCCTGACGATGCTCGACATCGACATCGCCACCTTGAAGATACTGACCTCCCTCACCACCGACCGCATCGACGTCGAATACAAAGGCGGGTTGCTCTCCATCGACCGGAACTGCTATTCCGGCAAGACCGACTACGAGGTCGAGTTCGAGTACAACAACCTCGGCGGCGCCAAGAAGGTCCTCTCCGACCTCTTCGAGGAAAACGGGATCGCCTATACCTTCACCAAAGCCTCCAAGACCCGCCGGGCCATGGAAGCCCTCGAGGCAAAGTAAGCAAGACAAAGCAAAAGAGCCCTCATTTGGCTCTTTTTTGTTTACCGCGAGACCGATCAGAGGGTCACCGAAGGGATGGCCTCGACCTCTGGCTCCTCGTAGATGGCCTTGGCCCGGTAGCAGCTTAGCCCCAGCACGGCGATCCCGGCAAGGGTCGGGAGCAAGGCGATGAACAGCAGGAACAAGCCATCGAGCCGGATGAAACTCTCGAAGTCCTTGATTAAGTCCTGATAGGGGATGAACAGGCCGGTGGCGGCAAGCCCCGCGATGAAGGCGATCACCCCTAAGGTAACCGATAGCGGGCTCCGGCCGGAGGCGTTGCAGGCGATGATGGTGAATAGGCCAAACAGGAGAACGACCCCGTATCCAATCAAATAGCCGGGGATCCTAAGCGATGAGAGCGAGACCGACGAGAAGTCGAATATCTTGCTTAGCGAGGCGAAATCGAAGCCAACGAAGTAGACGACGGCGCTCATGGCTCCGGCAAGGCCAAGGAAAATAGAGGAGCATAGAATGACCGGGCTGCTCTTGGCGAAGGCCCCGATCAGCATGGAGATGAGGCACACAAGCCCGAATAAGGCGATAGCCGAGTAGAAGGCGGCGTTTCCGAATATGCCGTATAAGACGTCGATCGATAAGGCTTGGCCTGACTGCAGGCGGGGGTCGGAAACGGCGTCGACGATATGCTCGAAGGCGAGGTAGCCGATTACGGCGAGGAACATCAAAGATGCCAGGGTGGCGAAGAGAAGATAAACCGGCGAGCGGAGCTTGTTGGAAACCATACTCAGTCCTTTCTCCCGTCTTCCTTGTTGTCCAAGGCATGCTCACAGACGGAGTAGCGAGGGCAATCGGTCGGATTGCAGTAGAAGGCAGCCAATTGGCGGGCCCTAGGGATGAAGGTCGTTATATCTTCCTCATTGTAACCAACTTGAACACGGCGGTCATCAACGATTATTGGGCGTTTGAGGACCGAAGGGTTCTTCCTTATGAAGGCGATGAGCTCGCTTAGCTTCATCGAATCGAAATCGATATTCTGCTCGCTGACGATTTTCGACCGCCGGGAGATGATGTCGTCGGTGCCGTTCTCGCATTTGGTGATGACATCATAGATGTCCTTCTCGGTGAGGTCGGGGGAAAAGATGTTCTTCTCGGTGTATTCGATGTGGTTGTCATCGAAATACTTCTTTACCTTGCGGCAGCTAGAGCATGATGGTGAGACAAAAACTGTAATCATCGTAAGGGAAGTATATCACTTTTGTACATGATAAAACTAAGTTGCGTACGCTCGCACACGCGGAAAGTGTGGTCTATAATGTGCGCCGGGGAAATATGGAACGTATATTGAGCGCAATAAAGCCGACTGGGAACCTGACCCTCGGCAACTACATCGGTGCCCTAAAGCACTTCAAGGATTTTCAGGACCAAGGCGAGGTGTACATATTCATCGCAGACCTCCACGCCTTGACTTTGCCGATCGATCCAGAAAAACTCCGCGAGAACTCCATCGACATCGCCTGCTTCTACCTAGCCAGCGGCCTTGATCCCGAAAAGACCACCATCTTCCTGCAAAGCTCCGTCTCGGCCCACGCCGAGCTCAACGCGATACTTCAGAATTACCTCTACATGGGCGAGCTCTCGCGCATGACCCAGTTCAAGGACAAGAGCGCCAAGATGGCCAAATCCGCCATCGGTTTGGGCCTATTCGCCTACCCGGTCCTCATGGCGGCCGACATCGTCCTATACAACGCCGACATCGTCCCGGTCGGGGCCGACCAGACCCAGCACGTCGAGCTCTGCCGCGACCTGGTCAAGCGCTTCAACTCCCGCTATGGCGACATCCTAGTCGCCCCCAAGGCCCAGGTCGGCAAGGTCGGCGCCCGCATCATGTCGCTGGTGAACCCGCTGGCCAAGATGTCCAAATCCGACCCCAAGGGCGACATATTCCTGAAAGACGACATGGCCTCCGTCAGGAAGAAGATAATGTCGGCCGTCACCGACTCCGGATCGGAGGTCAAATACGACAAGGAGAACAAGCCTGGCATCTCGAACCTCCTCACCATCTATGCCTCGCTGAAGGACATGAGCATCGAGGAGGCCGAGAAGTTCTTCGCCGGCTATCGCTATGGCGACTTCAAGAAGGCCGTCGCCCAGGCCGTCGTCGACGAGCTCGAGCCATTCCAGAAGCGCTACCAGGAAATAAAGGAGAAGAAGCTCTACATACCGGTTCTGCGCCAAGGACGCCAAAAGGCCACCGCAATCGCCAACCAGACCTTGAAAAAGGTGCAAAAGGCCGTTGGATTGCTCGTTATCGATGAATAAGGCCGTCGTCATAGACGTCGACGGCACCTTGCTGTCGGCCAGGGGTAGGATGGGCGCCAAGACGAAATCCGCCCTCCGCTACCTTCATGGCAAAGGCTATTTGGTGATACTTAATTCGGGGCGGCCCAGGAGGAATCTTGAGCCGCTTTTGGCGCAGCTTGGGTTCGCTTCGCCGCTTATCTGCTATAACGGGGCGGAGTGCATCGACCAAGACGGAACCGCCCTCTTCCGGCATGACCTGCCCACCAGGGGCCTAAGGCAGATATATGATGAGGCCAAGTCGTTCCTGACCTCCTTCGCCTGCGAGGATGAGACGACGATATACGCGATGATGAAGGACTCCTACCTCTCTCATTACTTCCCATTCGCCGGAATGAAGCTTTCCTTTGGCGCCGCCACCCCGCTTCCCGAATCCGGCATCATGGCCTGCCTGCTGCGCTGCCCCCACCGCCATGACAGAAGGCTGGAGCAGATATGCACCAGGGCCGGATTCGACTATCGCCACTGGACCTCATCGACCTATTCCGAGGTATGCAGGAAGGGCGTGGACAAAGCATCGGCCCTGCGCTTCCTCATCGACAAATACCATCTCGAAAAAGACGGGATATATGGGTTTGGGGATTCGAGCAACGACCTCGGCTTCCTTTCCCTTTGCGGGCATCCATATTGCATGGCCAGCAGCAAGAACGAGGCCATGAGGAACGCCTTCCCTCTGACTAAAAAAGGCAACTCCGAGGACGGAGTCGCCTTTGAGTTGATTGAGGTCCTAGGCCTTTAGCCCGAGATAGGACCGGATGGCGGAGTTGAGATCATCCGCCTTTTTCTCCAGCCCCAAGCCGGAATCGCGGCTGATGGTCTCGATGTAGAACTTTATCTTCGGCTCGGTGCCGCTTGGCCTGATGGCCAGCGTGGACTCGTCGTCGAAGCAGTATTTGATGACGTCAGAAGCGGGCAGGCCCTTGATCTCCTCGACCTTGCCGTCGGCATAGGTCCGCTTGGCGGAGAGGTAGTCCTCGACGTAGGCGACCTTGCGGCCCGCCAGCTCCTCAAGCGGCTTATCGTGGAGCTCGGCCATGAGCTTCTTCATGGTCGCGTTGCCCTCCATCCCCTCGAAGTAGCAGTCCTTGGTGACGGTGAAGTGATAGCCGATCCGCTTCTCCAACGCGGCGTAGGCTTCGTCTAGATGAAGCCCCTTGCTCTTGTAGTAGAGGGCCATCTCGGTGTAGAGGAGGATGGCCTGCGTGCCGTCCTTGTCCCTGACGAAGGGGGCGATGAGGCAGCCGTACGATTCCTCATATCCGAAGACGAAGGTCGGGCCTTTGCCGAGCTCCTCATAGTGGCGTATCCGCTCGCCGATGAACTTGAAGCCGGTCAGGAAGGACTCGCATTTAACGCCGTATGAGGCGGCGACCTCCCTTCCGAAGGAGCTGGTGACGATGGTGTCGTAGATGACGGCATCCTTGGGCAAGGTGCCCTTCTGCTTCTTGCAGGATAGCAGGTAGTCGATCAATAGCGCCCCCGACTGATTTCCGGTCAGTCGCTTGTAGGTGCCATCGCTCGCCAAATAGGCGAGACCGCAGCGGTCGCCGTCGGGGTCGGTCATGACCGCGAGGTCGGCATGGTACTGCTCGGCGTACTCGAGGCTCTTGGTCCAGGCGGCCTCCAGCTCGGGGTTGGGCGAGGCGGTGCCGGAGAAGGATGGGTCGTGGGTGCATTGCTCCGCGACCGGGATGACGTTGTACCCGCATTCCTTGAACACCCTCATCGAGACCTCATAGGAGGCGCCATGCTGCGGCGAGTAGATAAGGGTGAAATGGCTCTTATCGAGCTCAGGGTGCTCCTGGCATCCCTTAACCAGCTTGATGTACTCGTCGTCGATGTCTTTGGCCAGCATCACCTGCTCGCCCCGCTTCCGGGCGGTCGGGACCTCGTAGGAAAGCTCGTCGGGAAGCTTGGACAGGATCTCGAGCATCGGCTTTATCTTTGAAGGCACGAGCTGGCAGCCGGAATCGTCATAGACCTTGTAGCCGTTGTATTGCTTCGGGTTGTGACTGGCGGTGATCATCACGCCGCCGGCGGCATGGAGGTAGCGGACGGCGAAGCTAAGCTCCGGGGTCGGGCGAAGGGAATCGAATATGTAGGTGTTGATGCCCATCTGGTTGAGCAAAGAGGAGGTGAGCAAGGTGAATTCGCGGGAGTTGTAGCGGTTGTCATGGCTTATGACGACGCCTCTTGATGCCGCCTCCTTGCCGCCTTTCAGTATGAACTCGCCGAAAGCGACGGTCGCCCGCCCCACGGTGTGGGAGTTCATCCGGTTGGTGCCGGGACCCATGACGCCCCTCATGCCGGCCGTGCCGAATTCGCAGTCCTTGTAAAAGGCATCGTTGCGCTCCTCTTCGGAAAGGGAGATGAGCGCTTCCTTCTCCTTCTCGGAGACCCGAGGCGAGGATAGCCATCGGCTGTAGTTCTCTTTAACGTCCATAGGTTGCCTCCTTATTGAACGGCGGTATTATGTCGATTGGAGCAGGTTATTTCAATAACCTGTTGGTAGCTATCGGGCAAAGGCGAGGTGAATGTCTTGCCGCTTAGCTTAGCTAGGGCTCCGCATAAATTGCCGAACACCAGCTTATAGGCATGCAGGAACTGCGAATCCAAGCCGGTCTTCAGCTCAATGACCTTGTTGAGCTTGAAGTCGCCGTATTTGTCGTCGCCGATTATCGGATGGCCGATGCAGGCGAAGTGGACGCGGAGCTGATGGGTGCGGCCGGTGCACAGCTTGGCCTCGACCAGGGTGAAGTCGCCATACCTTTCCTTAACCCGGTATTCGGTTATGGCGGTTTTGCCGCCGTTTTCGATAGATTGGGGGAAAGCGCGGCCGTTTTGCGGGTCTTTTCCAAGCGGGATGTCTATCTTGCCTTCATCCTTCTCGAGGTTGCCTCTCACCAAGGTGAGGTAGTATTTCTCGATCTGCTTCCTCTCCTTGAATAGGTCCGTCAGGGCCTTGAGCCCGGCATCGGTCTTCCCATAGCAGATGAGGCCGGAGGTGTTCCGGTCGAGCCGGTGGGCGGGCGAGGGGACGAATGAGGCGTTGGTTGGGTCGTATTCGCCTTTCATGTAAAGATAGTCGAGCACGGCGTTGCCAAGCGTCTCCCGGCTGCCGGTCTTGTCTCCATACACCAGCACGCCCTTGGGCTTATCGACTATCAGGACGTTCTCGTCCTCATAGACTATGCGATATGGCAGCGGCTTGGCCGAGACCGGGCGGGGCTTATGGAAGTCCTCCAGCTGCTGGTCGGTGACGTAGATGCGCACCACGTCGCCCTCTTTCACCACCGCGTCCTTCCTGACCCAATGGCCGTTGATCTTGATGTCTTTCTTCCTGAAAGCCTTGTATATATAGCCAAGCGGGGCCTCGGAGAGGAATTTCCGGACGAACTTCTCTATCTTCTGCCCCGAGCAGCTATGGTCCACCACTACTTCTTTCATGCGGCGCTATTCTAGCAAATGCAAAAAGCGTTTGCACCTCGGTTGGCGTTAATCTATAATCTCCTTTGCCTATCTAGGCAAACGGAGGAATACCCAAGAGGCCGAAGGGGCGGGCTTGGAAAGCTCGTAGTCCCTTAACCGGGAGCTAGGGTTCGAATCCCTATTCCTCCGCCAGTTGAATCATCCTGGCATCGCGAGATGCCAGTTTTTGTTTCTGGAGGGGATGCAGCGCAGCCAAAATCCCGGCATCGCTTCCTTTATAAAGCCTAGGGTAGGCAAATTGAACAGTTTGCTTATCGACGTAAAGCTCTAGATCAAAACTCCCTCTAATGTACTTATTCAGATCTTTTTGCAAAACGGGGACAAACTTTTTGGCCAAGAATTCTTGCGCTAAGGAATTAAG
>DVMV01000023.1 GCA_018714785.1 Candidatus Alloenteromonas pullicola
AAAGTATTAATTATGATACCGACATTTAACTTCGAATATTCTCAATTTTAATTAAATAGCACGACATTAAAATTGGCATAAATATTTGTTTAGCCAGACAGATTACAAAATATAATTATCGTTAAATATAATTCGGAAAAGTACAATTTTTACTAAAATCATTTGTTGTTTTGGTTGTACTTAGTCCGATACCCTTTGTTCTCCTTCGGCCTATAGGCGTTGGGGAATATGACGTCGGACTTGATGTCGCTCGCGATGCCCTGCAGCTTGCTGGATATGAAATAGGGATCGGTGATGTCCTCTAAGACCGTCTTCCCGTTCGATCCAACTATATAGATGTCGCCGACATGGCACATCCTCTCGACTAGCCCTATCCTCAGGTTGACCGATACGAGCTCGGGGTAGAATATCGACTCCACGTTGGCCCCTATGAACCCCTTCTTGACGATTATCCTTCTGTCGGTGAAGGCGTATTCCTCCTTTTCCTGCCTTTTAGAGGCGGTGACCATCTTGGAGATCCAAAGCCAAACCGGCAACAGATGGAAGGCGAAGAACACCGCGATCAGTATATAGACGAACCAGGGAAGACTTGGGATCATCCCGATGAGCAATCCGATGAACACCCCGTCGAAGCAGAGCCACAGAAGCGCGATGGGCATCATCTTCAAGATAGACGAAAGCACGAATGAGAGCTTCCTCGGCTTGCCTTTCCAAAGTATCGTCTCCCCATCCTGGAGCAGATCCTCGACATGGACGTCGCCGCCTTTGTCGTCCGGCTTCTTGAAATAGCTTTCGTCTATCTTCTTCATAACGGCAATCAGTATAGCAAAAACATTGATTGCAACGAAGAACACCATATCGGCGTCTTATATAATGGAGGGGCAAGATGGAAGAAAGAAAGTCCTATCCCGAGGCCCCTTCTTTGATGGGGCTTGGCGAAGCGGAATTCGAGTCGGCCTACCGGGAGTACCGGAACTTGGTGCTATACATCCTCGCCTCGATCCTCCACGACAAAGAGGACATCGAGGATGCCTGCCAGGAGACTTTCCTAAGTTTTCGAAGCGCCGGCAAGGTCGATTCACCAAAGGCCTTCCTCTCCAAGGTCGCCCGAAGCAAGGCATTCGACATCCTTCGCAAGAAAAAGGATGAGGAAAGCCTAGACGAGAACGAGGCAGCCAAAGACGACTCGCCTCGTTCGGCCGAGTTCGACCAATGGGCGAGGAGTATCGTCGGGGACGAGGATTACTCGCTCATCCTGCTCCACCTCATCGACGGCTATGGCTTCGCCTCGCTATCTAAAAGATTCGGCGTGAAGGAAGCCAGCCTGCGCAGCCGCTACTCACGCGCGCTTAAAAAGCTAAGGAGGGAAGGAAAATGAACAAGGACGAAAGGAAATTCCTCGAGCTATTCGCTAGCAAATCCGGCCTAAACGACATCAAATTGGACGGCATCCAAACAAACGCAAATCCAAGGCAAAGAAGCATTTTCCTCCGCAGATCCTTCCTAATCCCCGCAATATCCGCATCCGCCGCGCTTGTCCTAGCATTTTCGATCGCCCTGCCGATTTCGCTCAATAACACCTCGGAAGGCAGCAATCCCACCACCAGCGTGCCCTCCTCCAATCCTGGCCTTCCCCAGATGCCGAAGAGGCAATCAGAGGTCGCCAACCTCGGGGGGCTGGTCACCACCTATGAGAAGAACGCGATGCTCATCGAGGATGGCCTTGGGCTATCCGAGGTCAAGCGCAACGGCAAGCAGGAAGTCAGGCAAGCCAGCTCGGTCAGCTCCGACTTCGCCTATGGGGTGCCAGGCGACTATGAGGTGAATGTCGCCACAAACGAGGGCGAGGCCTCATATCAGGTCGAGGTGATAGACAAGGCGATATCCTCTATCAAGGTGAGCTTCGACAAGAAAGCATATTTCGAAGGCGAATCCCCATTGGTATCCGACTTCTCCCTCGTTAAGGTGTTGGATGACGGAACCGAGGTAGACGCCAAGCCAAGCGAGATCGGTCTCGACATTTCCGGCTTCCCGAAGGAAGTGGGCGGGAAAGGCAGCATACGCGTGTATCTGAAGAGCAACGAGTCGTTCTTCCAGGACGTCGACGTCACCTTGCAGCCGCTAGAAGAGCTTTCGCTGGAGGGCGATTGGGCCTACAAAGACGATTCCGTCCTCTATGGCGCCCCGACCGTCCACGCTTTGCACGTAGATGAGAACAATCTCTTTTCCAACCCCTACTCCTTCTCCGAGATATTCCTGTTGGGAAGCGTCTGCTTTGAAGCAGAAGACGGGAAGGTCAGGATATACAACCACGACAAGGAATCGGGCGAGGCCACCAGCCAGGAGGCGGTCTATGACCCCGCCACGCGGACCATCACCCTAGACGGCATCGCCGGGGACCCGAGCATGGAGCTGTTCCGGCTAAGCGAGGCCTCATCGATCATCCGGGTGGAGTATCAGATGGACTTTTCGACCAGGCTATACGTGGCGGTCGACGGCTACCTCGACCAGGACGCCATCAGCTACATAAGCTTCCTCGGCGGCGGGCTTTACCTAGATAGAGGGCTCACCACCCCCTACCACGGCCGCCAGCTAAGCCATTACGAGCTGCTGTATTCCGGGATAGCCGAGATAGATGAAGATTACTCCGCCTACCTCCAGGGGGACTACGTGAGCGCCTCCAGCTACCCCTACGAGGTCAGGATCAGGATATCCGGGGACGAGTATTCGACCTATGGCTACGACGACGCGAAGCCCTACCGCTACACCTTCGTCAACTCGGAGATGCTCGTCTACCTCGACGTCGGCAGCGCCTACTTCTATGTCCCGGAGGCCGACTCGTTGGAGGCCCGCGATATAGACGGCAACCCCGCGCTTTCCTATAGGAAGGTCGACGATTCATTGGCCCTGGTGAGGATCGAGGACGACAAAAACGGCCAAAACAAGGTATACGCCATAAACAAAGGCGAGCCCTTCCCCGGCTACTCGGTCGAAGAAGACGGGGAGAGGATAATCATCTTCCACCTCGAGGGCTACGACGGCTCCCCGATATACGATGAGGCCACGATAAAAGGCCGGGTCGGCTACTTCGACCTCTTCTCGCTCTCCCCCCAGTATGGCAGCCTGAACGACTACTACGAGCTCACCTCGGGCTACTACCTCGGGATCGACGATAGCCGCCATTACCTCGCCCATTACGTGAACCTGCAGCTGGTCGACTATGGAAGGATCACCCTAACCGGCATGAAGGATGGGCAATACAGCGCGAACCTCGCCTTCGCCTCGGGGGAGAAGGAGGCCCTATTGGGCGGGAGCTCATCCCTCGCCATCGACGGGGTCACCTATATGGCCCTAGATTACCTATATGCCGGGCTGCCCTTCATCGGCGAATACTACTCCGCTTCCGGGCAGAGACTGCAGATCGACAAGAACAGCAACTTCTCATTCGTCAGGACCAACGAGGCCACCGGGTACCGATACTGGGAGGACCATGGCACGAGGCTAATCGCCTTCGAAGAGGAAACCGGCATCGCAAAACTGCAGGTCTATGACATAAGTAGCACCACCACCGACATCCCGACCCTAGAGGACTACAGCAGCGTCATCGTCGCCTTGACCCCAGGCGAGGATGGGTTCTACTCGCTTCAATACAAAGGGGAGTCCTACCTGCAGAATTCCAAGGTGCCGGACTACTCCAGCCTCAACTAGGGGTTCCTCCTTATGCCGCCGTCACAGGCGGCCTTTTTGCATAAGAAAAGCCGGGGCTCGCCCGGCTATCCTCATCCTTGGTACTCGGTGGTGCCGGTGTCGGTGAAGGTCATGGTGCTCAATAGATCGTCCGCCCCATAGCCGGCGCAGGAGGATAGCCCACATCGCCGCTATGCACGAAATAAGCAAATAGACTCGTTTGTTCATTGATTGACCTCGCACCCGTTTTATTTTCGAGCCGCTACGCTTTTTGACAAGCGATTTTTGCAAAAGAAAAAGCCAGCCTTTGCGGGCTGGCTAAGTCTAACCGAGGTTAGTCGGCGACGATGTCGATGGTGACGCTGCCGGCGACGGTTATGGTCGCGGTGTAGTCTTCGTAGGCCTCGAGGACCTGAAGTGTGGTCGGCTCCTCATCGCCGTTGGTGATGGTGACAGTGTATGTATTGCCACCGAGGTAGTAGGCGGAGAAGGTGAGCTCCATGGTCTTGCCAAGCTCCAGACCATCGAACGATCCGTAGTAGTACTCGCCATCGTAGGAGATGTTGACCGAGATGCGGCCGCTGCTGCCGTCGTTGATGGTCAAGGCATAGGAGACGATGCGCTCGATGGAGATGTCGACCGGGCCGGTGACCAGGTAGGTGGTCCCGGAGATCGGCTCAAGCTCGGCCTCGCCGGCCTTGACGGTCAGGTTGTAGGCCCTGTCGGCCGGGGCGGCCGGGAGGTTGATGGTGAGCAGGTCGCCGACCTTGATGGCGGCGCTGAGGGCATCGATGGTCTCATAGGTGGTGATGCCGTTGAGCGTGTAGGTCAGCCCATCGATGGCGAGGTCCGCCCCACCCTCGTCCTTGGCGGTCAATGTCGCCGAAGCGGCGGCCTTGGTGGCGTAGCGGAGGGCGAAGCCGGTGATGTCCTCGGTCAGCGTGACGTTGGCGTATTCGTAGCCGATGGTGGCCGGATCGGTGTCGTAGAGACTGATGTCGGTCGGCTCGAGCTTCTCCTCCTCGCTGCCCTTGACGAGGTATAGCTCGGGGGTCAGCGTGTCGGAGGCGATGGTGGTCAGATCGATGGAGAGGGTCTCCCCGACGAGGAACTCGCCGGTGAGGGTCTCGGTGCCCGAGGCGACGCCGATGAGGTCAAGCGAGCTGCCGCCGGTGATCTCGAGGTCGTCGATGAGGGCCTTGTTGTCGTCCAAGGTGAGGGTAAGGGTGTGGCCTTCCTCCTTGGCGACTTCGACGTTGAGGACCGCGTCGTGGTCGGGCATCGTGAAGCTTCCGGTGTAGGAATTGCCATAGGAGGACTTGGTGAAGGTGATATCCTCGCCGTCTAGGGTCAGCTTGGTCGGGGTGATGAAGACGCTGGCCGGGCGGAGGGTGAAGTCGACGGTCTGGCCCGCGGCGGCCTGCTCGGCGGTGACGTAGTCGACGGTGAAGGTAAGGCTGTAATCCTCGCTCTCATTGTAGGAGATGCTGTGGTTCTGCCCGACGTTGAGGGTGAGGACCGCGTCGGAGCCGTCGGAAGGCATGGCGAAGGCGATGTAGGCGTTGCCCTCGTAGTCGCTGCCGGCCTCGATGGCCTCCCCGCCGTTGACCGAGCCGGACACCAAGGTGTAGCCCTCCTCGACGGTGACGTAGGCATAGACGTAGGCGCCGGCCGCGGCCGAGGTTATGACGTTGCCGGACCAGCTGGAGTCGCGGAATTCGACCGAGGTGACGTGCTCGTTGGGTTCGTAGCTAAGGGTGCCGTTCTCCCCTACGGAGAAGGTGATGGTGACCTCGTTCTCGGGCATGACGAACGACAGCTGCCACTCGCCGCCCCAGTCCTCGTAGTTGGTGATTATGTCCTCGGGATCGACGCCCTCGATGGTCGCGGCATCGGTGATGGAATACCCATCCGCGCCCATATAGCCGATGGTGATGGTCTCGCCGATGGTGGCCGCCGTCGGAAGCTCGCCGGTCCCGGTGGTCACGACCTTGTCGGCGTTGGTGTAGGTGATCGGGGCCGAGCCGACGTACTCGCCGACGACCCTAAGAAGCACCTCGCCGGTGCCGACCGAGTAGGTGGACATGGTGCCGGTGTTCGATCCGGAATAGAACCCGGTGAACGCCTCCCAGGTCTTGCCGCCGTCGTTGGAGTATTCCCAGCCGGTGACTTTGTAGCCGGGCTCGGCGACGTATAGCAGGCTGATCTGCTCGTAGTAGACGCCTTCGGCCGCGCCGTAGACGGTGACGTATTCGTTTTCCTCGACCTTGAGGGTGAAGCCGCTGGCCTGATCCTCGGATAGGTAGGCATAGCCCATGAAGATGGCGATCTCAACGTCCTCCGCCGGCATGGTGAAGGTCGCGGTGGCCTTGGTGTAGCCCGCGCTCCAGCCCGATCCGACGAGGCTCGACTCGTCGGGGGTCAGCGCTTTGCCGACGCCGTTGATGTAGACGATGGCCCCGGCGATGTCGCTCGCGCTCGCCCCGCTCTCCTGATCGAACAAGACGGTGACGGTGACATCGGTCCCATAGGCGACCTTGGTCTGGTCAGCGGCCGAGAAAGTGACGCCGGTGATGTAATAGGAGGCCATGTCGCCGAGGATCGCCGGCGTGCCGATGGAATATTCCTTGGCCTTCAGGGTGATGGTGACCTCGGTATCCTCAGTCCCAAGGGTGAAGGTCGCGGTGTAGGTGCCGTCTTCCTCGACGATGACGGTAGCCGCGGTTTCTCCGGCTTTCACCTCGTCGACGGTCATGCCGACCGCGGTGACGGTGATCGAGACGGTGACGGTCTCCCCTTCCTCATAAACGCCATCCGCGTGATCCAAGGTGGCGGTATAGCCCTCGCCCGCGGCCACGGTCACGGTATGGGTGACGACCGGGATGGTGGTCGACAGAGACGTCGATCCGGACGTCGATTCGGAGGTCGAGGTCTGGGTCGAGCTCGGCGGAGTCGACGTGCCGGTCGAATCGGTGGTTGTGGTCGTTGGCCCGCAGGCAACCACTGCTAACGAGGCGGCTGCCAATACGAGCAATTTCAACTTGTTCGTTTTCATGATTTTGTCCCTTCTTGAACGAGAAGAATTAAACACGTGGACAAATAATTTCAAGAATTTGCAGAAAATTTTTTCTAAAACTTTGCTTTATTGTTGACGTTTTTCTTAGAAAACAGTCTTCTGCTTCCCCTTATCGAACTCGGAAAGCAGTTCATCGCTACCATGGGTAAGCAGCAGCCAGACAAGCTCCTTGCGCGCTTTCGGCCCTACCCAGTCCAGCCGCTGCTCGAGCGCCCGTAGCCTGGCGTTTAGCCATCTTATCTGCTCCGCCCCTTTGGGGAGGAGGGCGTAGTCGCGGCAGTCGCCCTTGCGGCAATAGCCCTCATCGGCGAGTCGGTGGAGGATGACCGAGGCCCGGGCTTTGCTGACGCCCAGGGTGATCCCCACCGCCTTGCAGGCGAACCGCCCCTCGCCGTCCTTAACCTTGTCGATGACAAGAAGCGCTCTTCTCTTCGTTATCTCTTCCATGGCAGCACCCCTCCTTCTCCATCCGCTTCAGCTTCCGGAACTCCTTGACCAGCTTCTTCCCCTTCGAGCCGCAGCAGCACCCGCCCCGCTTGCCCCGCAGGGCCGAGACGGCTTTGTAGACCAAGAGGACGAAGAACGCAAGCAGGACCGCCCCGGCGAAGACGTAGGCCAGCCAGGTCAGCGAGGCGAGGGCCGGAATCAGCATGAGGCGGCCTCCTTCCTCGACTTGGCCCGGTCGTAGAGGAAGATCCCGGCGATGGACAGCCCGGCGAGGGGGATGGTGATCCCCAAGGTCCAGGCCCATTCGACGGTTATGTAGGCCAGCGAGCCGAGTACGTAGCTAAGCCCGACCCAGAACAGCAGCGATCCGTAGTAGGCCTTCCGGTCCTTAAGCTCGGATTTGGCGGTCGCCACCGAGGCGAAGCAGGGGATGGTCAGCATGTTGAACACCGCGAACCCGACCAGCCCGCCGGTCGAGATCCCAGAGGACAAAGCGAAGTCGGAGAATGAGGCGAACCCGCTGTTGGCGGACAACGTCTCGGCGACGGCCACGACGTTCTCCTTGGCCACGATGCCCTGGATGGAGCTGACGGCGTATATCCAGCCGTAGTCGCCGGTCTGAACGCCGAAGCCAAGCGGGGTGAACAGCGGCTGCAGCAATGTGCCGAGCGAATAGAGGATCGAGCTCCTGTCGGCGGTTTCCTGCGGCAGGTCCCAGACCGCCTGATAGCTCCAGGTGAAGTTGGCCAAGAACCAGATGATGACGGTCGAGGCGAAGATGATGGTGAAGGCCTTCTTGACGAAGTGCGAGCCCCTCTCCAGCACGTGCAGCGACAGGGCTTTGGGCTGGGGAAGATGGTAGGCGGGAAGCTCCATGATGAACGGGGGCGCCTTCTCCCGCTGGGTGGTCTTGGTCATGACGATGACCGCGACCATGGCAACGGCCACGCCGAAGATATAGGTAAGGAAGGTGAAGACGCCGGGATCGACCCCGATTGTCGCGGCGATCAGGGCGGCGATGATGACCAGGAACTCGGCCTTGGCCCCGCAGGTGAAGAACGGGATCACGCGGATGGTCTTTATCCTTTCCTTGTCGGAGGAAAGCGTCCTGGTGTTCATCATGGCCGGGATGGCGCAGCCGAATCCCATTATCATCGGCAGGAAGGCCTTTCCGGACACGCCGAAGCGGCGGAACATCCGGTCGAGCACGAAGGCGATTCGGGCCATGTAGCCGGAATCCTCGAGGAAGGAGAAGAAGGCGAACAGCAGCATTATCTGCGGCACGAAGCCGAGGACAGCCGCGATCCCGGAGAGGACGCCGTCGCAGATGAAGCCGACGACCCAGGTCGGGCTATCGATGGCAAGCAGCCCCTGCCGTATGGCCAGGCATAGGCAGCCGATGATGCCGGTCTCGGAATCCCCGGCCAGCATGTGGAGGAACTCGCCGGGCCCGTTGATGCCCTCCGCTGAGTAGAACAGGTCGGCGAAGGGCTGGTAGGTCTCCCCGCCGATGGTCCAGCTGAACCCCTGGAACCCCTCGGCGAACAAGGTATTGCCGGTCGCCGCGGAATAGATTGAGCCGATGTAGAGCAGGTCGGTGCCGAACACCAGGTGAAAGATGACGAACAGCAGCGCCGCCATGATGGGGATGGCGGCCCATTTGTTGGTCAGCACCTTGTCGATCCGGTCCGATAGCGACAGCTTGTCCTTGCCTTTGGAGGCCCCGCCCTTCACGGCTTTCCGGCAGATGGACGAGAGGAATCGATACCTCGCGTCGGCGATCTTCGACTCGTAGTCCGGCCTGTCCGAAACGGCGATGGCGGCGGCATAGGCCTTGGGGTTCTCCCGCTGCTCCAGCTCGTCGCGCTCAAGCGCCTTCACGGCGTGGAATAGCGAATTGGGCACGCCTTGCTCCTCATACACCCGCCTAGCGGCCCCGATGTCGGGCTCCAGGGGGAGGAAGCACTCGCCGCTCCGTTTCGACTCGGCGGCCTTGGAGGCCAGCTTCATCAGCGCATCGAGGTTGTGCCCCCGCAGGGCGCTGATGCCGACGCAAGGAACCCCGAGCCCCTCCGACAGCGAATGAAGGTCGATCCGCAATCCGGCGGCTTCGGCGGCGTCCATCATGTTGACCGCCAAGACGACGGGGATGTCCATCTCCAGCACCTGCAGCGCCAGATACAGGTTGCGCTCGAGGTTGGTGGCGTCGAGGACGCAGATGGCTGCCTCGGGCTCGCCAGAGAGCAAGTAAGAGCGGCTTATCCCCTCCTCCGGGGTGTAGGGGGAAAGCGAATAGATGCCTGGCAAATCGACTATCCTGATGCCGTCCCCCTTCCGCTTGGCGCGGTATATGCCTTCGTGGCGCTCGACGGTGACTCCCGGCCAGTTGCCGACGTATTCGCTCGAGCCCGTTAGGGCGTTGAAAAGGGTGGTCTTCCCCGAATTGGGGTTGCCGATGAGCGCGATGGTCCTCATACCCTCTCGACCTCCACCGATTCCGCCTCTTGGGCCCGCAGCGTGAGCTCATATCCCCTGATGGTGATCTCGATCGGATCCCCCAGCGGGGCCTTCTTTCTTAGGAACACCTCCGTGCCCGGGGTGATCCCCATGTCGAATAGCCGGCGCCTCAAAGCGCCTTTCCCCTCCACGCCCCTCACTTCGGCCGATTCGCCGATGTTTAGCTCAGCGAGCTTCATCTTGATTTGCCTCCTTAACGTAAATAAGGCAGGAAAGCGATGCCCCAATCCCCAGGCGGCAGCCCTTGACGGCGCATAGGCAAGCCCCGTGGCTGGAGCTTAGGAGCCTGAGCTCCGATCCCTCAAGTATCCCCAAGCTCCGCAGGTGGCGGCGCTGCTTGTCGTCGCCCCTTACCTTGACCACGCATAGGTCGCTTCCGGGTGTCGCTAAGGCTAATGGCATCATCCTTCCCTCCGTTCACTCAAGGAATTATGAAGGAAAAATCGGAGGGTTCAACAGAAAATGTTAATCTTTATTAAACTATTGCGATTTATTCAGTCCCCATCGGATTTACTCGTTAACCATTGTGGACGAAAAAAGAGCCCTTCCTTGCGGATGGGCCCTTTTTAAGGAGCGTTATCAGAAGTAGCGGTTGACCAAGTCGCGGGCGTACTCGGCGGTCTCCTCCATGTCGCCGAAGGCCATGACCTCGCCGGCATAGTAGGTGCTGTTCTGCCCCTGCATCGCCTCGACCTTGTCGTACCACCCGTCGGCGTAGTCCTTGGAGTCGACGTGCGGGAAGTAGTACCAGTCGTCGATGCGCTCGGTCTTCTTGACGCCGAGCCCGACCTTGTCCATGTCGGCCAAGGTGGTGTCGCGGGCGGCCTCGGAGGGGACGTCGTCCATGCCTTGGTGGTTGCGCAGCGTGAAGGTGACGACCGGCTGGTTGGCGACGCCCGGCCAGCGGTAGTAGAAGACCATCAGGTGGCCGCGGGTCTCCGGGGTCATGTTCTCGAAGATGTAGTAGGAGGTGTCCGGCTGCTTGTCGGGGTAGACCGCCATGGTGAAGTATTCCTTGTGGCGGATCTTGGAGAAGAGCTCGGTCTCCTTCTTTGAAGGATCGCCGTATTTGAGGAAGAGCTCAAGCGGGGTGCAGATGATGAGCTTGTCGAACTCCTCGGTGTCCTTGCCGTTGATGGTGACGTAGACCTTGCCGTCCTTGCGCTCGACCTTCGTGACTTCGCTATTGAGGATGGCCGGGTGCTTCAGGTGCTTGTTGACGCCCTCCCAGATCGACTGGGTGCCGGTGGCCCAGGTCCAGAGCTTGCCGGTCTTCAGGAACTGACGGACGGTGAAGGCGTCGAGGTACTTGACGACGTAGGCCGCCGGGATCTCGTCGAAATAGCCATAGCCGAAGGCGGTGAATGGGCCGCGCCAGACGGTGGCGGCCTCCTCGCACTTATTGAGCTTGAGGAATTCCGAGAACGGCATCGAGAGGTCCTTCAGGTGCGGGTTGTCGCCCTTGATGACCTTGAGTTCCGGGGTGACCGGCCAGGGGCCGTCGTACTTGCCCTGGGCGACGCCGCGGTGGCCGTTGACATCGTATCCGAAGTACTTCTTCTTCAATATCTTGCTCATCTTGTTGAGCTTGAGGAGCATGGTGAGCAGCTGCAATACGCCGCGCTTGATCTCCTTGCCCTCGGTGGTCATGAATTTACGCCCCATGGCCGGGCCGCCGATATGGGTGGTTCCGCCGAACTTCTCGGCCTCGGCGACCGCGAAATAGGTGTCGCAGCCCATGACGGCGCCCATCTCGATGGTCCTCTCCTCCTCCATGTCCTTGCCCATCTTCATCTTGGGCGAGAAGGCCTTGCCGCCGACGCGATCGAGCTTCTCGTAGATCACGTAGTTGTCGTAGCCCTTCTTCTCGAGGTTCATCGCAACCGTCTGCCCAGCCGGGCCGCCGCCTATGATGCAAATCCTCTGTTTCAAATTCGCCATTCTAGAAAACACTCCTTTCGCTGTTAGCTATTTTCTTGGCCATTTGATTATATTCTAGAAATGGACAGTTGTACATTTTTATCGATTTTTCGCTGGCATTGCCCGGCTTCGGCAATGATGTTCGGTTTCCCGCGTTGCCAGCATCGGCCTCGCCAAGACGCAGCCGATCCTCAATCTATCTTGATCTTGCCATACGCCCGCATTCCTGGCGGGGAAATGAAACGCCTTTGAAGATCGACGACCAGTTTTCGGCCGCCCGCAACAATGCCTAGGAAAAAATTCGCAGGCCATTTGGCATGGTCTTTGCCTTAGCGGGCAGCGGCAATCGCCGTGCAAGATGCAAAAAGAACCCCAATAAGGGGTTCAATTATTCGATGAAGAACTCAACCAAGTGCGACTTTCCATTGCTTAGCTTCACCGAGCACTCGTAGTAGTCCAATGCCCGGGCTGGGCCCTGGAAGGGAAGCGGCATCCCGGCCCCGCTGTGCTTGACCAAGTCGAACGGCAGCACCTCGCCGTCGCAGCGGATGGCCTTCAGGACCTCGTCCTTGCGGAGGTAGAGCTGGAAGCGGTACTCCCTTTCCTGCTTGGCCCCATCGTAGCAGCCGGCCGACTCGTCGATGGTCAGCTCATATGAGCGCTTGTCCTCGACGTAGGTGCCGCTATAGCGGGTCTTGCGCCATTCCCCGTGCATATAGGCCTCGGTCTCGCGGTCGTCCTCATACAGGGTGAAATGGGCCGACCCTTCCCGGCGCGGGAACAGGGCGAGGCTCAGGCTCGACCAGTCGGAACCATGGGTGTTCAGGCACTCCTTGGCCAACGGGATGATGGTCCCGGTCCGGACGAACAGCGGGCATTCCTCGAGACCGTATTCCCGGCTGGCGAGTGAGCCCGGGGCGTGGATCGAGCCGTCGAATAGGTCGATGTATTCCCCATCTAGCGGGATGTAGGTGTCCTTCTCCTTCTTCGGCTCCTCGGATTCGGGAAGCATGTAGGCGACTAGCTTCGCCCCCATCACGCCCTGGTAGTACTCGAGCCGGTAATGGTGGGTCTCCCCCACCCCGAGCTTCGGGCCCTTGTCGACGTAGAAGCCGCGGTTGACCCAGGAATCGATGACGAGCTTGCCGTCCTCATATAGCCTGATGCCGTCGTCTGACCCGATGAGCAGATTCATCGGCTCCGGCAGCGGGTTGGTCAGATCGAACTCGAAGGCGGCCGAGAAGTGCTCACGCTCGACCACCCCGTCCTTGGGCGAATGGGTGCCCCAGTCGAAGTCGATGGCCCCCTCGTACTCGGCCTCATAGACCGGCTTGCCATCTAGCGACTCGTTGTTGTAGTAGCTGGCCTTTATCTTGGAGGCGAAGGCCTGCTTGGGCAAGGCCATCTTGCTCACCGGCGTGTAGATCGGGGCGAAGAGCAGCCCGTCGCCGATCTTGGCCTCATCCAACCGGGTCGATTCGCCCTTTATGAACCCCAGCGCCCTCACGATCGGGGTGCCGGTCTCGTAGGCGACGCGGGCGGCAGAGTAGTAATAAGGCAATAGCCGGTAGCGCAGCAAATCGTAGTCCCGGGCGATGTCGAGCACCCGCTTGCCCCATAGCCAGGGCTGGCGGAAGCGCTTGACGTCGTGGGTGGAGTGGAGCCGGTAGATCGGCGAGAAGACGCCCAGCTGCATGTAGTGGACGTAGAGCTCGTCGCTGCCGTCCCCGACGTGGCCGGTGATGTCGCCATGGCAATAAGGGATGAGGTTCGCCCCGGCCCTGACCAGGTTCTCGATCTCGTATCCGATGAACTCGTCGCTCATGGTGGTGTCCCCGGTCCACTGGATGCCATAGCGGTGGCTCGCGATGTTGGTTATCCCCTTGTAGACGCCGTTGGTTATCTCGTCGACGTTGCTCATGAGCAATGTCCGCTTGGGGTACTCTCCCTTGGCGCTGGTCTCCAGGTAGCTGCGGGTCACGTCGTGGTATAGGTAGGCGCCCAGCGTCTCGGGGGTGAGGGTCGGGTGGTCGCCCGGCTCGATGCTCTTTAGCCGGGTGATCCAGTTGCGGTCGAACCACCAATAATCCAGCCCGAGCGACAGGAAATGGGTCAGGTTCTTCCTGCGGAACGCCACCTCCTTCGGATCGAAGAGGTTATCGGCCCCCTCGACCGGCTCGGGGTGGTCGTTGAACATCACGGTCAGGTTCTTCTTATGCAGCCGCTCGAAGGTCTTCTTCAGCGAGGGGAAGTCCTTGGTGTTGGGCTTGTATCCCGCCCCCACCGTCGCCCCGGCGGCGCGCCAGTCGGTGTCGATGACGAAGTTGTCCAGCGGCAGCCCGTATTTGGCGTAGTTCGCTATCTCCTCGTCGACGGTCGCGTCGTTGTATTCGTAGTACTTCGAGTCCCAGGACCCGAAGGCGCTCAAAGGCATGATCGGGGCCACGCCGGTCAATGATATAAGCACCTTGCGTAGCACATAGGGGTCGCGCTCGGCGAAGATCAAATAGACGTCCTCGGCGTCCTCGTCAAGCAGGAACGAGCTGTTGGGCTTGCCGTCCTCGACGTAGCCGTGCCGGGGCAGGCTGAGCCTCGGCGAGTCGGAGAGGACGTAGACCTCGGGGGTGTGCTCCGGGAGCGGCAATTCGCCGGTGTTCTTGAGGTCTTCCTTGCCGATGGTGAGGATCGGCGTGGCGGCCTCACCCTCGATCTTATAGACGGAGACCCCGGCCAGGGTCTTGGCCTCAAGGTCCATCCTGACCTCATAGCCATGGGTGTCGACCAAGAGCATCCCCCCGTCGATGCGGTGCTCGATCGGGGAGGGGGTAAGAAGCGGAAGATTGGGCACGAAAAGCGATGGGCGGTCGTTGAAGCCGTTCTTGCCGCGCTTCACGATGCGCAGCACCCGCGGGCCGAAACCGGTGAACCGGAACTGCCCATGGATAAGAGAAGTTGGATCTGTTGCCATATGTCTACCTCTTTTCTAATTCAATGATATTGCCCTAGAGGGCACCATCTTTCAAGGTCTTAATTTGCCGATTCGCTTCGCGACCATGCCGGCCAGCATGCCGGAGAAGGCCCCGGTCAATAGCCCCAGCAGCGCCAGAAGGGGCAAATAGAAATAAAGCAGGGAGGCGGTCGAGAAATAGAAGCAAGCCACCCCGACCTGGGCGACGCTGTGGGCCAACGAGCCGCAGATCGAGAGGAAAACCGGCGAGAGCTTCTTCGATGCGGCATGCAAAACCGCCATGATCAGATAGCTCGCGACCGCCCCGAATAACGACATGAAGAACCCCATGCCGAGGAAGTCGCCGCGGAGCAAGGAAAGCAGCATCACCCGGGATAGGCTCACAGCGGCGGCCTGGCCATAGCCGAGGTCGAGCAAGGCGATGAGGACCACCACGTTGGCAAGCCCTAGACGCAGCCCAGGCAGGAAAAGCGGGATGCAGGAATCGATGTATCCGAGGATCAACGAAAGGCAGATGTATAGCGACATCCGGACCAAGGGCATGCGCTTCCTCTCCCTAGAGGCGAAGAAGCAACCCAATAGGCCGATGAGGATGGCGAAGATCCCGAAGTAGTCGCGGTAGCTCATGCGATGACCTCGTAATCTGAGGTTTGGAAGCCGATCATGACCTCGTTGTAGGCGCAGACAATGCTCGCCCCGCCGTCGCGGAATCCCTGATGGACGCAATACTGGTTCGGGCAGCCGGACTGCTTGACCCCGATCTTGCCGTCTTTGACCTCGATGAGCATCTCGCCCATCTTCCCCTCGACCGCGTAAACGCGGTCATCGGAAAGGCTCACCGAGTAGCTGAAGCCCGGCCCGGTGATGGTCGCCGAGGCGGCCTTGGGCGCGAGCAAATAGCCCAAAAGCAGAGCAATAATGGCGCAAAAGGCCACCGAAACGCTCAGTATCAACGTCGGCAGGTGCTTCCTCATAGCCACTGCACGCCTTTGGAGAAGGAAAGCTCATCGCCGTCGAACACGGCGTATGAATACCCATCGAGCAGCTCCCCCATCTGAGGCTGGTCCATGTTCATCGAGGCGGTGGCGTAGGCGTCTAGCCGCGCATTGAGGTCAGGCGCATCGGATTCGGGGGAAAGCAGCATAACCAGCGAATGGTCGCTCACGTCGCTTCCGTCGTGGGGGTCGATGATGTGGGAATGCATCTCCCCATCGATTATCTTGCCCTGCTCGAAAACCGAGCTGATTGAGGCCGACGATTTCTTTGTGCCGACCTTATAGCCGGGATAGTCGCGGAGCGAGAGGGTGAAGCTCTTGCCCGCCTCGCCGGTGTCACCGAAAAGCAAAGAGCTCGATCCGGCGTAGATCATGTACTGCGAGCAGCCCAGACGGTCGAAAACGGCTTTGGCCTTGTCGAGGGCATAGCCCTTGGCGACGCCGCCGAGGTCGATGCTGGCCTCCCCCTCTATCGAGATGCCGCCATCGAAGGAAACGGAGGTCGAGTTGGATTTGCCTATCTCCTCGGAGATGGTCTTGGCGTCGAGCAGTTGCCCGTTGGCGATTGCCTGCTTGTTGAGCGTGGACAGGTCGAAAAGGAACGGCGAGTAGTAGTTGGACGTCGCCTGTTGGTAGCTCACCGATAGCCGCAGGCACTCCTCCAGATAGGGGGATGGGTTTGTCAGATGGCGGTCGCGGTTGAGCATGAAAAGCCCGTCCTCGGCCTCCCGGGCGTTGGCGTTCAAGTCGCTCGAAATGTCCAAAAGCAGGTCTTTGACCTGCTCGATGGCTTGCTTGTTTCCGTCGTATACCCTTATCTCGAAGGCGGTGTCGAAGGCGAAGAACGATTCGCTGAGCGCCTTGCTCTGCGAGCAGCCGGATAGCAGCAGAAACGGCAAAGCTAAGGCGAATTTAGGCGTCGTCTTCCTCATATATCGGCTCGGGATGTGATTTGAGGTATTCGCGGATCGGGGCGAAGTTTGCCGCCTCCTTGCCTGGCTTGCAGGCTGAGGGGTCCTTATCCTCGCCATTGACCAAAGCCTCGGCCATCTGCAGGCACCCGGGGTGGCCGCAGGCGCCGCAGTTGGCGTTGGGGAGCATGGCGGCGACCGCCTTGATGCGCCTATCCTCCTTGACCGCGAGGAATATCGAGGCGAAGTAAAGCGCGAGGCCGAATATCGCCCCAAGGGCGAACAGGATGGCGAACGCGATGATTATCGCAAGGTAGGATGGCATCTCATTTTTCCTCCTCTTCCTTCTTCTTTATCTTGTCTAGCCTCTGCTTGAAGGGGCAGTCCTTGGCGGTGCAGGCCCCGCATTTCTCCTCGTTTGCCTGCAGGTCCTCGCATCCCTTGGGGGTGGGGGTCCTCCGATAGAGGACCAAGGCGATGATGAATACGGCGAGCAGCCCGATTATAAGGGCAACCGCCCCCACGATGCCCCAGACGCTGCCAAGGGCATTGATGGTCATAGGGTTATCATCCCGGATAGGCCCATGAAGGCGATGGCCATAAGCGAGGCCACGACCAAGGCGATGGGCACGCCCTTGAATGCCTTCGGGGTGTTGGCGCCCTCAAGCCTCACGCGGATGGCGGCGAACAAGACGATGGTGAGCAGATACCCAAGCGAGGTCCCGATGCCGTTGGCTAGCGAAGTGAGGAAGTCGAACTGCGAGGCGGTGTTCTCGCTGACGACGCCTAGCACCGCGCAGTTGGTGGTGATCAGCGGCAGATAGATGCCGAGCGCCCTGTATAGCGAGGGCGAGAAGCGCTTGATGAACAGCCCCACCACCATGACCAGGCAGGCGATGACCAAGATGAAGGTTATGGTGTCGAGGTAGCTCACCCCGGCGGGGACCAGGACGTAGTTGTAGATCGGGAAGCAGATGACGGTGGCCAATATTATGACGAAGCTCACCGCGGCGCCCATGCAGGCGGCGCTCTTTATCTTGTTTCCGACCCCGATGAATGAGCAGATGCCGTAGAAGCGCACCAGCACCACGTTGTTCATAAGCGAATAGGAAAGTATCGCCAATATGAACCCGACGAAGACGTTCATTTCGCTTCCTCCTTGGCCTTGAGGGCCGCTTGCTTGGCTAGCCGCGCGTCGACGCGGGCCTTGTTCTTCCTCGCCTGGCCAATGGAGGCGATGATGGCCAGCACGATGGATAGCACCAGGAACGCGCCGGCGGGCTGGGCGAAGAAGGAGATCGAGAGGTTGTAGCCGTTGCCCTTAAGCAGCGGGATCACGAACGGGCTGCCCCCGTTGGCCTCGGCGATGAAGGCGAAGGTCTTGCCGAAGGTCAGCTGCCCGGAGCCGAGCACCTCGCGGATGAGGGCGATGAGGCAGATGGCGAGCATGTAGCCGATGCCGTTGCCAAGCCCGTCGAGCACCGAGTCGCCGACCGGATGGGAGGAGGCATAGGCCTCGGCCCTTCCGAGCACGATGCAGTTGACGACGATCAGCGACAAGAAGACGCCAAGCGATGAGTATAGCTCCGGCAGGAAGGCCTCGCAGAGCATCTTGACGATGGTGACGAAGGTCGCGATGACCACGATGTAGCACGGGGTCCTGACCTCCTCCGGGATGATCTTCCTAAGCAGCGACACGATGAGGTTGGAGCAGGTCAAGACGACGGTGAAGAGCACCCCCATCCCGAAGGCGCTCTCGAGGCTGGTGGTGACGGCCAAAGCCGGGCAAAGGCCCAATAGCCCGACCAGCAGCGGGTTTTCCTTGATTATCCCGGCGAGGAAGGCACCGAGATGCTTATGTTCCTTTTCCATCATTTGCCCTCCTTGTAGTGGCTCACGGCCTCAAGCACCATATCGCGGACCAGCGTCGCGCCGTAGGTGGCGCCGCAATTAACGTCGTAAAGCGCCTCCTCGCGGGACGCGCCGTCGTTGGCGGCGTCGTACTTGTCCAGGTAGTTGGACTGCAGCGTCGAGCCATAGGATTCGGTGTTCTCGAGGACCACCATCTTCCCCAGGGTGAAGTCGGAATACACCCCGATTAGGATAGACACCCCGCCGAATTGGTTGGTTCCAGAGCAGGCGTAGACCCGGCCATCCTCGCCGTCGGTCAGCGAGGCGGGGTAATAGTCGGTCAGATAGTCGTCGCCGGAAAGCTTGACCCCATCGCCGAAGTCGGCGTCGGGGAATACCTTTGAGAGATTCTTCTTTATGTTGGCGATCCGGTTCTGCTCGATGATCGTCTTGGTCGCCAAATCGGTGCCGGCGATGAGCAATCCCGAGGCCCCGGCCAATATCGACAAGGTGGCGGCCACCCTGAGGGCCTTCAAAGCATTCGGTTTCATCGGCTGCCTCCAGTCTCGGCGACTATCTCGCCGCCGAATCCAAGCCCGAGCCCGATGGCAAGGGCGGCAAAGGCGAATATCGCGGCGCAGGCGATCATCTTCTTATAGGTGAATTTCTGCCCGCTCCAGGAACGGTACTCGATGAAGGGGACCAGCAGGTTCGACAGCAATATCGAGTAGGCCATGCCCTCCGGATAGGCGCCCAATAGCCTTATCAATAAGGTCAGCGAGGCGGCGATGATGCCATACATCACCCTGCCCGGGCTCGTGATAGGCGAGGTGACCGGGTCGGTCAGCATGAAGGTGACGCCGAATAGCATCCCGCCGCTAAGCAGCTGGAAGCCGATGAACTCAAAGAAATTGACGTCGACCCGGGTGCAGACTATCGCCCCGGCGAGGCAGGAAAGGAGCAGGAAGGTGGCGAGGTAGGACACCACGATCCGCCAGTCGATGGCCCGCCTTATGAGCAAATAGGCCAGACCGATGAGGATTGCGATCTTGAAGGCTTCGCCGATGGTGCCGTTGACCTGCCCCAAGAAGAGGTCGAGCAGGCTCGTGTCGTTGATGGATAGGAACTTGCCGATCAGCGAATTGGTCCCGGCCGGGGCCTCTAGCGAGGCTAGCGGCGTCCCGCCGGCGATGACCTCGAAGAAGTCCCGCTCGGGGTAGACGATGTAGGAGCCGAAGCAGATCTTGGCGAACACCATGCCGACCGCGGCCGGGTTGAAGATGTTCTGCCCGAGCCCGCCGAACACGAGCTTGCCGATCACGATGCCGAATATCGACCCGAGTATCAAGGCGGGGTAGATCATGTAGGACGGGTCCATGGTCGCCGGCATGATGAGGGCGAAGATGGCCCCCGAGACGGTCGGGGCCAATAGGTTGTGCGGCTTATAGGCCTTCACGGCGAATAGGAGCCGTTCCTTGAAGGAATGCTTCTGCCCATCGTAAGGCAGGCGGTTCACGATCAAGACGAAGACGAACTCGCAGATTCCCATGGTGAGGATGGAGATGACGATGTTCCTTACCGCGTCCCATTGATAGGCGACGATCGACCAGACCAATACCGGGATGAGGGCGATCAACACGTCGCCGAGCATCCGGTTCACCGAGTCCTTGCGGTGGATGTGCGGTGCTTTCTCAACTTTGAAACTTGCTTCGTTCATTTTAGTTTTGCGAGCATTTTCGCCCTCTTGACGTAATCGCTTACCCGGATGTGGGAAGTGCAGACGTAGGAGCAGAGCCCGCATTCGATGCACTTGCCCGGATTGAGCTTCTTGATGCCCTCCTTATCGACGGCTTTGACCGAGTTCATTATCGAGACCGGCTCGAGCTCGACCGGGCAAGACAGCACGCAGGAGCCGCAGCGGATGCAGGGGTTCTCGTCTTCCTCCTGCTTGTCCATCACGATGATCGAGGTGACGGTCTTGGTGAGGATGCAGTCGTCGCTAGGCAGGCTCGCCCCCATCATCGGCCCGCCGAGGATGAACACCTTCTCCTTCTCGGGATCTTTATAGCCCCCGCAGGCATCGATTAGCTCCTTGGCCGGGGTGCCTATGCGGACCCGGAAGTTCGATGGGTAGTTGATCCCGTCTCCCCCCACCGACACCAGCCGCTCGTAGACCGAGCAGTTGTGCTTGACCGACTCATAGACGCCGGCCGCGGTGGAGACGTTGAAGTTGGCGATCCCGTATTCGGCGGGCAGGTGCCCAGTCTCCACTTGGATGCCGGTGGCGCTCTTAATCATGGCGACTTCCCACCCCTGGGGATAGAAGTTGCCAACCGGGCAGACGGAGATGCCCGAATCCGGGTAGCGGCGAAGCAGCTCCTTGTATAGGGAAATCAGCTCATGGTGCTTCCGCTTGATGCAGATTTTGGCATTGTGGCAATCGAAAGCCATCATCAGCAGCCTTATGCCGGCGATGACCTCCTCGCTGTCCTCCATCATCAGCCGCTTGTCGGCGGAGATGAACGGCTCGCACTCGATGGCGTTTATCAAAATAGTGTCTATCTTCTTATCGGTGGATAGCTTTATGTAGGTTGGGAAGCTCGAGCCGCCCAGCCCCACCAACGCCGTGTCCTTGAGTATCTTGGCGAAGTCCTTGCGGGTCAATTTGGCGATCTCCTCGTCGGTTCTGTCCTTAATGGATGGGTCGAACTCATCCTTGAAGTCATTCTTGATCTTGATGAAGTCGACCAGCTTGCCCGACCGGTGGTAATGCTTCTCCAGCCCGACGTAGGTGCCGGAGACGGAGGAGTGGATCGGCTGGTCGAAGTACCCGCCGTGCCTCATGCCAACCACTTGCCCAAGCAGGACGCGGTCGCCTTCCTTTACGAAGATCTCGGTCTGCTTCGCCCTGGCGTTCTCGGTGGCGAGGAAGATGTAGTTCGGGGATGGAAGCTTTATCGTTGCCAATAAAGACAAGAGCCCCCGAGTCTCCTTGATTTCTCTGCTTTTAGCTATCATAAGGTTGTTTCTAGCCTCGGCTGAATAATACACCTTGTCGGTAATTCGGTACACCTTAACAGCGGCCGTTTCCCTACTTTCTTGCTTTTTTGGAGCGCTTCTCGATTTCCGACCGCAACCCATATTTCTCCAGAACGAGCTGCTTTCGCTTCCAGGTCACCTCTAGATAGATTTCGGTGGTTGTTATGCTTTCGTGGCCAAGCAATTCCTGCACCGAGCGAATATCGGCCCCATTTTCCAGAAGATAGGTTGCGAAGGAGTGCCGAAGATAATGAG
>DVMV01000024.1 GCA_018714785.1 Candidatus Alloenteromonas pullicola
CTGGGCCTTGTGCCGGCAGAAGGAGACCGGACACGGAAAAGACATAGCCCGGGCGAAACTGAGGCGGTTATATAGAGGATGGGCCGTCATAAAGGCACGGCTTGATTATTACGCCGGCCTCATCGGCTGCTGAAGGTCAGGTCGTATTGGGCAAGGCCTTCTTCTATCGCCCTCTTAGCCGCATCGGCGTTTTCATATCCTAGCACCTCGGTGTCCTTCCCCTCCTCAAGCTGCTTATAAACCTTGAAGAAGTGGTCGATCTCCTTCGCGACGTGCTCTGGCAGGTCGGATAGGGAATGGAAGGCGTTGTAGAAGGGGTCGTTGAAGGGTATGGCGATTATCTTGTAGTCCTTCCGCCCGCCGTCTTTCATGACCAGCATCCCGATTGGGTAGCACTTAACGAGCGCCAGCGGGATTATCGGGCCCGAGGAAAGTATCAAAACGTCGAGCGGGTCGCCGTCGTCGGCCCAGGTCTTGGGGATGAAGCCGTAGTTGTGCGGGTAATGGGTCGAGGTGAACAGGAACCGGTCGAGGATCAGGGCCCCCGACTCGTGGTCGATCTCGTATTTGGCCGAGCTTCCGGCGCTTATCTCGACGCAGGCATAGAAGGCCTCCGGGGTCTGCGCGTCGCGCTTCACGGAATGTATTAGGTTCATATCTCAATTAAACCATGCCGCCGAGCATAAGCAAGCAAGAAGGCGATGGAAGGTTTTGCGATGACGTCGAAGCAAACGCGTACGCTTATACCATTTTTGCAACATTTGTGTAAAATGTAGGCAAAATACGATAGGCGCAATCGGCTTTTTGGGTGCGGAGACGGCAATTGATTGTTGACGATTGGCGACCGACCACTAAAATTTCTTCATGGTTACTTTGCTAGACGTCGCCCGGAAGGCGAAGGTATCGGTCGCCACGGTCTCCCGCGTCATCAACGGCAAGCCTTTCGTCAAGCAAGAGGTCCGCGAGCGGGTGAACAAGGCCTGCGAGGAGCTGGGGTACATGAAGGACCTCAACGCCGAGCGGCTTCGGCGCGGCGTTCACTCAGACATCGGCATCATCGCCTCCTACCCGGATTGGCCGGTAGTCGCTTCGGTCTACAGCGGCCTCTACCGCGCCTCGGCCATCGCCGGGGCGTCCATCGTATTGACCTACTCCTTCTCCGATCCGGCGAAGGAAAGGGAATGCTTCGCCTCGCTTTTGGCATCTAAGGTAAAGGCGATAATCTTCTCGCCCTCGACCGCGGAAAACGCCGAGGCGGTCGCCCTTTGCCGCCGCAATGGGGTGAAGGCGATCCAGGTAATGCGCAAGGCCTACGAGCAAGTCCCGACCGTCTGCCTGGACGTCGACGCCGCGGTCGACATGGCGTGCTCCTTGCTGAAGCAATCTGGGGTTAGGCGCCCCTTGTTCGTCGACTCATCGCTGCGCTTCCTCTCCTGCAGCCAGGCCAAGCCCCGCTTCTATGAGAACATGGGCGAGGAAAGCGCACTGTGCATCGACGAGGACAAGGTGAGCAACGAGCCGGAATCGATCGGGAAGGCCATCGAGCTCTACGCCCCAGACGGCATCTTATGCGGCTCCGACGCCTCCTGCGCCGCGGCCTACCATTACCTGATGTCGGCCAATAGGAAGATCCCGCTGATCGGGTTCGGCAACGACGAGTGGAAGAAGACGCTGGGGATAACCGCGGTCGACTTCGAGAGCGAGGAATTCGCCTTGGCGCTTCTTTCGGCGCTGCAGGAGGAGGAGCCGACCGACAAGAAGGTGCCGCCCTTGCTGCACCGCCGGTCATTCGGGTTCTAGATTTGGGGTATAATCAAGGCGATGAGGAAGATCGCCTTTTTTCTTGTATTGCCCCTATTGGCCGGTTGCGGGGCCAAGCCGTCTTTCGATATGTCCAAAGGCGACGGATACCCCTATTACCTAAGGTCGGTCGTCTCCGGGAATAGATTCGATGAGGCCTTAATCGACTTCTCCTTCGAGGAGATCGACCCATTGCTGGAAGCGGGCGGGTCGGCCATCGTGCTCTTCCACACCTCCGCGTGCAGCCATTGCCAGGTCTTAGAGCCCAACCTATGCGAGGCGATACAGGAGGCGCGGGCCGCCGTCTACTCCGCCGGCGACGAGAACATAATCCAGGTATATCAAGAGCTGCGCGACCGCTGCCCAGAGCAGATCGACGAGGCCTTCCCCGATGGACTGGTGACCCCGACCCTGATCTCGATCGATGCCCCAAACCGCATCTCGAAGATCGAGATAAGCGGCCTCTACCGCAACCCCGGGCGCCTCGCCCAAGCCCTATCCAGGGCCGGCAACTACACCAACGTCTACCTAGTGGACGGCTATGATGATTACCAAGGCCTTGAGATAGGCGGGCTATCCTACCTCTATGAGGGCGAGGCGATGCTGGACGGCTTTTACGAGGCGGTCTTCCCGCTGGCCAAGGCTTCGGATAAAACCACATACCTGGTCGACGTGGCGGGCTGGAGCGAGGAGGAAAGGCGATCCGCCGGATATAGCGAGGAATCGCCGATAAGGCTGCAGAACTCATCCTATTCGATCGGTTCTTCGGAGATCAGCGAGTATTACCAATAGAAAAAGGCCGGCTTGCCGGCCCTTTGTTTTGCTTTGCCTATTCCGCCGCCTCGGCCTTCGGCTTGGGCTTGGTGGCGAGCTTGGCGAAGATCGACAGCCCAAGCGCTATCGCACCTATGACGATGACCACGATGGCGTTGGTGACCACGACCTTCCCGGTTTCGCTGCTCTCCCCGATGTAGAGGCCGAGCACGACGTCCTGGATGAGCCGCAGCACCCCGAAACCGACCGTGAGCCCGGAGATCGTCAGGCAGATGTTCGGCAGGCGGAGGCGGGCTTTCTCGCTATCCGAGAGGGCGCTGACGGCGGTGTAGCCGACCAGCCCCATCGCCGACAAGGCGGCGAGCCACATGAAGACGGTCAGCAGCAGCGAGACATAGAAGTAGATATTGAACTCGGCGAACCGCTCGCTCGACAGGTAGCTGCTCACGGCCAGGTTGTAAAGCACGTCGGTGAACAATCCGCTGATGCCGGTGTTGGCCACGGTGCCGAAGTTCCCGGAGGAGTCCCCGAAGGAGAACGCGCCGAGCGACATCATGCCGGCGCATAGCAGCAATAGCGAGAGCATCGCCAGCCCGATGACCGTGAACTTGGCCCGAGCGGCGAGCTCCTGCGCTTTGAAATTGGCTAGCAGGTCCAAGGCGAAGATGATCAATATCAGCACCGCCCCGGTGGCGAGCATGGCGATGGTCGCCCCGTTGAGCGATAAGGCGATCGTGGCCCGCTCGCTGGTATACCCCTGCCCGCCCATAAGCAGGAAGGCGCAGGCGAACAAAACGAAGGTGACGTAGCTCAGGGTCGCGGGTCCCAATAGGCGCAGCCTCTTCCCCTTCACGGCCTTGTAGGCGGAATAGGCGAAATAGGCCGCGGCCCCGACGCTGGCGAGCAGCCCCAGCACCATGGTGATGCTGGCCATGATCGGCCCGGCGAGCCCATAGCCCCGCACCTGTTCGACCTCCAGCACGTCGTAGACGTCCCCGAGGAAGAAGTAGATGTCGAAGCCGGCGCTTTGTCCCGCGGCGCTCACCTCGCCCCCGACGAGGAAAGCGAAGATGAGGCAGAGCAAGGCCAGCACGCAGCTAAGGCCGAAGCCGACGTAGGACAATGTCCTCCGGGCCGGCTCGACGAGGTCAGGCCCCGCCGCCTGCTGCAGCTTTGCCCCGCAATAGGAGCAATAGGAGGATCCCTCCTTCATCATATGCCCGCATTTGGGACAGTCGACGTTGCCGTCTAGCCGCTTCCCGCAGGCGCAGCAATAGACGGCGTCCTCGGCGTTATCGGCTCCGCAATGGATGCATTTCATGGGTTTTCCCTCTCTTTCCCTATTAGTAAGCCCTAGTTTCGGCCTTTAGTCAACCAAGCGAGAGAGGGCGAAGAAAAAAGGGGCTTATGCCCCTTATTGTTTCGCTCTGGTCCGAACGAAGGCGTCGAATCGCTGGCCTTCCTCGAAGGAATCGAACTTGGCGTAGTAGAAGCTGTCCCCCATCGCCACCGCCATGTGGGCCGGGTAGCGGCCATGCAGGCAGAGGTTGTCCTTATAGGAATCGAGTATCTCCTGCTCGCTGTGCAGGTAATCGATGCCATCCCGCCTGGCCGAGGCGAAGGCGTAGTACTTCGGAAGCGTCATGTCCTGCCGGTTCTCGTCGAAGCAGATCACGTCGGCGTAGATGTCGTAGACCGAGACCGAGTTGGCGAAGTCGATGAGGTCGGGCGTGTAGCCGCCGGCCGGGCGCATGTTGCATTCAAGGGCCACGAACTCGCCTTTCTTGGCTAGCCCGGGCTTGTCCTTGGTGAGCACGAAGAACTCGATGTGGAAGAAGCGCTTCTTTATGCCGAACGACTTCACGACCGCGCGCCCCACCTTCCGGAACGCCTCCTTGTCGAGGTCGAAGAAAGGCAGGTCGAAGGGGGCGTTGTAGTAATAGTAGTCCTCCTTCTGGTTGACCACGTCGGCGATCGGGGTCAGGAAGTGGTGGGTGGTGTCGAAGACGACGTTGGAATGGGAGTCGCAGATTCCGTCGTAGCTGACGATGAAGCCCTCGATGTACTCCTCCATGATGTAGGTCTCGGGGAGCTTGTGGGAGAAGAACTCGTCGAACTCTCTATCGTCGTGGAGGGCGTAGGAAGAGGCGGCCCCGACCCCGACGTTGGGCTTAACGAAGAGGGGATATCCGACCTTGGAGCGGAACTCCTCGGCCTTCTGCTTGTCCTCTGGCCCATCGACCAGGATGTAGCGCATCGTCTTGGCCCCGCCGCGGTTGAAGTACTCCTTCATGGCGCTCTTGGCCTTGATCTTGCTCATCTCCTCGGGGTGGAAGCCGGTATTCACGCCGAACTTCTCGCGCAGCACGGCGTCGGAGTAGAGCCACCACTCGTTGTCGCTTTCGATGTAGTCGATCTTGCCGTACTTGTCCTGATAGTATTCGACGGCCTTGGTCAGCTCGTCCATGTTGGATAGGTCGGCGCAGTAATACTCGGTAAGGGAGTCCTTTAGCCGCTGCTGCAGGTCCCAATAGGGGGAATCGCCGATCCCCAGGACGTTGACCCCATGCCTTTTCAGGCCCTCTACCCAGAGGTAGTAGTTGGTCGGGAAATTAGGTGATATGAATACGAAGTTCATCGGAATTGCCTCAACGTAGAGAATTCTACACTTTTGGGCCGCATAAGTGCACAGATGGTTGCCGTAAGGTTGACGGGCAAAAGAAAAAGCCCTCTTCTAGAGGTCCCCCTTCTATTGCTTGCCCGCGAGCAGCTGCCGGATGGGCAGGTGCTGGGGGCATGCCGATTCGCAGGCCCCGCAGCGGAGGCACTCATCGGCTTTGCCGAGCAGGTTTTGGTCGATCTCCCCCACCCCGGCCCGGTGGGCGTTGAGCATCTTGAAGATGTCGGGGATCGGCATCTTGACCGGGCAGAGGGGCGTGCAATAGGAGCACCCGGTGCAGCCGATCAGCCCCTGTTTGCGGAGCAAGGCGGCGAGCAGCTTGGCCTGTTTGCGGTATTCCTCGGGGAAGCAGAGGTCGTGGAGGGCGGCGCAGTTGTCCTCCATCTGCTCATAGGATCCCATTCCGGAGAGGACCATCTTCACGCCGGGCAGGCTCGCGGCGTACTTGATGGCGAAGGAGGCCGGGGAGCCCTTGTAGACGCCCCGTAGGGACGAGAGGGCCGCCGGGGTAAGGTTGGCCAGCCGCCCGCCTTTCACCGGCTCCATGACGATGACGTCCTTGCCGAAGGAGCTCGCGACCTCTAGGCAGGCAAGGCTCTGCACCACCTCGTCGTCGGCGTCGAGGTAGTTTATCTGCAGCTGGACCGCCTCGATTTCGGGGTGCTCTTCAAGGATGTGGCGCAGGAAGTCCGCTGAGTCGTGGAAGGAGATGCCGATGTGGCGGACTAGCCCCATCGATTTGAGCTCCTTGGCCTTCTGGTAGGCCTGACAACCCATGTAGTGGTCGTAGTTGTTCCGCCCCTGGGCGTGCATGAGGAGATAGTCGAAGTATTCGACGCCGCAGCATTGGAGCTCCTTCCTCACCATCGGGATCACGTCCTCGGGGGAGGAGAAGTAGTTGGAGCTGAGCTTGTCGGTGAGCATGTAGGCGTCGCGGGGGTAGCGCGAGGTGAGGCATTTCCTCACCGCGACCTCGCTTTGCTCGTTGAGGTAGCCATGTGCGGTGTCGAAGTAGTTGTAGCCCTCCTTCAGGAAACGGTCGACCATCCGGCTCACCAAATCGAAGTCGATCTGCCCGTCCTTATAAGGCAGCCTCATCATCCCGAACCCGAGCTTTCCCTTTGCGCGTTCCATGTTTTTTCTCCTTTATTCAACAAAAGCCCGCAGAACGCGGGCTCATCGTCTATTCTTTGCCGCCTAGGCTAAGCCGGCTGGCCTCCAACCGAGACAAGGCGCGGCTGAGCGCGGCCTTGGCCTGCATGAGGTCTCCGTCTTTTCCCTGCAGGTGGGCGTCGGCCCGCTGCTTGGCCTGCTCGGCCCGATTGCGGTCGAGCTTGGCGCCGTCCTCGCAGTAGAGGCAGCTGATGGTGGCCCTGCCCTCCTTGACGGACAGCAGCCCATGGTGCACGGCGAAGTAGCGCCTCCCCGAGGGGAGGTGGACCCGCAGCACGCAGTCCTCCGATAGCGCGATGTAGGAATCGGCGTAGCCGCCGCAAACCTGCGTCGGCCCCAGCGGCGTCTGCACGTAGAATTCCTCCGCCTCGCCCTCGAACTCGATGGCATAAGGCGAAAGAAGGGTCAGCTTGATCACTTAAGCCCCTCCGCGTGGCGCTTGACGTCCTCGATGGCGCCGCAATATAGGAAGGCGGATTCCGGGTAGGAATCGTATTCCCCGCTTAGCAGGGCCTTGAAGCTCCTTACGGTCTCCGAGAGGGGGACGTAGAGCCCCTTGTAGCCCGAATAGGCCTCGGCGACGTGGAACGGCTGGGAGAGGAAGTTGCGGACGCGCCTTGCCCTATTGACTATGGCCTTGTCCTCGTCGGATAGCTCGTCGATGCCAAGGATCGCGATGATGTCCTGCAGCTCCTTGTACCGCTGCAGCAGCTTCTGCACCCCGCGGGCGACCTCATAGTGCTCCTTCCCTATCACGTTGGGGTCGAGGATGGCCGAGGTCGACTCAAGCGGGTCGACGGCCGGGAAGATGCCAAGCGCCGCGGTGTTGCGGTCGAGCAATGTCCTGGCGTCGAGGTGGGAGAAGGTCGTGGCCGGGGCGGGGTCGGTGAAGTCGTCGGCCGGCACGTAGACGGCCTGGACCGAGGTGATCGACCCGTCCTTGGTCGAGGTGATCCTTTCCTGCAGCTGGCCCATCTCGGTGGCCAGGGTCGGCTGGTAGCCGACGGCCGAGGGCATGCGGCCGAGCAAGGCGCTGACCTCCGAGCCGGCCTGGGTGAAGCGGAATATGTTGTCGATGAATAGCAATACGTCCTTGTGCTCGACGTCGCGGAAATGCTCCGCCATGGTGAGTGCGCTTAAGCCGACCCGCATACGGGCTCCCGGTGGTTCGTTCATCTGCCCGAAGACCAGCGAGGTGTTCTTCAAAACGCCCGACTGCTTCATCTCGAAGTAGAGGTCGTTGCCCTCGCGGCTGCGCTCGCCGACGCCGGCGAAGACCGAGGTGCCGGAATGCTCCTTGGCGATGTTGAATATCAGCTCCTGGATCAAGACGGTCTTGCCGACCCCGGCGCCGCCGAATAGGCCGATCTTGCCGCCTTTGACGTAGGGGCAGAGCAGGTCGATGACCTTGATGCCGGTCTCTAGCATCTGCTTGGAGACGCTTTGCTCGGCGAAGCTCGGCGGGGCGCGGTGGATGGGATCGCGCTTGCAGTCCTTGAAGTCGTCCCCAAGGCCGTCTATCGGGTCGCCGAGGACGTTGAACATGCGGCCGAGCGTCTTGTCGCCGACCGGGACGGAGATGGGCGCGCCGGTGTTAATGACGTCCATCCCGCGGGTGAGGCCATCGGTCGGTCCCATGGCCACCGAGCGGACGACGTCGTCGCCGATGTGCTGCATGACCTCGCTGACGAGCTTCCCGCCGCTAGGCAAGGGTATCTCCAAGGCATCGAGGATGTCGGGCAGGGCCTTGTTCTCGAACTTGACGTCGAGGACCGGTCCGACGGCCTGGACCAGCTTCCCGAGGCGGGAGGCGTCCTGCTTTGTTTTCTTCTCCATTGTCATTTCCTCCTATCTTGAGCCGGATACGACTTCGGTTATCTCTTGGGTGATGGCCGCCTGACGGGCCTTGTTGTACTCAATGTTGAGCTTCTCGAGCAGCTCGTCGGCGTTGGTGTTGGCGGCGTCCATGGCGTTGCGCCGGCTGGATTGCTCGCAAAGCGAGCACTCCTCCTTAAGCTCCAATAGCCTGAGGCTAAGCCAGGTTGCAAGCGCCTCGTCGCGGACCCGCTCCTCGCTTGGCTCGATTATCGGCTTGACCTCGAAGGGGGCCTCCAGCTTGGGAAGCGGGAGCAGCACCTCCTCGTAAGGGTCGAAGCGGAGCGAGTTGATGTATTTGGTGTAGATGACGCGAAGCGATGATATCCTCCCCTCGCGCTTCATCCGCAGCAGGCGCTTGGCGGATTCTAATAGGCCCCGCGGCGAGTCGAACATGGATAGCTCGCCCTCCAGCAGGGGGTAGCCTTTGCCTTTCCCATACCGCGCCTTGGCCTTGGCCCCGATGGGTATCAATAGGTCGCCTTCGTGGTATTTGGAGCTTAGCAGACGGAACATGCCCTGGTTGTAGGCACCGCAGAGCCCGAGGTCGCTCGAGAACACGATGTAGGCCCGCTTGCCCTCGCCCTCCTTTAGGAGCGACTCATCAAGGCTATATGCCCTCACGGCGTCTAGGAAAGCGCGGCTCTCGGCGGAGGCGAAGCGGGCGAACTCGATCGCCTTCTTCTCCCGGAGCAGCTTGACCGAGGCGATCATCCCCATCGCGGAGGTGATCTTCTTGGTCGCGGCGATCGAGGCGATCCGCCGCTTTGTCTTGACTAGGTTCCCGGCCATCAATCGACCTTCATGGCGAGGAACTCATCGAGGGAGGCGAGTATGGAATCGCTGTCGTCTTTGGACAGGTCCTTGCTCGAGTCGATGCGCTCGATGACCTCTTTCTTGGAAGAGAGCAATTTGGCGTAGAAGTCGGATAGGAAGGCGCTTAGCTTCTCGACCGGGTAGGAGTCGAGCTTGCCGGATTTGACGGAAAGCAGCTCCACAACCTGGCGGGAGAGGCAATACGGGCTGTACTGGGCCTGCTTGAGCGTCTCCATAAGCACGGCGCCGTGGGCGAGGATCTTCTTGGTCGACTCGTCGAGGTCGGAGCCGAACTGGGAGAAGGAAAGCATCTCGCGGTAGTTGGCGAGCTCGATCTTGAGCGACCCCGCCACCTTCTTCATCGCCTTGAACTGGGCGCTGGAGCCGACGCGGGACACGGAGAAGCCCGAGTCGATGGCCGGGCGCTGGCCGGCGTTGAAGTAGTCGGTGAGGAGGAATATCTGCCCGTCGGTGATCGAGATGATGTTGGTCGGGATGTAGGCGGAGATGTCGCCGGCCTGCGTCTCGACGATCGGGAGGGCGGTTATCGAGCCCCCGCCGTATTCCTCGCTCAATCGGCACGCCCTTTCGAGCAATCTCGAATGCAGGTAGAAGATGTCGCCCGGATAGGCCTCGCGGCCCGGGGAGCGCTTTAGAAGCAACGAAAGGGTGCGGTAGGCGACTGCGTGCTTGGACAGATCGTCGAAGACGATGAGCACGTCCTGGCCTTGCTCCATCCATTCCTCGGCCATCGCCATGGCGGCGAAGGGGGCGATGTAAAGCAAAGGCGCCGGCTCGGCGGAGGAGGCGTTGACCACGGTCACGTAGTCCATGCACCCGAGCTGGTGGAGCCGCTCAACCAAAGCGGCCACCGAGGAGTTCTTCTGCCCGACGGCGCAGTAGACGCACTTCACGCCCTTGCCCTTCTGGTTGATTATGGCGTCTAAGGCGATGGCGGTCTTGCCGGTCTGCCTATCGCCGATGATGAGCTCGCGCTGCCCGCGGCCGATCGGGATCATGGCGTCTATTGCCTTGATGCCGGTCTCAAGCGGGGTGTCGACCGATTTCCTGGTCATGACCCCCGGGGCGATGCGCTCTATGGGCCTGGTTTTCTTGGTCTCGATCGGCCCCTTCTCGTCGATGGGGAGCCCGAGCGCGTTGACCACGCGGCCGAGCAATTCGTCGCCGACCCCGACCTCGGCGACCTTGCCGGTCCGCCGCACCTCGTCGCCTTCCTTGATCAGGTCGTCCTCGCCGAGCAATACGGCCCCGACGTCGTCCTCGTTGAGGTTCATCGCGAGGCCATAGACCCCGTGCGGGAAAAGCAGCAGCTCGCCGAGCATGGCTTTCTCTAATCCGTAAACTGTGGCGATGCCGTCGCCAACCGAGACCACGGTCCCGACGTCGTCTTGGTCCAGTTTGCTTCCATAGCCCTCGATCTGCTTCCGGAGCAGTGCCGAGAGCCCTTCGGTGTCTATCTTCATTTGGCGATGCCTCCTTCAAGTTTTGCCCGCAGCGATTCAAGCTGCCGGGCGAGGGTGTAGTCGAAGGTCTTGCCGTCGATAGCGACCTTTGCCCCGCCCAATAGCCGCGAGTCGGCGATGTTCTTCAGCTTCGCCTTGCAGCCGATCCGCCGCCCGATGGCCGCCTCGAGCCTAGAAAGCGACTCGGGGTCGAGCGGCTTGGCCGAATAGGCGATGCCCTCCTTGACCCCCAGCGCCCCCCTTAAGAGGGACAAAAGGGCCTGAAGGAAGCCGGGCAGCTTCCCGCCATAGCCCTTCTTGGCGAGCAATTTGACGGCGATCTGCAGAGTTTCGGGCAAAAACCCCAGGGCTTCGCCGATGGCCTTATCCTTCTTGGCGAAGGCGATGTTCGGCGAGGCGAGGAAGACGGCGAACGAATCGTCGCTCCCAAGCGCGGACAGCAGCGCCTCCGACCCTTGCTCGGCCGAGGTCAGGCTATCCTTGGGCAGCGATTCAAACGCGGCCTGGGCGAAGGCGAAGCAGACGCTATCCATTGTTGTCTCCGAGCTTATCGATCATCTCATCGAGCAGCTTCTGCTGATCGACGTCGGTCACCTCGCGGCCGAGGATGGCGCTGCTGGCGGCGATGGCGAGGTCGATGGCCTTCTTCCCGACCTCCTTCTCGGCCTGGCGCTTGCTGGCCTCTATCTCGGCGTCGGCGTCCTTCTTGGCCTTCTCGATGGCCTCCGCGGTGGCCTGCTTGCTGGCTATGGCCTCCCGGTTGGCCTGCTCCCTGGCCTCCGCGACGATGCGGGCGGCCTCCTTCTTGCCCTGCAGGATGGTCTCCTCCTTGTGGCTTTCGGCTTCCCTGGCCTTGGCCAGCGAGGCCTCCGACTCCCGGAGGTTGCCCTCGATGTAGTCGCGGCGCCGCTTGATGAGGTTGTGGACCGGCTTGTAGGCGATGAAGAAGACGATGAGCAAAAGCACGACGAAGCCGAGCAGCTGGATCACGAAGTCGATCATCCCGTTGGGGAAGATCTTCGCGATGAAGTCGTCTTTGTCGAAGGGGGTTGAGTCGACCCCGGAGTCGCTCAATATGGCGAGGGATGCGAAAAGAAGTCTCATCTTCGCTCCTTTAGAACATGCTGGGCAGGACGAAGATGATCAATATGGCGACGATCAAGGCGTAGATGGCGGTCGACTCGTCGAGGGCGACGGCCAATATCATGGTCGAGCGCAGCTTGCCGTACATCTCCGGGTTGCGGGCGATGCCGTCGATCGCGTGGGAGCAGATCCAGGCCTCGCCGATCGCGGAGAAGGTGCCGGTGCAGCAGCAGATGCCGGCCGCGAGGGCGACCAGCCCCATCTGGCTCGGGTCAGCGGCCAGGATGGACACCATGTTTGCTAGAAATCCCATTTTCTTTCCTCCTATTGGGCTATGGGCGCTTCGCTATTCCCGCGGGCCAGCTGCCCAGAGGTACCCATTATGTCCTCGTCCTCAGGCATCTCGGCGCCGATCCAAACGGCGTTGAGCGAGGCGAAGACCAGGGTCTGGACGAACCCGGAGAATAGGCTGAAGTAAAGGTTTAGGACCCCGATCGCGAAGGGGGCGAGGAATATCTGGCCCCAGGGGCCGATGGCGCCGAAGATGGCCATCGAGGCCGACTTGAGGGCCCAGTTGACGATGCCGATGATGACCGAGCCGGAGATGCAGTTGCCGAACATACGCAGCGACGTGGAGACGATCGGGGTCCACATGGTCACCAGATTGATCGGCAGCCAGATCTTGAGCGGCTCGATGTAGCGATGGAAGTATCCGAGGTGCTGGTAGCGCAGCGCGGTCACCTGGATCAGGACGAACATCACCAGGGATAGGGTGAACGGAACGAGCAGGTAGTCGATGATCGAAGGCAATCCGAGCAGCGACCAGTTGAACGAGATGAACAGGTAAACCCAAAGCCCGGCGAAGTAGCCCGGCCAGTTGCCGACGTTGCGGTGCCCCATCATCTCCGAGGTCCAATTGTCGAGGGAGGAGACGCCCATCTCGGCGAGCAGCAATATCCCGCGGGGCGCGACCTTGGGGTCGGCGCGCCTTGCCTTGATGCCGACCACTATGGCCAGGATGGCGATGAGGGCCATCACCGTCAATGACGAGATCACAGCGCCGGAGACGTCTAGGTCCCACCAGCGGTCGATCATCTGGGAGATCGGCGATGATGAATCAAGCAGCATGCCCATCGTCTTCGCCTTCTTTCCGGGATGGCTTTATCTTTCTGCAAAGCCCGATGGCGGCCGAGGCCAAAGGCAGCGGGAGGTATCCCCCGATGACGCCCCAGACGTTGAGGTAAGGCCATTCGTATATGTAGGTAAGCAAAGCCGCCACGACCACCGCGGCGACCAGCAGCAGGAAGCGCAATACGACGAAGACGACGGACAGGGCCATCTTGCCCGCCTTCTGCTCCCCGGGCTTAAGCAAGGCCGAGGACGTCGCCACTATCGACCAGTAGGTGAAGATGGCGACCGCTATCCCGAGCAGCCATCCCAGCGGGACGCCGGGGTTGCCCAGGAAGAAGAAGCAGGAAAGCGCGAGAAAGCCCACAAGCCCGATGGCGGCGATGCAGAGCCCGGTCATCCAGTACTCGCTCTTCCTTATCTTCTCCAGCGCCTTTCCCATAACGGGGATATGTTAGGCACAGCGAAAGGAAAAAAGCAAACAAAATGGGAGGCTTACCTTATAGGTACTAGTCGCGGAGAAGGCGGAGCGAGGCGACTTTGTATATGCCGTCCTCGTAACCGACATCGACCTCCCCTTGGACTAGCGGGCGGAGGTAGTCGCGGAAGGATTGACTGAGCCCGTGGACGTTATGCAGGAACTCCGGCGGGATCTTCTTCTCGACGTTGGCGATGCCCTCGACCGATTTGAGCTCATAGGCCACCTGGTATGGCTGACTGCTTATCCGGCGGATGGACACCATCTTGCCCGACTCCCCCGCCACGGCCGCCCTGCAGGCGACCCGGGCGCATTCAACCGCCTCGTCGCGGTCGACCTTCGAGACCAGTATCGGGAAGGCGCGCTGCGGGAGGGATAGCTCAATCGAGCGGGTGGGGAGCCCAAGGTTCTGCTCCACCCGGCGAGATAGCGCGTCGGCCGCCCCGCCGAGCTGGATGTGGCCGAAGGCGTCGACCCGGGCCGAGGAGGTGTCGCGGGGGAAGACGATGCCCTCGCTTATGGCGACGACGCAGTGGCCCTTGGCGTCGTGGACCTTCTTGACCTCCTTGTAGAACTCATCGAGGTCGAAGGCGTCCTCCGGCAGGTAGATCAGGTCGGGGCGGTATGGCGCGGGGAGGATGTCCACCGAGGCGGTCAGCCAGCCGGCGTTGCGCCCCATCACCTCGACGACGAACACTTTGCCCTTCTTGTAGCAGGAGGCGTCGACGCACACCGACTTTACGGTGTTGATGACGTATTTCGCGGCCGAGCCGTAGCCGATGCAGTGGTCGGTCGCGGACAGGTCGTTGTCGACCGTCTTGGGGACCCCGATGACCTTGACGTCCATGCCCTTGGAGGCGAATAGGCGCGAGAGCTTGGAGCAGGTGTCCATCGAGTCGTTGCCCCCGTTGACGAGGATGTAGCCTATGTCGTGCTTCCTCACGGTCTTGATTATCGATTGGTAGCGCTCATCCTCGAGATCCGAGGGCAATTTGTAGCGGGTCGAGCCCAGGGCCGCCCCGGGGGTCTGCAGCAGCAATTCGATCTGCTCGGGGTCCTCCTTGCTTAGGTCGGCGAGGTCGTCGAAAAGCAGTCCCTCGATCCCGTGGAGGCTCCCGAGGACCTTGCTTATCTCCTTATGCTCCCCCGCCTCCCTTATCGCCCCGTATAGGGACGAGTTTATGACCGCGGTCGGTCCGCCCGACTGCAGGTACGCCAATGCTTTAGCCATGTCTGACTCCTTGTTTTACCAAAGCAGTATACACTAGAAACAAATTCGATAAATGCTTGCTTTGTAAGCGGTTACATATTATTATAGTCGGCCAGGGGTCATAGGAGGTCCTATGCCATTTTCCGTCACCATCGGCAACAACAAGACAACGTATCAGAAGAAGATGAGCCTGCTTGAGATACTAAACGGCTCCAACGAGGACAAATCGATCATCGCCGCCCGGGTCAACAACCGGGTCAGGGAATTGACCTACGAGGTCAACTACGACTGCGAGATACAGTGGCTCACCGTCAAGGACGGGGATGCCACCAAGACCTACGAGGCATCGCTGCGCTTCATCACCGCGATGGCCTTCCGCCGCGCCTACCCCGATCTGAAGATCAGGTTCGCCTACAACGTCTCCCGCTGCGTCTCGATCCACCTGCTCACCCCGGGCTACACCGCCAACACGGCGATGCTGCTCAAGGTCAGCCACGAGATGGAGCGCATCATCGCCGCCGACTACCCGCTGAACCGGATGGTCGTTCCCCTCGATAAGGCGCGCGAGGTGTATGAGCGGCTAGGCGACGAGGACAAACTCGCCCTGCTCCCATACCGCCCCGAGAAGACCGCCCACCTCTATGAGTGCGACGGCTTCTACGACTATATGTACTCCCACATGGTCCCCTCGACCGGCTACATCAAGAAGTACAAGCTCCGCCTCTACGCGCCAAGTTTCCTGCTTCAGTACCCGCGCGCCGAAGCCGACGGCGAGATCCCGCCGTTCAAGGATGCCCCGACATTCGGCCGGGTGCTCAAGGAATCCCACGACTGGGCCAAGATCGTCGGCTCCGACACGGTGGCCGGCATCAACAAGTCCATCGAGAAGCGCGGCCCCATCGAGTTCATCAACCTCTGCGAGGCGCGCCACAACCGGATGCTCTGCGAGCTCGGGCAGATGATCGAGGATTCCATAGACGAGGTGAGCCTGATCTGCATCGCCGGCCCCTCGAGCTCTGGCAAGACCACCTTCGCCAACCGCCTCCGCATCGAATTGCTCGCCCGGGGCATCAACCCGATCCGCATCTCTATCGACGACTACTACCTCGAGAAGGACAAGATCCCAAAGGGGGAGAACGGGGAGATCGACCTCGAGTCCATCGAGGCGCTCAACATCCCGCTTTTCAACCAGAACATGGTCGACCTCATCGCCGGGGAGACCGTCACCTTGCCGAAGTTCGACTTCCAGTCCGGCAAGTCCATCCCGGGGAGGACGCTCCACGTCGAGCATGGGCAGCCCATCATCATCGAGGGGATCCACGCCCTCAACGACCGGATGACCGTCGACATCCCGAAGTCGGCCAAGTTCAAGATCTTCATCGCCCCCCAGGCTCAGATCAACCTCGACGACCACACCCCGCTATCGCTCACCGACCTGCGCCTCATCCGCCGGATCGTGCGCGACTACAAATTCCGCAACGCCTCGGCCGAGGAGACCATCGGCATGTGGCCAAGCGTCAGGGCGGGCGAGTTCAAGTGGATCTACGACACCCAGGAGGGCTCCGACTACGTCTACAACTCGATGCTCAGCTACGAGCTCCCGGTCATGAAGAAATACGCCTTGCCGCTGCTTAAGGGGATCGAGGAGACATCTCCCTGCTTCCCCACCGCCATGCGGCTGGTGAGGATGCTCAAGTTCTTCGTCGACATGGACGACCAGTGGGTACCATCGAACTCGCTGATGAGGGAATTCATCGGCGGCTCGTGCTACGAGGACGTGTGATCTAGCGCCCGTCCAAAGACAAAAGCGGGGACTTAGCCCCGCTTTTCTTTTGCCCGCAAAAAGCGCATATCAGCCAATTTAATTGCAAAGATATCGGCTTTCTGCACGAAAAAAGGCCTTCCCCGAAGGGAGGGCCTTTTGGCTTAGTTCACTCGGCGGCGTAGCTAGGCAAAGTCGTCGAGTTTATGTCGGAGAGGGTGAAGCGGATGAAATATTCCTTTCCCTGAATCGAGAAGCTGGCCAAGACGGTTTCGATCGCTGTTTTCTCCTCGTTGAGGGTGACGACCAGGCGGTCGGTCGAGCCATCAAGAGCGCCCGACTGCACGCCTAGCATCCCGTTGTCAAAATAGATTCCAAGGTTTGGGACGATAAGGGTCTCCGCTTCGTACGTCCTGTCGCCCGTCTTTTTGAAAAGCGCGGGATTGACCGAAGAGAAATCGGGCCCAAGGCCTTCGAAGGAGTCGATGGTGTAGACCGTGGATGACGAGAGGGTCACAACGCTCCAATCCCATCCGAGATTGCCGTAATCGTACTGATACACATGGTATAGCCCGTCGGCAGGATCATAGACAGCCTTGTAGTCGTAATCGTCGCCGCCCTGATACGGATGCTCGTCAGAAGCGGCAGAACGCTGGGAGTAATAGGCCATGTCGTCGCGGACGAAGTAGCCGGTGGTCCAGGTGGTGCGCTCGCCATCCCAAGAGGAGAGGAACTCCTTGTTGTAGGTGTAGGAGTCGACGCCGTCGAGGCAGTGCAGGGCCGCGGCGAGGTCGGGGTTGTCGTGGCTATAGGGCTGCAGGTGGGCGACCGGCTGCTCGCCGAGGCTGCGGTCGTAGGTGACGGTGAGCTCGTTGGTCCTGGTGTAGCGGCCCTCCTCGCGGAGCTCGGAGATGTCGAAGGTCAATGAGTCGATCCCGCCATCGGCGCCGAGGTTGAGGGCGATGTCGTCGACGTAGTTGATCGAGGTCCCGCCATAGCAGGTGACCACGAACTGGGCTTTCGCGCCCTGCAGGTGGAGGCTGCCGTCCTCTTCCTCGATGATGTCGCTGGCCCGGATGTAGTCCCAGGGGTTGCGGAACAGCGAATCGAAGGCATAGGGGCGGTAGGCCCCGGTGGTGTCGTTGTAGTCGGAGAGGTAGGAGCTGTTGACCGTGTTGTCGATGGTGATCGACTCCTTGATCGCGAGCCCGGTCTCCTCATCGCGGAAGTAATAGGCCTGCGGGTCGGTGTAGCCCCACTCGGTCGAATCGACCTTGTCGGTGAGCTTGTAGTCGTAGGCGTTGTAGCTGTACTTCTCGGTGTAGGCACGCACCGCGCCGTACTGGTGGACGATGTCGTAGGTCTTGCCCTGGTGGATGCCGACCTCCAGCGGGTCGTCGCGGTAGACGTCGGTGGCCATCTCGATGAGGGCGCCATGCGTCTTGTGCGCGAGCGAGGCGAGGGCCCTCTGGGCCTTTTCCGTCCCCACCGGAAGCGTCGGCAGGGTCACTTCATCGCCGTCGGCGGAGGAGGATTCCTGCATCGAGGAGGAGCCGGTCCCCCCGCAGGCGACGAGGGAGAGGGCCAACAAAGGGGCCAATATGAGCAATTTAGCGTTCATTTTCTTTCCTCCTTATTCAGCGAAGCTGGTGTCGAGCCAGCTCGGCATCGCGGTCGAGCCGACCTCGGAGAAGCTCGCGGTGATCGAATACGGGCCGTATTGGAAGTCGTAGTAGCCGATGCTAACCTCAGACATGGTCTCGCCGTCTAGGCTAACGTAAGCATAGAAGGGCTCGACCGAGGAGACCGAGAAGGCGGAGGGCACGAGGTCGCGGCTAAGCAGCGGCACCGCGTCGGGTAGGAAGGCGTAGACGCCCTCGGACTGCTTCTGGAGCACCTCCGGCGCGATCTTGGAGTAGTTCGGCAGGTAGTTGGCGATCTGGTAGTTGATGCCCGTGGTCGACCAAGAAGCGGTCGCGGCGGAGTAGCGGTAGCCGGTCGCCCTGCTTCCGGCGCCCTGGACGTAGTAGGTGTCGCCGTCCACCGGGTAGGGGAGGCTCGGGTCGCCGTGGATGTAGAGGCTATCGCCGGAATAGTAATAGGTATAGCCGAGGCGGAGGTCGTTCTCCGCGACGGTCACGGTGTAGTTGGTGCCAAGCCCCTGCAAGGCGGACTTCAGCTCGGGGTTGTCCTCGGCGCCGACCGAGATGCGGCCGAAGCTCTCCTTGAGGATCCCGAAGGAGAGGTCGACGGTCAGGGTGGACTCGCCGATGAACATGCCCGAGGTGCTCTCGATGGCGTCGGGGCGGACCGGGCAGGTGAACTCCAGGGTGACCTTGGAATCGGCCGGGTTCTCCAGGTCATAGCCGGAGAAGGTGGCCGCGGTCACCGGGAAGTCGAGCCCGAAGTAGGCGTTGAGCATGAGCTCGGCCTTCTGGCTGGAGAGGCTCGAGCCCTCTATGTCGGATGGGTTGATGTAGTCGAAGGGGTCGTAATAGGCCGAGGCGTAGACCAGGTCCATGCCGAAGTCCTCGTCGACGACCGACTCGAGCTGGTTCTGGTAGTTGAGGGTGTCGTGGTAGGAATACCCGTCGCTCCCCTCGTAGTGGATGGTGTCGGAGGCCGGCCCGTGGTCGCGGATGGCCTCGTGCTCCTCATCGTCGAAGGTCACGGCGCCGTAGTCGCGGTCGACGGAGTAGGTGGCTATGGAGTTCAGCGACTCCAATCCCTCGCCGTAGTCGGTGGTGAGGACGGCGCTGCCCTTAACGTTGTAAGGCAGCTGGAACAGCCGCAGGTACTCCGGCCCTTCCTCGGCGGAGGAGGGGAGGGCGGCGGAGGTCGCGGCTAGGGGCAATAGAAGCGGCAGCCCCAATGCCAGATATGTCTTTCTCATCCTTGGTAGCTCCCTAGATATAGATCGAAGGTGTCGAGGACGCCGTCGAGGTTGTGGGCGGTGATGTCGGTGGTCCCGAAGTCGGAGTAGGACACGGTGGTCACGCAGTCGCCGCCGAAGGCCTCGGAGGCGAAGTAGAGCTTGAAGACCGGGTAGCCCGCCTCGTCGATGCTGACCTCAAGCCGGTCGAAGCCGAAGGTGAAGCTGGTCGTCGACTCGACGTACCAGCCGCTCATGCGGGTCGGGTAGTCGCCGACGCCGAAGACGGCGGCCATGATGTCGAAGCAGAGGCTGTAGTCGAGGTACGGGAAGTCGGTCAGGTCGAAGACGTAGCCCTCGCCGTCCTTCTCGAAGAAGGCGGTCGAAAGCGACTGGATGAACGGCACGGCCCCGTCATCGACGGTGTAGGCGTCGGCCGATAGCGTCGCGGCGTAGCCGTTTGAGCCCGCGGTTCCAGGAGTGACCCCGATCTGGTAGTAGCCGTCCTTCCCCGCCGCTTCGGCGGTGAAGTAGGCCAGCCCGGTGTAGGTCGTGCCATAGGAGGCATCGGTCAAGGGCATGTCGGTGATCATGAGCTTGCGGCCCCCGAACTTGCCAGCCAGGTCGTAGTAGGACTTGTACTCGCCATGAGTCGGGACCTCGGTTCCGTCGACCAAGGTGGTCTTGACGTTGGTGGTGAAGTTCAGCCCCTGGACGCCTTCGTAGAGCTTCTGGAAGGAAGCGGTGAGGCGGGAGAGGTCCGCCTCATCAAGCGATGAGGTATACGGGGTGAGAGGGGTCACCGCGTCGATGGCGGAGAGCTCGACGACGTAGTCCTCGGCCATGTAGCCGTAGGCGTCGGCGAGGACGTTGGCGAACTTCGCTTGCTTCGGGGTGCCGGCCGAATCGACGGTCAGCTCGAAGTCCTCGATCAGCTGATAGGAGGTGAGGTAGTCGAAGCTATACGGGTTGATGGTGTAGAGGAACCTCGACATCGCCGGGGAGATGAGGGCGGTCAGCAGATCGGTCCCCTTGAGGGTGTAGCCGCCTTCCGCGGTCTCCACGGTGAAGTAGCGCGAGAAGTTGGACGCGTTGATGCCAGAGAGGGCCTTGTAGCCGGAGTCGTAGTTGCCGGCGAAGGCGATCGGGAGGTTGGAGTCGTCGGTGACCTCGGTCGACTCGACGACGTTGTCGAGCCCGAGGGTGTTGAGCATGACGTAGCCCTCGCTTGAGGCGGTCACGTCGGACTGCAATAGCGGCATCCTGGTGCCGGTGAGGCAGAGGTCGCTATGGCGGGCGGTGGAGCTCACCTCGTCGGTCGCGGTGAAGGTCGCGCCCCCGAAGGCGGCGTAGCGCGGGGTGATGGTCGCCACCGACTTGATCGGGGCGGCGAAGAAGGAGGCGATGCTGCTTATCTGCGCATCGGTCAGCCCCACTTCCTCGGCTGTCGCGCCGGTGGCGGAGCAGCCGCAGAGGGCTAGCCCGCAAAGGGCGATGGCGGAATTTATCTTCTTCATCAGTTGGCCCTCCTTACGGTGATGGTGGCGCCTTCATCGGTGAGCTTGCCGACCTCGAAGGTCAACCCGAGCTCGGGGCGGACGGCCCCATTGCCGTCGAAGCGGAAGTCGTGGTAGAAGCCATCGACCAGCGATTCCTTGCCGAAGACGTCGCCCTCATGCCAGAGGTTGTCGTCGGTGATGTACATCGGGTTGGTCATCTGGCGGTTGGCGCCGGTGCTGTCGAGCAGCTGGACGAGGGCGTAGTTGCCCGCGATGCCGTAGACCGCGTTCACGTTGCGGCCGGAGTTGGTGTAGGCGAAGTCGTAGGCCAGGTCGGAGTTGAAATCCGGCTCGCCATAATATGGGTAGAACCCGTCGTCTCCGCCGGCGACTAAGCGGGAATCGACTTTGTAGACCCTGACGGCCGGCTCGGTCAAAGAGGAGCCGGAGTTAAGCCCGGTCGGGGTGAAGTAGTCGATGAGCAGGTACTCGCCGAAGAACCCGGTGTCCTCGTTGGACAGAAGCAGGCTCTCGCCCGGGGCGATGGTGTAGGTCGCCTCGCCCTCAAGCGAGGAGGCGATGACCTTGGTCGGCTCGGTCCAGCCTAGCAGGTACTTGGTAAAGGGATTGTGGTCGGAGATGCCCTCCTCGGTGACGTCGGTGTAGCCAAGCGGGGCGCGGACGTTGCCCTGCAGGTCGCCGGTCTGGTCGGAGTATTCCGGCACGCCGAGCAGGTCGGCGATGGCCTTGATGAAGCGGACGTTCATCGGGTCCTGGGTGCCGAAGTTGGTCCCAAGCGACCCGCACATCCACTCGGCGGCGTTGGCCTTCTCGGCGGAGACCAGCTGATCGCGCATGAAGGAGGCGACCAGCTGGTCCATGGTCTCGTCGCCGTAGGTCCAGGTTCCGTTGTAGGCCGGGAAGGGGTTGGCGACGATGAGGTTGTCGATCTTCCCGTCGCCGTCCTGGTCGTAGTCGGCTATTGAGTTGCCCTCCGCGACCCAGGCGTCGATCGCCTCATCCAATGCGGAGGCGATGACCGGGGAGGAGCCGGTGCTGGCTAGGTTGTTGATGAAGTCCTCGAAGGTGGTCGAGATGGTGACCGGGGCCTCGACCGAGCCCGAGAGGCTTAGCTTGCCGCCGCTGGATTGCTGGTAGTAGCTGAGGGCGGTGTAGCCGACGGGGCTCGACTCGAATCCGGAATCGAGGGCCAGGATGTCCGAGGCGGTAATCTTGAAGATGTCATCGCTGAAGCTGAAGGGGATGACCAATACCTTCTGGTCGCCCTCGCTTCCCATCGCCCCGCTGCCCTGCGATTGGCGCAGCAGCGAAAGCGGCGATCCCTGCTTCTCGGTCTGGGAGGTGCCAGACGAGTCGGTTTCCTCGCCATCCCCCAGGGACGAGGTCCCCGCGGGTTCGCAAGCGGCCAATAGGAGGGCGGATAGGGCTAGCGGGAATATTGCCCGCGTTAACCTTTCCTTTTTCTTTGACATGTGTTTCTCCTGTTAGCTTTCCTTTTTTTGTAAAAGCGTATTAAAGATATAACAAAGCGAAAAAATGTGTATCCCCAAATTTTGTAAGCGCTTCCAGAAAAAAATCTTGCACTTTTTATAAATCAATCTTTAATAGTCGTGGACGAAAGGAAATAGCAAATAATGAAAAACAAAGGAAAAATTCTGCTGGCGGCGGTCCTCAGCGGCGCCCTTATGTCGGGCTGCGGTGGGAACGTGTCCAGCAGCGGGTCCATCGACGGCGGAGGAACCGGTTCATCGACTGAATCTTCCACCGCCACATCGACCTCGGAAACCTCTTCCGAGGATTTGGCCGAGGAGCTGTCGGACTCCGCCAAGCTCAAGCAGAGGCTGCTTCTGGCCTCCGACAGGGTCGTCACCTCGCGCCGTCTGTCGGTCGACCTGTCCGGCACAATCTATGACGACGGCAAGACCGAGTCGGTCTCATTGGCCACCGCGACCGAAGGGCTCCGCACCTACACCGAGACCCCAGCCGGCGGGACCACGCGCACCTACGTCAGCTACGACGGCATCCTCGGCAGCGACTACTACAGCGTCGATTCGGACACCTATGGCTATTCGATCCGATATAAGGTCGGCGATGGCGGCACCTACGACGAGGAAAGCGCCGCGGCGACCATCGAGCTCGAGCACCAGGAGACCGGTCTGAAGGGCGCCTTGGCCTACGACGAGGCCCTGCTCGGGATGCGGTTCCTCGAAGGCGGGGACGTCGAGTCCACCGACCCCTGCCTTCACGAGGTCGAATACACCGTCACCGCCACCGAGGGCGGATACGAAGCGGTCTGGGAGTCCTACTACGAGAACACCGAGACCAGCTCAGAGTACTACTACAACGGCAACTTCCTGATCATCGCCTCCTTCGACGAGGATCTCAACCTGGTGGGGCTGCAGTCGGACGTCACCATCGTCTTCCCCGGCGAATGGGACGCCTCGATCCACGCGCCGCTATCCACCGCCACCCCGATCCACCGGCTCTATGAGCTAAGCGACATCGTCTACGCCGAATCCTACCCGGCGACCGATCCCGCCCACCCGATACTCACCAACCTCGACGATTACTTCGTGAGCGAGGTCACCTCGGCCTCGTTGGTCAGCTGGAACGCCACCGGCCCCGGCGGAGCCTTCCAGGTCGGCGACACCGTAAAGCTCGACGACTCGAGCATCGAATACGCCCCCTCGACCGCGCTCAACGCCAACTACCTCACCATCACCGGAGCCTCGGAGGATGGGGTCTTGGTCGAAGCCGAGAAGATGGGCATGACCGCCACCGTCTTCGGCAAGGCCGGAACCTTCGAGCTCTACGTCGGGGATGAGGTCAGCCCGAGGCTCGGCACCATCACCGTCACCGTCTCCGAGGTCGACACCTCCGGCGGCTCCAACGTCTCCTCGATCGATTGGACCGGATACGAGCATTCCGAGGACGCCACCTGGACCGAGACCAACCCGGTTTACAACGTCACTGTCCCCTTCAACTTCAACTGGAACCAGGTTTGGGTGCGCGTCGACGACGGGACCCAGGCGATGCTCGACAGGATAATCCCGTCCTTCACCAACTCCAGCGTCATGCAGGTCCACTTCCTGGAGGATCCTTCCATGGCCTCGGCCGGATACGCCATCATGGAATTCTACCCGGTCATGAACAACACCACCACTACCATGACCATCACCAACCCCGATCCCAGCAAAGCCTGGGGCGTCGAGACCATCACGGTCAACTTCACCGTCGTTCCCAACGCCTAAAGGGCGAAAGGCAAAACGAAAACCCAGGAGCGATCCTGGGTTTTATTTTTGTCTTAGGAAGCTTAACGCCTCATCTAGCCAGCCTTCCGCCGAGGTGCCTTCGCCCATCCCCCATCCATGCCCATCTCCGGGATAGACGCGGTAGAGGTGCCTTACCCCGCGCTGGGACAGTGCCCTGTCGAAGGCGTCGGAGTTTATCGGCGGGACGACGTCGTCGGACTCGGCCCGCCAGAGGTAGGTTGGCGGATAATCGGGGTCGACGTGCCCCTCGGCGGAGAGGAAATCGAATAGGTCGCCCCTGCCGCCGGTGAACCACCGCTTGCTCGGCTCATGGGTCGGGAGGGAGAAGCTTATCACGGGATAGCCGAGTATCAGTGCTTGCGGCCTGGGGTAATCGAAGGCCTCGGTCATGTCCTTGCGGCAAATGGTCGCCGATAGGTGCCCTCCGGCGGAGAAGCCTAAGAGCAAAGTCGGCAGCCTGCCGGCCTCCCGGAGGCATTCCGCCACCTGGATGACCGGCTTGGGGAAGCAGGCGTCGTCCTTGATCCCGTATCCGGCGATGTAGACCGAATAGCCCGCCTCCTGCAGCGGCCTGACGAAATCCAGCCCCTCGTTGGCCGATGCGATCATCTCATATCCCCCGCCGGGGACGACGACGGCGTTGGCCTTGGGGTTCCCTATGGGGAAACTGAGGTACCCGTATTCGATCGACTTGCGGTATGGATGGAAGCAGCCCGGATGGTCCATGATCAGCCCAACCAGCCCCGCGAAGGAAGGGTAGCCTTCCCCCAGGCAGGCGTCGGTCGCCTCCCGAAGGGTGACGTCGGGCCGCGCGGCGTAGAAAGCGTCTTCCAGGGGCAGGATCAGTTTCCTCGCCCCATGGACGTCTTGGTTCTCAAACAGCATCCGCACGGGGGTCTCGTCAATTCCCATTGGACGGCTCCTGCTTCCTCGAGGAGGCGGCGAACCGCTGCTTCTGCAGCCCATAGGCCTCCAGCAGCTGGTGGTAATACAGCTTCCTCATCGTGACGTAGCGCTCCCGCTCCTGCTCGGAGACGGTCGACATGTAGAGGCTGGTGAAGACCTTCTCCAGCCGGAAGAAGGACTCATATAGCGAAAGAAGGGTCAGCGAGAAGAAGTAGTTCTTGCTCGAGTAGATGAGCAGCGGCGAGGAATGGGCGATCTCCGAGCTCATCTCGTAGACCTTGGAGTAGGAGGAGAGGCCCGCCATCCGCTGGACCCCATCGCGGAAGTTCAGCTTGAAGCCGTCCTGCTTCTCCACCCCGTCGATCGCATACAGCCAGCCGTATTCGATGAAGCGCTTCATGTCCTTGCTCTTTAGGTCGTGGCTTCTCATCTCGGACTTGATCTTGACGAACTCCTCGTCGGTCTCCTCCTTGGTCTTTAGCCCCCCGCGGAAGGCGAGGGCGTAGCGCATGTGGACCAGGTAGCGCTCGATGATCGGCTTGCCATATTTAAGCAGGCAATGGAGGATGCACTCGTTCTCATGCAGCGTCCTCCAGGTCGAGAAGGCCTCGGTCTCGAAGCCGTTCTCCAATAGCGAGGTGACGCATTTGGCCATCTGGAAGCCCTTGTTCATAACGTCGACCACCAAGGTCTGCTGGGGGTCGTTCTTCTTGTAGCGGGATAGCATCCCCAGTATGAAGTTGAGGTAGAGGTCGAGGGTCGACATCATCGGCGAGAAGCGCGAGGTCAAAGACCCCATCCGGTAGGCCAGGTGCTCATTGGTGAAGTATTTGTCCAGCGACACCGACGCTAGGAACCCCAGGTATTCCTGATTGTCCTTAAGCGTCTCGGGCTTGGTGGCGGTATGGGCGGCCAGATAGAAGGCATGCTCTGAGCAGATGTAAAGCGTGAGCGAGGCGAAGTTGATGCCAAAACGCGAGATGACCGGGCTCTCCTCGCGCAGCTCGGTCGTCGCCTGCAGCGCGGCCTCGAAAGCCTCCTGGATCAGACCGTAGTCGAGCGATTCGGGGACCTTGAGGGCGGTTAGGAACGCCTTATAGTCTTTTATCGGGTTTTGGCTGGCCATAGGGGCATTTTACCCCCTTCAGGAGACCTTTTTCACTACCCCGCGCTCAACCGAGAGCAGATAGGCCTCCACTTTCTTGCCGAAAATGCGCTCGATCGACTTCTTATAGCCCAGCACCTGGGCGATGTAGGCCTCGTCGTCGAGGCTATACGACTTGAAGTCGAACAGGTCGATATGGTCGGGGTAGTCTAGGAACATGTCCACCACCCCCGAGTTGCCGTCTTGATCCTTGAAGCGGTATTCGTGGTATTCCTCCGCTTCGCTCGAGCGATCGAAGATGGGCAGGCGAAGCACGGTTTCTATCTTCCGCCTCATGGACTCGGATATCCCTTCCGCGGGCGCTTTGCGGGTGAAGCTCGTCAGCTCGAGCGCCTTGTGGAGGTCGGTGCCGGAAAGCAAGGTGGCGAAGCTCTTCTCGGCTTGGCCGCGGGAATAGGAAGCCCGGGGCTCAGAAACCTTCATGTTGAGATTGGGCAGCTGGCGGAAGAACCCATTGGGGTCGATGCGCTTGGCTAAGGCGCCGCTTGCGGTCCCTTGGGATGAAGGGAACGGCGGAAGGAAGCGGAATTTGGCGGCCATCAGGTCTACGATGTCGGCGTCGGACTTGGCGAAGCGGGCGAGGCCGCCATAGGGGCCTTTGCCCTCCGGCTTGGCCCTTACGAAGGTGAGCCGCTCCTTGGCCCGGGTTATGGCGACGTAAAGGAGCCTTATCTTCTCCGAGATGGCCTTTTTCCTCTCTGTGTCCTCGGTCAAGGTCTGCAGGAAGGTCGCCGAGCCGAATGGCTTGGAGGGCAATAGGCCATACTCTTCGGAGGAGACGATCTTCGCCCCGCCGCCGCCTTTGGCGTAGCTCCGCTCGAGGTCGGCGAGGTAGACATAGGTGAACTCCAGGCCCTTCGAGGCATGGACCGACATCCCCTTCACGCAGGGGAATAGCTTCTCCGAGGGCGAGGAGACCTTGACCTTGGCTTCGGACTTATCGGAGTCGCGCAGGAAGGCGGCGAATTCGGAAAAGCCTTGCAGCGATGAGTCGAACGAGGAGGCGAGGCTTAGCAGGAAGCTGAGGGCCTGCAGGTTCTCTCGGCGCTTGTCGACGTAGGCGAGGTTGTCGTAGAAGCCGAGCCAATCGAAGGCGTTCTGGAGGGCATCCTGGACTGGCAAACCCCGCAAAGCGGGCATTATCGATTTGATTCTGGCGACGATCGGAAGCGATTTCAGGTCGTTTTTGCGGGCTAGCTCGTGGATTGCCTCGTCGTCGAAATCGGGGCAGAGGTAGCTCCGCTGCAACCCCAACGCGCTGGACTTGAAGGCGAATGACGACTCATCCCCGCGGGCTAGGCAATCCAATAGCTCGACCAGGCTGCAGGCGGAAAGAAACGACTCCGTGCCGCTGGTCGAGCTATCGATGGTCGGGGAGAAGGGGATGTGCATCTTGGAGAACACCTTCATGATGACCGGCAGCGAGTTCTTCCGGCTGACCAATATGGCGAAGTCGGAGTAGTCGGCGTCCCTGGTGGCGGGCTGCCCGTCCTTGAAGCAGGCGACCTGGGCCTTGGAGGCGACGATGCTCTTTATGTCCTCCCCGATGGCGCGCGCCATCTCCTCGAATTGGTTCCCGATCGATGGGTCGTACTCCATCAAGGCAAACCCGTGGATTGGGGAAGAGGAGGCGTCGTAATAGGCCGCCCCGGGGTTGAGGGCTTGGCCATTGGAGTAGTCCACCCCGCCGAAGTCCTTGCTCATGAAGGAGGAGAACATGGCGTTGAGGCCATTGATTATCTGAGGCCTGGAGCGGAAGTTGTCGTCAAGCGAGATGAGCGTCCCATTGCCCTGCTCGCAATCCTCCATCATCGAGAGGAACAGGTCGGGGTTGGCGTTGCGGAAGCGGTATATCGACTGCTTGATGTCGCCGACGCAGAAGAGGTTGTCGTGGGCGATCTCCTTCAGCAATTCCATCTGAAGGTTTGAGGTGTCCTGGAACTCGTCGACCATGATGAAGCGGTATTTATCCTGCAGCTGCTTCTTTATTTCGGGGATGCTCGCGACCTTCCTCGCGAAATAGGCGACGTCGGAGAAGGTGAAGGCGGAGTTCTCCCGCTTGTAGGAGTCGAGGCGATCATTGAGTTCCTCAGTGAGCTCAAGCACCGGGCGCATCAAGGCAAGCGCCTCAAGCTGCTGCTTGACGAGGTCCTCGTCGGAACCGGAAAGCAAGGCGCAGGCCTGCTTGTACTCGGCGCTGACCACGGAGCGGATGGCCTTGTCCTCTGGGTTGAGCTCCTTGGGGGTCGCCCTCCTTAGGCCGGTGAAGAACCCGACCGACTCGCCCGGCTTTAGCGACTCGAAGGTATCAAGAACCTTCTTAATGTCCTCTACGTCGCGGTCGGAGGTCGAGGAGCCGTTCATGTTGGCGTATAGCGGCGCGAGGCTAAGGCAGTCGCGGAGCAGCGACTTCCCGTATTCGCGGTAGTCCTTGACCTTCGATGCCACGAAGCCCTCGCTCAGGTATTTTTCCCCGTAGGTTGCCAAAAAGGCGTCCTTGTCGCCTGAAAGCTCGCCGAGGGAGAGCAGGGCATTTACGTAGCGGTATAGGGTGTCGAAGCTGCTCCGGCAATAGATCGAGCAGAAGTCGCGGAATCCATCCGCCTCCCCGCCGATGGCCTTCTTCGACAATCGCTCCACGAGCTCGTCGAATATCCTCCGCTCCTCCGTCTTGAACAGGAACTCGTCCTGGATGGAGGGCGGCAAAGGCAGCCCCGCTTCCTCGTAATGCTCCATGAGCAAGGAGTTGGCGAAGGAGTCGAAGGTGCAGATCGACGCCTGCTCGACCTCATCGGCCATGGCCCTGACCTCGGGATGGGAAGAGGAGGCGATCTTGCCTCGGATGCGCTCCTTCATCTCGGCGGCGGCCTTCTCGGTGAAGGTGAGCACCAAAAGCTGCTTGGGGGTGCAGTGCTTCCCCTCGACTAGGTGCAGGGCCCGCTCGGAAAGGGTCTCGGTCTTCCCGCTGCCGGCCCCGGCGGAAACCAGGCAATTGCCATAGACGAAATCTATGGCTTCCTGCTGCTTGCTAGTCGGCTTCATCCTCATCGTCCTCCTCGTATTCGAATTTCCCAATCTGCTCGTATGAGACGGCTCCGTCCTCGCCCTCGCGCTTCCTATAGTAGCGGGCGAAGTCCGGGTCGGCGTGGCAGATGATGGAGAAGCTGCAGTATTTGCAGCCGTCCTCCCCGTTTTTGACCTTGATGGGCGAGATCGGGAACTTCGATTCCTCGATGGCATCCATCTCCTGCTCCGCCTTTCCCTTGGCCTGCTCGATTATCCGCTTGAGGGATTCGGCGTCGAAGGCGCCTTTCACCTCGCCTTTGGCGGAGTGGCTTATTATCTCCAGGTCGGGATCGAACTTCCCCAGCAACGAGGGATCGGATTTGACGAACCCCTCCAGCGCGGCGGGGGAATCGGCTACCTCGGCATGGTCCTTGATGTTGCATTTGATCGAGGCGATGAAGGCCCCATAGACCTCTTTGCCCAAGGTGGAGGAGGCCAATAGGCTGTATAGCGGAAGCTGCATCGATAGCCCAAGCGGTATCTTGGGCAGCTCGAACCGGTGGTTCCAGCCGCTCGTCTTGTAGTCGACGACGAACACCTCATCGCCGATTTCGCCGACGAGGTCGCTCCGGCCATAGAGCTTCCGCCCGCCTAGGTCGGCCTGCAGCTTGATCTCGGGGCGCAGGGGGAAAAGACGGAGCCGCTTGGCGTAGTTGTCCGCGCTCACCCGCGCCTCCTCCTCGGTGAAGGAAAGCAGCAGCCGCTCCGAATAGGAGAACGACTCCCCGCCTTCCCCTATTATCCTCTCGGCCTCCTGCTTGCCCGATTCGAAGAAGGAGGTGTCGTAGCCATGCCGGCCTATCTCCTCGAAGATCGCGTGGAAATAGGTCCCCTGCAAGGCCGGGAAGGAATGGGAATCGTCGCGCAGCCCCAGGATGTACTGCAGATAGTACATATATGGGCATTTTGCGTAGGTTTCCAATGCCGTATAGGACGCCTTTGGCAGCTTTTCCGCCGCAAAGGCCCGGTTGTTTTTGTCGAATCGCGGATCGTAAAGGGCAAAGCCCGGCAGCATCTCGGCCAAGGCGTCCTGCCTCGGCGATTTGCTTAGGAACTTCTTCTCCGACTCGAGGTCGTCGCCATACTCGATGCGGGCGAACCCCTTGGAGTATTCGTAGTCCAGCGGCCCCTCGTCGTGGGCGATGGAAACGCCATGGGAGGCGGCTTTCGCCATCTCGTCGGCCATCAGGAACGACTCGTGGCGCGGCCTATCGTCGGTCCCCTGCATGTAGAAGAAGGCGTCCTTGATGTAGCCATGGCGCAGGGCGGAAAGCAAATCGCAGGCGTCTAGGTGCCCCGCTTCCTGCGGGGTCATTAGCCCCGCGGCCTCGTAGTCTTCCTCTTCCAATAGGAATGGGTTGTCCGCCCCGGGCTTTGGGGCGTGGGAGCTGGAGAAGTCGAGCAAGATGCCATATTGGCCCGGCTCGCAGAAATATCCCCGCGCGACGTTGATGCCCTCTTCGTAAGTCACCCCGCCGGTCAATTTCTCCTTCAGGCAGAGGTAGCAGGCGCGCCTGATGTCGCTCAGCTTGGAGTTTCGGCAAAGCGGGGACAAGGCCTCGACTATCATCCCCACCTTGTCGGAGTTCGGGAATTCGCTGTTCAGCTCTTCCTCTAACGAAAGCAGCCCTTCCCTACCGGATAGACCGCAAGCAGCGATGAACTTCAGCGCGGCCTTCCCTTCGTCTAGATAGGCTAGCGGAATCGAAGGGGGCAGATTTATCGGGAGGCCATATAGGCGCGAGATCTCCAGCAGGGCGCGGCGGTCGCCGTCCTCGTAGTTGCATAGGCAGATGCCGCTGGGCTTGATCCCTTGCTCGGCGATGAGACGGCAGAGCAGGTTGCCAAGGTAATGGAACCCCTCGATGTAGGTCGGGAAACGGTGCAGCGAATAGCCGAATGCCGCCTTGGGATCGGGAAGATCGTCCCCCAGCCCCTCGCCGAGGTCGAAGCCCATCGCGATGTTGGGGAGCTCTTTGACCAAGCCCGACACCCTGACCCCCGAGCCGTAGCCGGAGATGATGATGTTCCTTCCCTTCAGCCTGGCCCCAGGCAGGAAGGGCTCATGGATGTAGCCTTCGCTTTTCAGCAGGTCGAACAATCGGCAGACCTCATTCAGGCTCTGCGCTTTCCTGGCCTTCTTCTCATCCAATAAGGGGAGGCAATCAAGCAGGGCTTTCGCCTTTCTATAGGATATTCCTTCGTCCAAAAGCCGCCCGATCGCGCTTGGGTCTATCCGGCGGGAAAACTCATCCTGCAGCGATGATAGATCGAATAGCTTGATGTCTAGGCCCGGCTGGCTCGCCATCATGTCGAGGTAGCGCCCCCAAAGGGCGCGCGGGGCGATGATGGCGGAGTTGGAATAGAGGGTGTCTTTTTGCATAGATTGATTCTATACCCGCACGGGGGCCGACTCTAGAAGCGGCTGCGGAGAATACCGGACGGACATTGTGCTTTAATATTGTTATGCCGAGCAAGACGCAGACATTGGAGGAAATAGTCGATGGCTTTGGGGCCCAGCAGGCGCGCTCGCTTTTCCTGCGCCTAGCCAAGAGGGCCTCGGAAAGCGAATACGGCGAGGAGTTCCGCTCGGTGGCCAAGGCCGTCGAGGGGGAGGCTGGCAAGCTGACCGACCTCGAGCTCGCCGAGGCCTTGCTCTATTTCGGCAGGGCGCTTTCGGCCGATCCGTCCGGGGAGGAGGCTTTCCGCGACGGCGTGGCCTCGATCGCCTACGCCTATCGCCTGACCGAGGGGATGGCCGACCGGGAGCATCAGAAGGAGCAGTCGCGCATCCACGCCATATCCGCCCTGCACCTGGGGTTCCTCTCGCTGTTCGAGCAGGATGGAGGGGAGCTGGTCTTCGGGGCCTCGCCCTACGCCAACATGGCGGTCAGGTATTCCTTGCCGCCCAACCTCAAGCGGGGGCTCGCCTACCTCGAGGACGCCCGGGGCGACCGAGGCCTAGCCAACGACGCCAACGCCCTGCTGGGCCTTTATTACATGCACCGCGGGGACGGGAAGGGGATCGCCAAGGACGACCTGAAGCGGGCCGTCTACCACTTCATGCTGCTTAAGGCGCCGAGCCGGAAAAGGGAGGGCGCCTCCTGCTGCCGCTATCTGCCGTTCTTCTCCTCATCGCTGGCCATGGAGGCCAAGAGGCTCATCGATTTCGGGTGCCTGAAGCCGGGTTTTGCGCTGCTTTCGCACTCCCTCGATCTCGAAAAGGGCCTGAAAGACAGCCAAAGGAACCCGTATATACCATACAACCTGGCGCTATGCTGCCTATATGGGGTCGGCACGCCGATCGACCGGGTCAAGGCCAACGAATACAAGGGGATGGTCGAGTCGCTGGCATCATCCCTGCCGCTGGCCGAGAAGCTATTGCTTTCCCTGGCCCGGGCCGACTTCTCGTTGCCTAGGGCTTAGGGCTTGAAGGCCATCGCGGCCTTGACCGCGGATAGCCATCCGCCATAGAGCCGGTCGGCCTCTTCCTTATCCATCGCCGGCTGGTAGCACCGCCCCTGCCTGATGCACCGCTTGACGTCTTCCTTGCCTTTCATTATGCCCGCGCCGATCAGGGCCATGTAGCCCGCCCCGATGGCGGTGGTCTCCAGCTCGCATGGCAGGCAGACCGGGATGCCGAGGATGTCGGACTGGAACTGCATGAGCAGCCCATTGGCCGAGGCCCCTCCGTCGACTTTGAGCATCTTCAGCTGCAGCCCGGTGTCGCGCTTCATGGTCTCGATGACGTCCTTCGACTGGTAGGCGATCGAGTATAGGCCCGCCCGGACGATGTTGTGCCGATCCGCCCCGCGGGTGAGCCCGAATATCGCGCCCCGGGCCTCGTCGTTCCACCAGGGGGTGCCCAGCCCCACGAAGGCCGGAACGAAGTAGATCCCCGCGGTGTCGGGCTTCCGCTTGGCGTATTCCTCGGATTCGGAGGAGCTGTGGAACCACCTTGTCTGGTCGCGGAGCCACTGGACTATCGCCCCGCCGATGAACACGGAACCCTCCAAGGCGTAGGTCGGCTTGCCGCCCTCGGTCCAGGCGATGGTGGTCAGCAACCCGTTCTGGCTCTCTATGGGCTTGCCCCCGGTGTTCATCAGCATGAAGCAGCCGGTGCCGTAGGTGTTCTTCGAATCCCCCTCGTCGAAGCAGCCCTGGCCGAAAAGGGAAGCCTGCTGGTCGCCGGCGACCCCGTAGATGTGGACGTGGCCGGGGAGGTAGCTCGCCTCGCCGAAGTCGGAGCAGTTGTCCTGCACCTTGGGCAGCATCGCCATCGGGATGTCCCAGATGTCGCAAAGCTCCTTGTCGAAGCGGAGGCTGTGGATGTCGAATAGCAAGGTGCGGCTCGCGTTGGAAGGGTCGGTGAGGTGGCTCTTCCCCCGGGTGAGCATGTATATGAGGTAGGTGTCGATGGTGCCGAAAAGCAGCTCGCCCCGCTCCGCCCGAAGCTGCGCGCCCGGAACCGCGTCGAGGATGTAGCGAACCTTCGAGGCCGAGAAGTAAGGGTTCATCCTAAGGCCGGTCTTGGCCTTGATGAAGTCGCATAGCCCCTGGCGCTCGTCGCACAGGGCCTGGGTCTGCTTGGATTGCCAGACGATGGCGTTGTGGATGGGCTTGCCGTCGCGCTCGAAGACGACCGCGGTCTCGCGCTGGTTGGTAATCCCGATGCCCGCGACCTCGTCCATGCTGGCCATCGAAACGACCAGCAGCTCGTTGATCACGTCGATGACCGAGATGAATATCCTCTCGGCGCTCTGCTCGACGTACCCCGGCTTGGGGAAGAGGCACTCGACCTCCCGCTGCGCCTTGTACAGCGGCTTCCCCTGCAGATCGAGAAGCAAAGCCCGGGTGGAGGTGGTCCCCTGATCGATCGAGATTATGTATTTCTTCATGCTTAGATAGTAAACGAAAAAAGGGATGGTGGCCAGCCATCCCAATAGATAGTGGACAGTTCAGGCGGCGATGTCGTTGGACAGGGAGAAATCGCCCTTCTTTATCCAGCCGAGCTTCCGGAAGAGGAAGTCGATGGCCAGGGTCAAGGCGATCGGGGCCAGGACGCAGATGCCGATTATCCACAGGGCCAGCTGCCATGAATACCCGGTGGCCCCGAGGAAGTTCAGCGGCCCGACCAGGCCGCTGGTCCCCATGCCGGCGCCGACGCTGAGCAGGCTCTCGCTAAGCTCGCCCGTAAGCGGGAAAAGCATGGCGAAGGGCCCCAATATGGCCGAGCAGATGCAGGTCGGCAGCCAGATCAGCGGCTTCCTGACGATGTTCTTGAACTCGAGCATCGAGGTCCCGATGCCGATGGCGAGCACCGAGCCCCACTTGTTGTCGTAGGCGGCCTCGGCGGCGAAGCCGACCATCTGGGTGCAGGTGCCGATCAAGGCGGCCGCGGCGGCCATCGGGACGTTGCCGATGGAGATGGCGACGCAAAGGGCCACCGAGGATATCGGGGCGGTGAGGACCATCCCGACTATGACCGAGACGAAGATGCACATGAAGAAGCTGACGACGACGTTCCTGAAGCAGAGCTCGACCAATAGGCCCAGCCCGACGGTGATGTAGTGCACGTAGGCGGCGAGCAGGAAGGAGTAAAGCACCGCGGCGCCGATGCCGACCAGCGGGATCAATATGAGATCCACCGGGGTCTTGCGCTTGTTCCAAAGCTTCAGAACCAATAGGCAGATGATGACGGCGACGTAGCAGGAAAGCGGGTCGCTGATGAGGTTGACCGCCCCGGAGGAGAAGTCGAAGGCGAAGTTCCCGATGGCGCCCGCCACCAGGCAGGCGACCAAGGCGACGCCCTGCTTCTTCTTCGACAATCCGACCCCGAGGCCGATGCCGGCCCCCATCAGCCCCTTGATGGTGTCGGCCCAGTCGCCGATCGCCTCCATGTGGGGGATCTGGGCGAACAGCCCGAGTATCGTCCCGATGATCAATGTCCCGAAAAGCCCAATGGCCATCCCGTTGGTGGTGACCATCAGGTTGTTCTGGATGTATTTCAGCGCTTTCTTAAATCTGCCAGGCTCTTTCCTTGGCTCTTCGATTTGTTCCGTATCCATTTATCTCCCCGCGGCGAAGTAATGCTCTATCTCCTCGATCTCCTTCGGTATGAACGACGACAGGTTCTTGGCCCCGCGGTCGGTGATGAGGAGGTCGTCCTCGATCCGGATCCCGATGCCCTCCTCCTTTATGTAGAGGCCGGGCTCGTCCGATATGACGTTGCCCTCCTCCAACGGCTTGTCGCGGTCCATCGGGTCGTGGTCGTCGAGCCCGATGTGGTGGCTCACCGAATGGAAGTATATCCGGTCGATGTCGTCGTAGCTCGATATGACCCCTTCCTCGAGGCAGCGCTGGGCCAGGTAGTCCCGGGCGAAGGCGTTGAGCTCGCGCAGCGTGATGCCGGGCTTGGCGAAGCCGATGACGGCCTTGTTGCAGCCGAGGACGATCTCGTAAAGCTGCCTTTGCCGAGGCGAGTAGACGCCGTCGACGGGGATGGTGCGGGAGATGTCGCCGCAATAGCCTTCCTCCTTCGCGCCGACGTCGAACAGCACCAGCGTCCCCTCCTTCAGCTTGCTCTGCGGGTTGGGGTAATGCAGCGTCGTCCCGTTCTCGCCCGAGGCGACGATCGAGGGGAAGCTCAGCCCCCCTAGGGCGTTGGACGACTGCGAGGCCTGGAAGAATCCGAGCGAGAGCTCATACTCATAGGCCCCGGGGGCGATGAGGCTGTAGGCCCGGAGCAGCCCGGCCTTGGTGTGCTCTATGGCCCTCTTGATGCAGCCGACCTCGGCCTCCGATTTCTTGGCCCGGAGGTCGAAGACCATCGGGGCGAGGTCGACGACCCGCAGCCCCGGGTAGATGGCGTGGAGGGAGCCCACGAAGGCCTTGACGTCGAGCTCCTCCTCGATCTTTAGCTCCGGGGAGAGGTCGAAGTACCCGAGCCCCATCGGCGCCTCCTCGTCTATCCCCTGGCGCAGGAGGCGGTCAAGCCTCGAGGTCAGATAGGGGGTCAGCAGCACGTTGTTGACCCCGGAGACGAGCTTCGCCTCCTCGGGGGTGAGCTTCTTGCCGTACCACTTCTCCTTGGTCTCGTCGTAGGGCGAGATGAAGAGGAACTCCCGGCATTCGGCGCCCCGCTTGATCAGCAGCAGCGACGACCCCTCCTGGTTTATCCCGGTGAGGTAGAAGAAGTTGCGGTTGGATTCGAAAGGGTAGTCCTGATCGGCCGAGAGGCATTTGGGCTTGCCGGCGAAAACAAGGGCGAAGCTCTCGTCCTCCATCTTGTCGAATAGCGCGGCGCGGCGCGACTGCAGTTCATTGATGTGCATCGGCGACCTCCTGTAGCGAGCTTATCTGCTCCTTCTCGCCCAGCCTCCCCCTAAGCGGGGGGAAGGCGATGGCTGGGTCTATCATACCATCGCTTATAAGACGGAAGGAAACCTCTTCCCCATAGGTAGCGCTTTCTATGCTAAGCCCCAGCCTAGACGCCAAGCGGGAAAGCTGCTCGAACTCGGAGTATGGCAGGCTGCAGGACTGGGAATAGCGGACCGACATCACGGCGTAGCGGCAGCTAGACAAGGCGGCTTTGGCCGCCTCCACCACCTTCCGGCGGAGGTTGCCGACCCCGAGCTTCCTCCCGCCAAAATACCTAGCCACGGCCACCAGTCCGCATATGCCCTCGCCCCGAAGCAGGTCGAGCAAGGGGCGGCCGCTGGAATTGGCGGGCTCGCCATCCTCCGAATAGGCCTCCTTGTCAGGGCCGAGGTAGCCATATGGGATGTGGGCGGCCTTCTTGTTGGCCTCCACCACCTCCTCTAGAAGCCCCTTGGCTTCCTCGAAGGACTGGCAGGGGAAGGCGTAGGCGAGGAACCTCGAGCCGAGCATCTCCGATTCCCCGTTTGAGGGGGAATAGATATAGCGCTCGCTCATATTAGCAGGCCCGCGGCCGCCTCGTAGGAGAATAGCGCCGGCGTCCCGGCGATGGCGTTGAGCATGTCGCTGCCCTCAAGATTGGTGACGTAGGCCATGAAGTCGTCCTGATCATGGGCGGTGGAGTCGTAGACCAAGCCGAGGTAGAGCATGTCGGCGAGGATCCGCCGCTCGCCGGCGTAGTCGCCGAAGGACCTTAGGGCGTCCTGGCGTGAGGATAGCGGGTTGCCGTCGCTCTTCCCATAGGCCAGGCAGGCCTTGTGGAAGGGATCGGCGTAGGTTCCGTCGATGACTTTCCCCAGGTCGTCGATCGCGGTGAGGAAGGACGCGTCTTGCCCCCCGAAGGCCTCGATTCGATAGGGGCCGCTGGGCATCTCGATCCCGTCGAATGAGGTCGAGAACAGCTGCGAGCAATCCAGGTAGGAGAGCGTGTTCGCGGCGATCGACTCGATCTCCCCGGCGAGGATGTACTGGAAGAAGGCCGGCTTTCGCTCCGCCCAAAGCGAGGAGACGTCGAAGGCCGAGGCGACGGTGGTGAAGCCGACGTTTTGCCCCGCGACCTCGACGTTGGGCGACTGGAAGGAGGAGTTGATGGCCTTTATCGCGGAGGCGGCGAGATGCCCGGAGGAGGCGGAGAGCACGGTGGAGACCGCCTTGGCGTACCCCTCGAGGGCTATGATCGACACCAGGTTGCCATCAAGGTAAGCGGCGTCGCCGGATAGGTCGGGGTAGCTTCCGTCGCCCCTACGCCCGATGAGGCTATTCAACGTCACCAATGACCCAGCCATCCCGCTGCCGTCGAGGTCGAGGTGGGAGAAAAGCGACGCCTGGACCGGGATCAGCAGCCCGGATCCGAAGTCGATGCTCTGGTTGACGGTGAAGATGCTGTAGAGCGCGTATTCGCGGGCCTCGATTGGGGAATCGGGGGCGATCTCGGATGGCAGCAGCCCGGAGGCGGAGTATTCCTTATCGAAGATGGTCGACTGCTGGTAGAACTCCAGCAGCGAGAGGCTTTCCAGCCCGGCGTCAAGCAGGTTCTTAAGCGGGGTGTCGCCCTCGAAGCTAACGTAGGCGCCATTCTGCTCGTCGTAGATGGAGTATAGGAGGTTCCTGATCAGGTCGAGGTCGACCTCGCGCAGGTCAGTTTGGGAGAAGTGGTAGTCGGAGAGGTCGTAGGCCAAGGTGAGCTCCTCGTTCGGGGATAGCTTTATCCTCGAGGGCGAGGCGAAGTTGGAAAGATCCGCCGCGTTGCCCTCGACCAGGCCCTGCGCGGAGAGGTCGATCGGCTCATCGAGCCCGTCGACGTAAAGCAATGGCGCGGTCTGGCCTATCGAATCGGCGGTGAGGCTTATCGCCCGGCCGCCCCCGGTGAGAAACGGCGTCAGATCGAAATAGCCTTCCCCGTCGGCGAAGAAGGTCCCGGTCACGGTCGTGAACCTGCCGAGGTCGACCTGCTCGAATACCTGCCCGAGCTTGTTCGGCAGCAGGTTGGGGACGACCTCAAGCCGGGCCGCCCTTTCCATGAAGCCGGAAAGCGTGTCGGGCTCGATGGAGGTGAGGCTATCGAGGCTGAGGTTGCCGTCTTGGTCGACGAGGTCGCTGTTGAGCACGAGGTCGAGCAATCCCCCTTTCCGCCCGTCGGTGGTTAGGGAGTTGATCTCCTCGCCCCAGCTATGGGTCGCCGAGTCGCGGAAGGAGAGGATCGAGTCGTGGAGCATCTGCTTATACCCGTCCTGCGGGTGATCGAGGTAGATCTGCAGGTAATCCCTCATGGAGAAGGAGTTGGAGGCGAGGCCGGTGTCGTCGTAGATGAGGTACATCAGCTGCTCAAACACCGTGAGGTCGTTAAAGGCGTAGCCATCGCTCCCCCAGCCGGCTTGCAGGCTTATCCCGGCGTCGGATAGGTAGGAGGAAGAGAAAGGCAGGTTGAAGACGTAGCTGTTCTCCATGTCCACCAAGATCGAGCGGAGGACCATCGGGTCGAGGGTCGAGAGGTCGGCGAGGCCGGAGGAGGAGAACAGGTCGGAGTTGCGCCCGATGTAGGAAAGGGCGGAGCTGAGCAGATAGATCTCGGAATCGTCGTACCTCGCGTTCCAGTCGGGGCCGCCGACGCGGGATTTGCCATCCTGCTGGTAGTACTGGTAGAAGACGTTGGCGGAGGAGAAGTCGATGCCCTCGATGGCGAACGACTCCCCGGAGTTGACCATGGTGTGGATTATGTTTGGCACGAGGTCGTAGAAAAGCGGCGAGTCGTTGAGCGTGGTCAGCAACGAGGCGAAGACGCTCGGCCGGATGGCGTTGACGTCGAGGACGCCGTCGGAGAGGATCGAGTACATATCGTCAGACTGCAAAAGCGAGAGCACCTCGCCCAGCGAGGCGATGGCTTCGCCCCCCTGCCGCATAGAGGCTTCGGAAGCCCCGCCCGGCTGGATGCTCGGCATGACGGTCGCGACCAAATAGCGGGCCTTGGCGCGGACGTCGGCATCGGCCTCCCCGGCCTTTTCGTAGGATGCGTATTCGCTATCCAGCGCCCGATCCTTCGGGCTTTCCTCAAAGTAAAGGTAGCCCTTGATGGCGTCGAAGCAAAGCAGGTCCGAGACGAGGTATTGGAAGGAGGTGACGCCGTCCTCGCCTACCGTCTGGTTGAAGACGTGGCTCTGCATCATCTTCTGCAAGGCGTCGGTTATGGCGGCTGAGTCGATGGTCGAGAGGTCGTTGAGGGTGAAGTCGGAGCACTCGGCCAGGTCGGCGAGCATGTCGACCAGGTTGTCGGTCTCGCCGTCAGGGTACATCCCATAGTCATCCCCGCCCTCCTGGGCGTCGAAGTACGGATCGGCATAGTTGAGGAAGTTGTTGGCGAAGCTCGCGTCCCCGAACAGGTGGTTGTGGCCGTTGTTTTCGCCCTTGAAGGCTTTCTCGAGCATCGTCGGTATGGCGCGGTAGAAAAGGGAGGACGAATTCAGATCGTTGAAGATGGACTTCAGGCCGTCCACCTTCCCCTGCTTCTGCGCCCCGGTCCCGAAGAAGGTGGCCGGATCGGAGACCGAGTCGAGGTTCAGCCCGCCGTCGGAGCCGACCAGCCCGGATTTCTGGGCCGAGTCGACGATGTCGCAGATAATCGAGATCTCGAGGTCCCATTCGCCATCGTCCACCCCGTCGACGATCGTGCGGATCGACTTCTTGGTGTACTCGTTTATCGGCGAGGCGATGAACTCCTGATAGTCCTGCCCGGATTCCCGCTCCCCGTAGATCGTCGAGGTGGCCAGGACGTAGTCGACCAGCTGCTTGAACACCGGCCGCTTGCCCTCCTCGGCGGTGGATAGAAGCTTCGAGGAGGAGGCGCTCTCCAGCAGCGGGCGGAGCTGGAACTCGCTGTTTATCGTGCCGAGGTTGATGTCATCCAAGTTGACCTGCCCGTCCTTGTAGATTCCGTAGGATGGGTCGAATATCACGTCGAGGGCGGCGAAAAGGGTCGCGACCTCCTCTTGGTTGGCCGCCATATCCCCGTCGGTTAGGCTCGGGTAGCCAAGGCTCAGGTCCTCGCCGTCGAAGTGCAGGAAGAAGGCGCTGTTGATGCAGGAGAAGTCGATCTCCGGGGTCGAGGCCTCGTCGCTTAGTCCCCCGATCGCGGCGTGCAGGCCGTTGTAGAGGACGACCCGGCCGAGCGACCTCGAGGTGGCGAGGGCGCCCATCGCCTTCTCCATCCCGGGCAGCGATTCGTAGGAGAAGCTGGATATCGCGCTGAGCCCGCCGATCGACGATATGGCGTCGAGGATGTCGCTGACCTTCGATATCTCGCCTTCCGCGCCGGTCCAATCCCCGCGCTCGCTGAGCGACTCGACCATGTCGTGGTAGAGCAGCTCGGTGTGCTCCTTCTTCTGCTCAAGCGTGGTCAGGCTGGCTGGGTCGACCTGGTCGTTCGGGTCCAGGAAATAGGAAAGCGCGTCGCCGCTGAGGGAGCCGACGAGCTTGTTGTAGAGGAACTTGGGGAAGAGGTATTCCCCATCGCGGGAGGTGAATATCCCCGAGTCGGCGAGCCGGGTCAGCAGCTCCCCGACGTTGGGGCCGATGGCGAAGAAATCGAGGTTCGACAGGTCGATGCCCTTCGCGGCCAAGGCGATGATCGACTCGATGGCCTCCCCCTCCGCCTTCCAATCGGTGATGTTGGTGAAGGAGACGCCCTCCGTGTCATCTCCGAACAGGGGCTTGATGATGTAGCCGTCCAAGGCCTGCCCCGCCATCTTCGAAAGCAGCTGCGAATTCCCTATCGACTCGAACACCGAGGCGATGTCGACCCGGGATAGGGCCGAGACGGCCTGGTTGGCGTCCCCGCCGGTGATCGAGGAGAGGTTCTCGACCAATCCGGAGCTCACGACGCTGCATAGCGCGTCCACAAGGAAGTAGGTCTCGCCCTTGACCGTTATGTTCCCATCGTCGTCGTATTCCGAGGTGAGGTTGCTGGGCAGATCCTCGGGGGTCAGGGGCTCGAAGGACACCGCGTCCCCCACTTTCTCCATGAGCGTGTTGACAAGGTTGCAGAAGTTCACGTTTTGCTTCCCGTCGATGACCGGGTTGATGATCTTCGAGGAGAGGATGGCGTCTAGGATGTAGGCGAACTCGTCTTCGGCCTCGACGATCAGCGAGGTCATGGTCGAGGTGCCCATCGATTCGAACTTGGCGAAGCTGCTGACAAGCACCGGGCAGTATTTGGCGATCTTGAGGAGCTTGGAGATCTCCGAGCCGAGCGAATCGCATTCGAAGTCGAGGTGCTCGATGCCATATTCCTGAAGGGGGACGTTCTTCAAAGCCCCCTCGGCGATCGTCGGAAGGTTGGAGGAGAGGATGACCGACCTGTCGGCGTTTGGCAGGCAATCGATGAGGGCGTCAAGCAGGCCCTCGTCGATGGAATAGAGCTTCCCATCGGGGTCGAAGTTGATGCCCTCCAGCCCCTTTACGTCGAGCAGGAAAGCCTTGCCCGATTCGGTTGAGGCGAAGTCGGAGACTAGGTCGAGTATCGAGCCGAGCTCGCGCTTGAAGTTGATGCGGGTGGCCCCGGAGTCGTAGCTCACAAGCTCGGACTCGGCCTCGGATAGGTCGAGGTCAAAAGGCAGGTTGGCGGCGTCTAGCTGCTTCTGGGCGAACGGGAGCAGGTCGTCGAGGGCGTTGCCGATCAGCTGCGAATCCAGAAGGCTCTTCTTCGAGGTGGATATCCCGTCTTCCCCTACCTCGACCGGGTTGCCCGAGGCATCGCGCTTGCCGACTATGACCTCGACTATCTCGGCGGAGTGGTCCACGACGAAATTAAGCGCCTTGTCGAGGATGGTCCCGGATTGGCCTTCGCCGCTTTTTTTGGCGGCCTTGGGCGAGCTGCTGCCCCCGATGGTCGGCAATTCGTCGAATAGGCCTTCCATCTGCTCCTTGTCGATGCCGACGAGCGAATAGAACGCGTCGTAGACAAGGCCGAGCTCATCGAACCACTTCGTCTGGGCGACCTTCTTATAGGAGATCGACCCATCGGGTTCGCTGGGTAGGAAGCTGGCGAGGCTCAGCTCGCCTTCCCCCGGGGTAGATCCATCCTTGGTGGCCATGGTGTAGACCGCCCCGGCCAGCAGGTGGTTGATGAAATCGCTGTCGGCCTTGGAGAGGGCGCTGTGGAATGCGTCGTAGGCCTCCTGGTCCTTGAAGATCGAGAATAGCTGCCTGAGGTCGATGATCGGGGTCTTCGATACCTCGTCGACGATCACGTCGAAGAATCCGGAATCGAGCAAATCAACATAGAAATCGGATAGGTTCTCGAGCTCGTCGGCGTAATCGTAGTTGGCCGAGCTGATATAGGATACGGCATCCTCGCCGAGTATCGATTTGACCTGATCGATGTTCAGGGCGATCGAGACGGCAATCGGAAGGGCGACCCGCACCAGCTCCACCGAGGCGACCTGCTGCAGCAGGGTTGGGATTAGGGTCGAGGCGATGAGGGTGCTCCATTTGGTGCCGTCAGCGGAGAACATCGACAGCAATCCCGAGTTGATGACGCTGGTTCCGACCTCGGCGATCGAGGCGAGCTCGCTCAAGACATCAATCTTGATGTCGCCGCTGTTGGTGCTGGTGAGGAAGGATATGAGCTGCGAATCGATGGTCTGGGTCCCGTCTTGGCCCTCAACCGAGAAGAAAACCTTGGCGAAGATCGAGTTCTCATAGGCGTCAAGGCAGTCATAGACCAGCCCCACCGTCTCATCCTGCTCAGAGGCCCCTTTGTCGACTTCAAGGTTCTTGGAGATGGTGTTGACCACCGAGCTGAGGGGGGCGACGATCATGGCCATGCACACCGTGGCCACCGCAAGCTGCTCCACGCCGGAGAGCAGGCGCAGCCTGCGCTTGGGGCGCCGCTTGACGATCACCGGTTCGGAGGTATCGCCGCTTGGATAGGTCTCGACTGGGCGCTTCCTGGCGAATAGGAACTTGAAGCAGATATGCCAGAGTATCCAGACCAGCAGCGACCCGAGGATGGCGATGATGATGCCCTCGGCGAAAATCAGCACCAGCTTCAGGACCGAGCCGGCGAGGGCTTGGGAATAGGCGACGATGTCATCGCTTGAGGCCGCCACCCCATAGGCCCGCAGAAGCTGGTCGAAAAACGACGTCAGGGTGTCGGATATCGTGGTGACGTTGACGGTAATCGAGTGCCCTTGGATCTGAACGGTTATCGGATTGGTGATGATTCCGGATAGGTCGTAGCCGGAGATGGCGTCCACCACCGGTCCGAGGGTGACCAGGCCAAGCGCCACCAATACTCCGATGAACACCATGTGGTAGGTGCCGTATCGCCAGCCCTGCAGCAGCCCCCATAGGAAGGCGATCACCAAGATCCCGAGGATGGAATAGAAGGCGATGTTGGCGGCCAGCTGGATTATAGAAACTATCTGCTCACCGTTGATGGCAGATCCCAACAGATTAATATCCATACAAGAGCATTATCCGCCATCAGGCGGAAAACAAAAAGCATTTTCGCGCGTGTTTGTTGACGGATTTCGCGCTCGCAGCCGATGGTTGACCGTTACCCAAAGCGGACTTCGGTCCATAGTCCAGCTCCATCGCGCGGTTGGAAAGGCGGCGGATTGGCCATATTCCCCGCAAAAGGCCGCTGCGTTGATCGATTACCCGGCCCGGGGCCGAAAGACGATTTGGCCGCATAGCCCGCGCGTGCTAGTATATCGCGCATGAAGACATATTTCGGATACCACCGCTGCGAGCGCTGCGGCGAGTCGATGGATAACCAATTCGCGGCCTGCCCCAACTGCGGGCGCGAATCGGATTTCGCCGAGGCGGGGAGGTCGTTCCGCAACTTCCTGATGCTTAGCATGCAGAAGCAGGCCGGGCTGATGGCCCTTTCGCTGGTTGGGCTGACCGTGCTCTCGCTGATAGTCTCGGTTCTGGCGCTATCGATCCACGCCGGGGATGACGAGGCCTTCGCCAAGACCCCCGGCTACCTGATGCTCTCAAACGGTATCCCCTATACGCTGCTGCTCGCCGGCATGCTGCTGTTGCTCTGGGGGTCGTGCAAAGACCTGCTGCTCTGCTTCAAAAAATGGAAGCACGTCCTGATGGGGCTGGCCTTCGCCGCCATCATGGTCGTGGCCGCGATCGGGTATTACTCCCTGGTTATCATCCCGGTCTACGCCGCGCTTGGAATCGAAGCCGGCACGACCAACGCCAACCAGTCCGCGCTCAACCAGATGATCCTCGCCTACCCAGCGGTTGGGTTCATAGTGTTCGCCTTGATCGGCCCGCTGACCGAGGAGCTCGGCTACCGGGTCGGACTATTTGGCCTCAGCTCGAGGTTTGGAAAGCCGATCGGATACGCGGTCACCATCGTGGTCTTTGCCCTGATACATTTCGGGTTCGACAAGCTCGGGACCGCCGAACCGGCGATAATCGAGCTGGTCAATCTCCCTTCCTACCTCATCGGCGGCGTCTGCCTAACCATCGCCTACGACAAATTCGGCATCGAATGCTCGACCACCGCCCACATCCTGTATAATTCCTTCGCCTTGCTTACGGAGGTACTGCCCTGATGGACGAATACGGAAAAAGGCTTCCCCTTAGCGGGTTCTTCCTCAAGATCTGCGCCTTCCTCTTCATGACCGTCGACCACGTCGGCCTCTTCCTTATGATGTACGCCGGGGCCAACGGGACGCTGGAGATGGCGGCGTATGTCTGCCGCTGCATAGGCAGGCTCGCCTTCCCGCTGTTCGCCCTGCTTTTGGCCGAGGGAATCAGGCACAGCCACAACCGGTGGAAGTACATGGGGAGGATCGCCATCGTCTTCGCCTTCGTGACCATCGTTCAGACGATACTGATCTACGGGACCAACGGCGTCATCAGCGGGTTGGACGGCGAGGCGGACCCGCTTACCGACCTATTGCTGTGCGGGATATTCCTTACCTGCCTGACGCTGCCGAAGGCCAAGAAGCTGTACGCCCTGATCCCCCTATCGGTGATTCTGCTGGCCTACTCGCTCGACGTATACGAGGCCTACTCGGTCAACATCTCGGTCCTCTGGTTCCCCAAGTTCCTCCGCCCCGGATACTCGGTGTACGGGTTGTTGCTCGCGACCGGGTTCTATTACGCCCGCCCCATCGCCTACGCCCTATCCAAGCCGATGTGCGACCAACTCGGGATCGCGAAGGACGTCTTCCCCGAAACCTATCAGGGAAGGAGGACGGAGAACGTCATCGGGTCGCTGTTCTTCTTCGCCGCGACCCTGGCCTTCTGGGGAATAAGCTACCTGGCAGACGGCATCTTCGACCCTTGGTCGATGTCGGTCCAGTCGTACGGCCTGCTCGCCATCATATTGATCTACTTCTATTCCGGGAAGCGCGGATACGACTCGAAATGGTTCCGGATTGCGTCCTATTCGTATTTCCCGGTGCATCTTGCTTTGATTTACGCAATATTCTATTTAATATTTCACTGAACAAGGAGGAAACAACCCCAATGGAAAAAGAAATAGCCACCGAAATGGAATACGATGAGCTCACCAAGACCGGCAAGGTCCTGGTCGACTTCTACGCCGACTGGTGCGGGCCGTGCCAGATGCTCACCCCGATAATCAAGCAGATCGCCGACGAGCATCCCGAGCTGACCGTCTTGCGCGTCAACGTCGACAAGGTCGGCGGGCCGGCCGCGAGGCTCAACGTCTACTCCATCCCCGCCCTATTCGTCTACGAGAACGGGAAGATCGTCGCGACCAGCGTCGGCTACCGCCCGAAGGAATCGCTAGAGAAGTTCCTCGGATATTGAGAGAAGAAAAGGCCACCTCGCGGTGGCTTTTTTGCTGCCTAAGCGCTTAGCTCCGTCGTTCCGTATTCGGAGAAAGAGCAGGAGACGACGAATCGGTCGATTGTGATTACCGGCTCAGGCTCGCCATCTCCGTTCTCAACCGATACGAAGGGGCCGATTATGGACACGAATATCCTGCTCAGGCGGTGGCTCTGGTCGAACGTCAGCTGCGCGATCCCCGAAAGACCGCCATCCCCGTCGCCGCTTACCTCCAGCCCAAGGTCCATCCCGACGATCACCTCCAGCGCTTCGGAGGAATCGAGTTCGTTTTGGTAGATGCCGCCGACGTTCTCGTAAGAGGCATATCCCGATGCGAAGGCGGAGAAAGAAAGTGACGGGTTTGCCGGCCCGGCATGAGGGGCCTCGGTGGTCTGCCCATCGGAGGTGGTGGTTGCGACATAGCCCCCATTATCGTCCTTCCTGATCTTCGACTCGGTTTGCTTCAGCTTGCCGTCGGTGTTCTGCTTGGTGGTGATGTCGGCTTCGCCGGAAACGTATTTAGCGCGCGAATCGCCGGTGGCGCTCATGGTTTTCTCATCGGCCTCGCCGCGGATGGTCATCGCCACCGTCTTGGTCTGGAAGATCGTAACGTTGTCGAGCCCCTCGGCGGAAAACGCCGCCGTCCATTGCTGCTCATCGACGGTCGATCCGCCTTTGGAGATGCCGTTGAAGACGATTGAGCAGGAGCATAGCGGTATGGCCAAAAGCGCCACGGGGATTCTTAGGTTCATTGATTGCCTCCAAATAAGATATTACACCGCGCGCCAAGGCAAGGAAAAGGGGCGGCAGCAACCCGCCCCGATGAGTTATCTCAATAGTTGCGGTCGAGCACCGTCGAGCCGTAATCGGTGAAGTCGATGGTGACGGTCAATCCGGCCCCGGACCCCTTGACGTTATCCGTGGAGAGCACGACCTTGCCGATCTTCTTCTGCTCGTTGAAGCGGATCTCGACGTCGATGCTCGCCCCCGTCCCGAAGAAGGAATCGGAATAATCGGCCCCAGCAAGCGAATATGCCCCATCATCATAATCGAAATCCGAATAAGCCGAGGCCCAAGGAATCATGGCCGTCGGGAAGGTGAACGGGTTAGCCGAGGCGACATACTCATTGTACTCGCTAAAGTAGTACATCTTAAATCCATCGCCGGTTTCCCGGTAGTAACGGCTCTCGACGAGCGGATCGCCGTCGATGACCACGTCGGTTATCGTGTCGGCTTCCCCGGCGGCGAATTTGAGCGTCATGGTGCCGGTGGCTAGGTAATAGTCGCCGTCGCCGGTCACCTCGCCTACAAGAGCGGCGGTCTCAACCACCGTCACGTTGCGGAAGCTGTTCTCGTCGAATGCGTCCACCCATTCCTGCTCGCTGACCTCGACCGGGGCTTGGGGCACGTCGCCGCTAGAAGTGCCAAACGCGCAGCCAGAAAGCCCGATGGCAACTATGGCAAATAGAAATATGCAGTTCTTGTTCATTCCGTTACCTCACATTGGAATACTTTAATGGGAAGCAACGACGAACGTCAATGCTAAAATATGTCAACCAAACAATTTTGATTGACGTTATTTCGTTATTCGGCACCACTACTGCAAAGCAGTCGATCCATAGGAGGTGAAGCTAAGGCTAAGCTCCAAAGGCGCGGAAGCGCTCGAGGCCGAATGGTGGCTATATGATCCGCCGCCGAACTTCAAATCGACTTTTGAGACCCGAAGCGCCCCGTCGAAAAGCACCTCGGACTCCACCGAATCGGGCAAGGAAAGGAATTCGACGATCCCGCCCAAAGATTCGGCGGCGTCGCAGGCGCGCTCAATCCCCGATTGGGCAAGCGTGGACATATAGGATCCGAAGTAATAGCCATAATCGGAGAAGCTGTCGGCGAATAGCCCCAATAATGGTCGGAGGTCGACTGTGGCGACTAAAGAAGGGAACAAAGCGCCTTCCTCGATGCTCAAATCATAATAGAAATCCTCATCCGGATAGCTGACGTTCCAAGAGGCCTGCTCCCCATCGGCAAGCAAAGCGAAGGAGGCAAGCTCCTCACCCGAGGAGGTGAGCTTCCCGTCCAAAGTGAAATCGACGAACCTGGATGGGTCGAAAGCGCCCTTCCATTGGGCCTCGGTCATCACCGAGTTCAGTATCGAGCAGGAGCATAGCCCAACCGATGCGATTATCATGGTCAACCTTGGCATTCTCATATACGCCGATTTTATATTGATTCGGCGGGCAGATTAAAGGATTCCGCAGCCGGCAAAGCAAATAAAAGTTTACCGCCGCCCCCACTTATGATATATTCTACCCCGCACGGACCATTGGTGTAGCGGCCTAACATGCTTCCCTGTCACGGAAGAGATCGCGGGTTCGAATCCCGCATGGTCCGCCAGCGCAGGTGTAGTTCAATGGTAGAGCACCGCCCTTCCAAGGCGGCCACACGGGTTCGATTCCCGCCACCTGCTCCATTAGCATTAAACCCTCGAATTTATCGAGGGTTTTTGTTTTTGATTGTGCCAAAACTGTGCCATTTTGTGCATAAATTTTACATCGGGTTTTGAAGGGTATT
>DVMV01000025.1 GCA_018714785.1 Candidatus Alloenteromonas pullicola
CGTCGTTGAAGTAAGCCGGGACGGTGATGACCGCCTTCTTGACCGGCTGGCCGATGTTCTTCTCGGCGTAGTCCTTCATATAGGCGAGGACCTTGGCCGAGATCTCCTGCGGGGTGTAGTCCTTGTTGAGGCAGGAGATGTGGAACTTATCGGCGGTGCCCATCTTGCGCTTGGCGCTGGAGACGGTGTCCGGGTTGGTGATGGCCTGGCGCTTGGCGGCGTTGCCGACGATCTCCTCGCCGCTTGACTTGAAGCCGACGACCGACGGGGTGGTGTTGGTGCCCTCCGGGTTGGGGATGACCTTGACCTTGCCATCGCTCTGCATGTAGCTGATGACCGAGTTGGTGGTGCCTAGGTCGATGCCTACGATGATTTCCTTTGCCATAAGTGTTTATTCCTCCTTAGGCCTTGGCGGCCTGTTTGGTTTCTTCTTCCTTATCCGCGTCCTCGGATTCGGGCTTGGCCTCCTCCTTGGCTTTGCTAACGCTTACCATGGCCGGGCGGATGAGCCGGTCGTGGAGCTTGTAGCCCTTGGCCATGACCTCGAGCACGGAGTTCGGCGGGAGGGTATCGTCCTCCTTGACCTCGACGGCGTGCATCTTATCTGGGTCGAAGGGGTCGCCCTTGTTCGGGGCGATCTCGGTCACCCCCTCGTCGGTGAGCGACTTTACTAACTGGTTGTAGATGTAGCGGAACCCGACCAGGTAGTTCCTGGTCTCCTCGCTTGGGGGCTCGTTCTGCAGCGCGATGTGGAACGCGTCTAGCGATGGGAGCAGCCCGGCGAGGAACCCCTCGGCGCAGTAGCGCCGCTCGTTCCTGGCGTCCTCCTCAAGCGACTTGCGGAGGTTCTGTGTGTCGGCAAACGCCCGGTAGTACTCGTTCTTCCAGTGGTCGGAGTCGGCCTTGGCCTTCTCCAGCTCCTCGGCGAGCTCCTGCTCGCGGGTCTTCTTGCCCTGCTTTTCCTTGTCTTTCATCTCTTCTTGCCGCCCGGGCTCTTCTTGCTTGGCTTCGGGCTTGGCGTCTTTCTGTTCTGGCATTTGGCTTCCTCGCTTCCTTTCCCCCCGGCGAAATAGCTGTCGAGGCGCTCAGCGACGTAACTGAGCAGCGACATCGCCTTGTCGTAGTCCATCCTCTTGGGGCCGAGGAGGGATATCGTCGCCTTCTCCATGCCGGGGAGGGCGACCTTGGCCGAGACCATCGCGACGTCGTCTAGCCCCGAGGCGTCGCCGATCTTGATGTGGATCCCGTCCTCGCCGGCCTCATGGGAGTCGCTTAGGGCTTCCCGTAGCTCGGATGGGTTGTCGATGAGCCCCAGCAGCTTGGTCAGCTTGCCGGCGTCGGATTGGTATTCGGGCTGGCTCAGCAGGTTGCTCTTGCCGTATAGGTTCATCCTCTCGGCGGCGAATTTGGCGAAGGCCTGGAACAGGGCGTTGTAGATCGCCCCGACCCCGACCATGTAATCGGTTAGGGCCGGCTTCATGGCCTCCATCTTGTCAACCACTTCCCCGATTGGGGTCCCGGTGAGCCGCTCGTTCAGCATCTCGACCGCCGACTTGACGTCGTCCATCGATATGCTTTCCTGGAGCATGAACGTCTTGTTCTCGACGTATCCCTGGTCGGTCACGAAGAGGGCCGTGGCCGTGGTGGGCGAGAGGGGGATCAGCTGAATCGACAGCAGCTTCTCCTGCTCGACCTTCGGGCCGAGGACGACCGAGGCGAGGTTGGTCATGTTCGAGAGTATCTCGCACGACTGCCTTATCACCTCTTCGACCGTCTGGGCCTGGCGGCTGAGCACCGTCTCGAGGGCGTTCTTCACCTTCGAGTCCACCCGCTCATCGCGGAGGTGCTCGACGTAGTAGACATAGCCTTTCTTCGACGGAACGCGGCCGGAAGAGGTGTGCGTCTTCTCCAGGTACCCGTCCTTCTCAAGAGCGTTCATCTCGTTGCGGATGGTCGCCGATGAGCAATCCAGGTGGTAGGCGTCGAGGAGGGTCTGCGACCCCACGGGCTGAGCGGTCTTTATGAAGTGCTCGACTATGAGCTTTAGTATCGACTCTGTCCTTGTCATCGCTTGCTTCCTTGGCAGTCGGACTACCCGATTGCTAAAGAAATTATAGGGGAGCGTTTGGCACTGTCAAGGGCGGAGTGCCAAATTATCCTAGAATAGGTCCACCAAGGCCGAATCAAGCAGCAATATCCCGTCCTTCGTCGGGAAAAGGCGGCCCGATTCCTCCTTAAGTATCCCCTCGGATATCGGCTTGGCGGCCTTGATGCGAAGGCTTTGCAGCGCCTCTGCCCCGAAAAGCGATTCGAACTCGCTCAGCTCAAATCCCTCCAGCAGCCGCAGGTTGGTGAGCAGATACTCCTCGATCCTGTCCTTTGCCGACTCGGGGTCGAACTCGGGGCAGGGCCCGAGGCGCAGGTAACGGGAAAGGCTGCGGGTGTTTCGGTAATGCCCATTGGGCAGAAAGCCCGAGGCCCCCATTCCGAACCCTAGGTAATGCCGGCCCTTCCAATATTCCTTGTTGTGCGCGCACTCGTGTCCTCCCCGCTGGAAGCTGGATACCTCGTATTGGCGGAATCCGCCCGCTTCCAAAGCATCCCTTATGGTGAGGAATTGCTCGGCTTGATCGTCTTGGCTCGCCTCCTTTATGCCCTCGGCGCTATAGCAGGTGCCCTGCTCTAGGATCAGCGAATACGACGAAAGGTGGGTTATCGGGAGCAGCGCGAACCTTTCGGCGTCGCGCCTTGCCTCGTCCACCGACTCCCCCGGCGCGGCGTAGATGAGGTCGAGGTTGATGTTGGATATCCCCGCGGAAAGCAGGTTATCGACCGCCCGCTCCACGTCGGAAAACCGATGCGTGCGGCCAAGCGTTCCAAGCAGCTTGCCATCGGACGACTGCGCCCCGATGGAAACCCGGTTGACCCCCGATTCGGAGAGCGCCTGGCAAAGTTCCGGGGTGAAGGACTCGGGATTGCCCTCGACCGAGAACTCCCCGCCCGGGCTTAGCCGCAAAGAAAAAGCCTTTAGGGCCTTTACTAGGCCATCTAGAGGCAATGCCGTCGGGGTGCCGCCGCCGAAATAGAGGGTCTTGAACTCGCTATGCGGGCAATCGCTTAGCTCGAGCAGCAGGCGGTCGAGGTAGGAATCGGCCCAATCCGATCGGTAATAGACCTTCGGGAAATCGCAATAAGGGCAGATGCTCCGGCAAAACGGAATATGGACGTAACAGGCGATGGGCCTCATTCGTCTATGTCGGACTTGCTCTCTTCCTTGGCTTCCTCGTCGGCGACGTCTTCCTTGAATTCCTCGACCGGCTCAAGAAGGCGGTCGAGCTCCTCGGAGGCGATCTCCTTGTCGGACTTCGGCTTCTCGTCGGACTGGAAGAACTTCACGTGGCGCTTCAGCAGGATAACGGCGATGACGATGACGCCGAAGACGGCGACTAGGATCACCGGAACGAGCCAGCTGGCCATGGCATAGGCGTTTACGATGTGGGTCATATTCATTCCTCCTCCCCGCTGCGTCGCGGGGTATAGACGTATTTGTTCTTCAGCTTGAGCTTCTTGTAGAGCCCTTCCTCGGCCAGCCGGTCCATCGAGGTCCGGGCGGTCTCGTAGGCGCATTTCGCGCAGGACTTGTAGTCGGAGATCGTGTAGTAGCGCCCGATTGAGCAATGCGAGGCATAGAAGGCGGCCTGCGACTTGCGCAGCATTGGGTGGGTTTCCTCTATGTAGCGGGCAAGCTGCTTTATCTCCTTGTCGGAGAAGGACGACTTCGGCGGGGTCATGGCGCTGCGGCCGAACTCCTCGCTGCCGATCGAGGCGATCCGCTCGACCTTGGCTTCGACCCGCTTGGGCTTGAGCTCCTCGACCTCCTTCTTGGGCGGGGGCGCAACCTCCGGCGCCGACGGCGCCTCATCCGGTTCCTCTACGGCCTTCTCTTCCTCATTGATGGGCTCGGGCTGGCTGGGCTGCATTGCTTCCTCAACCTCGGGCTCGGCCTCCTTCGCCTCGGGCATAGCCTCGATTTGGGAGAGGGTCAGCCCCATCTCCTCCAGATTCTTGGCCAGCCTATCGAGCAGGAACAGCAGGCAATAGGTGATGTCGCCCTCGGAGGCGGCCTGCTTGGCCCGATCGGTGTAGTCGGCGCTTTGCAGCAGCACCCCCTCGAAGGGCAGGAACTGATAGCAATTGGGGGCGAGCGGCTTGAGGGCCTGCTTGGCGATGATGGCGCTCAGCATGTCCTGATTGGCGGCGAATGGCCTGACGAAATCCAGGTAGAAGATCGCGAAAAGCGACTTCAGCAGCGGGTCGTATTCGCTTAGCAGCAGGTTATAAAGGTTATCGAGGAACCCGCTGATCTCGTCGCTGTTGACCCCATCGCCATAGGTCCACGATGAATAGTAGGCGTAGGAAAAGCGGTTCCGCTTATCGGCCCGATACAGGTTCTCTCCCATCCCGAGGGCGAAGGAGCAGCCATCGAGGAAATCCTCGTAGTCTCCGCCGAAGCTGCCCGGCAGGTTGCGGAGCAGCTTAAGGTAGAGAGGGTAATGCGACAGGCGCTTGTCCTCGTCGTGGAAAGTCCCCGACAGTATCGACAGCAGGGAGAACTCGTTGACCATCGGCACCAGGTGATTGCTTAGGTGCCTTAGGCAGGCGTAGGAGAGCTTCTTGTCGGCGTCTTGCTTCGCCGAGGCGCCGGATTCGGCGGCCTGGCGGTAGGATTCGTCGATCGCGGCGATCTTTGCGCGCGCTTCCTGCAGCTTTCCCTCGATCTTCTCGGTGAATGTGGCGTGGAACGGCGATCCGTCCATCCTCTTCAAATAGGGAACGACCTTCTTGAAAGGCTTGCGGTAGGCGAGGACGTCAGACCAGATGCCGTCTATCAAAGACATCCCGACTTCGGATCGAATCATGCGCGGCGTGGCATATACGTCGTCGGTGAAGTGCGGGCCGTTGTTGTTCTTCGGCTGGTTCTTGTTTAGGAAGGCCATTTCGGCAGTTGTCCCCTTATAGGCAAATTATAGGTAGGCATGGGCGGGAATATCAACTAAAAAACTACTAATCTAAAGTTGGTGTTAGGTCGAATACCGCCCTATCCATCGGCGGATTGACTACTCGTCGTCCAAGGACAAAAGCGACATGAAGGCCTCCTGCGGGACCTCGACCGAGCCGATGGCCTTCATCCGCTTCTTGCCCTCTTTCTGCTTCTCGAGCAGCTTTTTCTTGCGGGATATGTCGCCGCCATAGCACTTGGCGAGCACGTCTTTGCGCATGCTCTTGATGTCGGCCCTGGCGATTACCTTGCCGCCGATGGCGGCCTGCACCGGGACCTCGAACTGCTGTCTGGGGATGACGTCCTTGAGCTTCCTGACGATCGCGATGCCGCGGTTATAGGCGTCCGGCCGGTAGACTATAGAGGAAAGCGCGTCGATGACGTCGCCGTTGAGCAGGATGTCCATCTTGCATAGGTCGGTCTTCCTATAGGAGGAGAGCTCGTAATCCAGCGAGGCGTAGCCCTTGGTGAAGCTCTTCAGCTTGTCGAAGAAGTTGTAGATGATCTCCGACAGCGGGAGGTCGTACTTCACTATGACCCGCGAATCGTCGAAGTACTCCATGTTGACGTAGCTGCCCCGCCGATCCTGGCATAGCTCCATCACCGGGCCCACGTATTCCTTGGGGGTCATGATGGAGGCCGAGACGAAAGGCTCCTCGATGGAGGAGATGGTGCTTGGGGAGGGGAACTCGCTCGGGTTGGATATCGAAAGGGAAGCCCCAGAGGTCAGATTTACGCGGTAGATGACCGAGGGGGCGGTGAGGATCAGGTTCAGCCCGTACTCGCGCTCGAGCCGCTCCTGCACCACGTCCATGTGCAGCAAGCCGAGGAACCCGCAGCGGAAGCCGAACCCGAGGGCCTGCGATGTCTCGGGCTCATAGGTCAGCGACGAATCGTTGAGGCTGAGCTTCTCCAAGGCGTCCTTAAGCTCGCCATAGTCGCGCGAATCGACCGGATAGAGGCCGCAATAGACCATCGGGTTGATGCGCCGGTACCCCGGCAACGGCTTATCGCAGGGGTTGTCGGCGAGGGTTATGGTCTCGCCGGGGAAGACGTCGTGGATGTCTTTGATCTGGGCGGCCAGGTAGCCGACCTCGCCGGTTTCCAGCGACGGCGTCTTTATCTCATTGGGATTGCGGATGCCGACCTCGGTGACGAGGTAGGTGGATCTCGAGTTCATGAGCTTTATCCGGTCGCCGGGCTTGACGGAGCCGTTCTTGACGCGGATGAGGACCACGACCCCGCGGTAGGAATCGTAGTAGGAATCGAAGATAAGGGCCTGCAAAGGGGCGTTGGGGTCGCCTTTGGGGGCGGGGATGTGCTTGACGATCTGCTCGAGCACCTGCTTCACCCCGAGCCCGGTCTTGGCCGAGACCAGGCAGGCCGAGGAGCAGTCGATCCCGATCCGGTCCTCGATCTCCTTCTTGGCCTCCTCGACCCGGGCGGATGGGAGGTCGATCTTGTTTATGACCGGGATTATCTCGAGGTCGTTGTCGATGGCGAGGTAGACGTTGGCTAGGGTCTGGGCCTGCACGCCCTGCGTGGCGTCGACCACCAGCAAAGCCCCCTCGCAGGCGGCCAGGGAGCGGCTGACCTCATAGGAGAAGTCGACGTGCCCCGGGGTGTCTATCAGGTTGAAGATGTAGCGCTCTCCGTCCTCGGCGTCGTAGCCGACGGTCACCGCGTTGAGCTTGATGGTGATGCCCCGCTCCCGCTCGAGATCCATCGAGTCGAGGAGCTGGTCCTTCATGTCGCGCTTGTCGACGGTTCCGGTGAGCTCGAGGATGCGGTCGGCCAAGGTGGACTTCCCGTGGTCGATGTGGGCGATTATCGAGAAATTGCGTATCTTTGATTGATCGAATGGCATAGCGAACGGATTATATCAACTTGGCTTTCTTATAGAAAGAGGCGAGGCTGTTCTTCAGGTCGTCTTCGTTTAGGACCACCTCGTAGTTGGGGTAGCGTTTCCCAATGGGCTCCCTATAGGGAGATGAGAGGTATCTGGTGTCTATTAGCAGCCCGGCCCCGACGTCGTTCTCGGTTCGGATTAGCCGTCCCAGCGCCTGCATGACCTTGTTGAGGCCCGGGTCGCGGTAGGCGTAGGCGAACCCGTCCTCCTCCTTCTGGTCGCGGTATTCGCGGATCAGGTCGTTCTCGAAGCTGATCTGGGGCATCCCGACCCCCACCACCGCCACCCCGATGAGGCGGTCCTCCGGCAGGTCGATCCCCTCGGAGAAAGGCCCGCCCATGACCAATAGCCCGACGTGGCTGCAGTCGGGGTTGCTTGGGAAGTGCTCGAGGAAGCTCAGCCGGCTCTCGATGTCCATGTCGCGGGTCTGCGAGTAGACCTCGGCCCCCTGGAAGGAAAGGCAAAGCTCGGCTTGGCGAAGGTATTCGTAGCTCGGGAAGAAGATGAAGTAGTTTCCCTTCCGCCCGGAGACGAACCGCTCCAGCAGGCCGCAAAGCTCGCCCAAGCTGTCCTTCCGGTCCTTGTATTTGGTCGAAACGCCGGGGGCGAGCAATAGCTTCATCTTCGCCGGGTCGAAAGGCGAGGGGAAGCTGATCCGCGGGCTATCGTCGCCTCCGGTGATCGAGGTCACGTAGTAATGCATCGGCGACAAGGTCGCGGAGAAGACGACGCAGGCCTTCAGCCTCGACATCGAATGGGCCAGGAAGGAAGACGGATCGAGGCAATAAAGGTTGGCGCTCCGGCCGCGCGAGGACGAGAAATACAGCCGGAACGCCTGCGATGAGGCGGCCGGGCCATCCAGAAGGCGGTAGAGGCGGTTGCATTCCCTGGCGAAGTCCTTGGCCCGCTTCGGCATACCGCCGCCCTGCTTCTTCCGGTTCTCGAGCATCGCCCTCTGCGTCCCCTCGATGGAGGAGGTGAGCGCCTCGGGGAAGGCGGCCAGGCGGGTCTGGTCCTCTTCCTCGGCGTCCTCGATGGCCTTCCTTATTTTCACGAAGCTGCGCGATATGCGCCGTTTCGAGCCCTCGAAGCTCTTAACCGCCTCGCCGGCCTCGCGGCTATCGATCCTCGCGCTATACATCATCCTTCCCCGCTCGACCAGGTTGTGGCCCTCGTCGATCAAGGCGACGTAGCGCGAGGGGTCGCGGTCGTCCCCGAAATAGCGCTCCAGCCTCACGAACGGGTCGAAAAGGTAGTTGTAATCGGCGATTATGAGGTCGGATTCCTCGGACAGGTCGAGCTGGAACTCGAATGGGCAAATCGAGTTCTCCCGGCAGAACTTGCTCAAGAACACGGAATCGTAGACCCGCCCTTCCCCGGCGGCCTTCTGCTTGGCGATGTTGAGCTTGGTGTAGTACTCCTTGGCGAAGGGGCAATCGTCGGGGTTGCAGGAATGGCCGGGGCGGAGGCAGAGCCGCTCCTTTGAGTAGATTATCGAGCAGCGGGCGTCGAAGCCCTGCTCCAGGAAGCGGCGGAAGGTGGCCAAGGCGACGTCGGACCCGGTGGTCTTGGCGGTCAGGTAGAACACCTTGTCGGCCAATCCCTCGTGGAATAGCCGCATCGCCGGGTATAGAACCGAGACCGTCTTGCCGATGCCGGTCGGGGCCTCGGCGAACAGCGTCCCGCCTTTCTTCAGCGCGGCATAGGCATAGCGCGAGAGCTCCTTCTGCCCTTTTCGGAACCCATCGAACGGGAAGCGCAGGAGGCCGGCGCTATGGTTGCGCAGCTCGACCTCTTCCTGCCGCTTGGCGTAGCGGGAGAGATATTCCCTCACGTATGACTTGACGTCGGAATCAAGCTCCTCGAAGGTGAAGCTGAAAAGCTTCGCCATGCTCTCGTCCTTCGCCCCTTGGGCGATGTAGGTGAGCTTCACCTCGGCCTTCTTGCCATGGCTCCCTTTTAGGTAGAGGTAGGCATAGACCTCCGCCTGCGAAAGGTGCCACTGACGCTGGGTCTCGAAGAAGGCGTCTAGGTCCATGACGGTGGATTTGATCTCCTCGACCATCACATCGCCATCGGCTCCGATCTTGCTTATTCCATCGGCCCGGCCATAAAGGGATATCGTCCCCTCGTCGACCTCAACCTCGCCCGAAAGCGGGTATTCGGAAAGGTATCCATCGCCCTGCTTCTTCTGATAGGCGCTATGGATCCTCGTGCCCTCGGCCATGGTCTCCTGGTTATAGACCCGGTCGTCGATGTCCCCTGCGCGGAAAAGCGGGTCCACCAGGTCGTGGACGCTTAGGCTTAGGTAGGCCTTCTTGTCCATCAGCTGGCCTTTTGGCCGTCTAGCAGCCGGTGCCCAGCCGCGTAGGAGGCGCCGTCCATGGCCTTCTTTCCCTCGGGCAGCAAGGTCAATAGGCCCACGTATCCGTCGCCGACCTTGACCTTTATCCCATGCTTGGCAACCTTGATCGTCCCAAGCTCGTCGTCGCTTTCCTCGCCGGGGGCGGCCTTAAGCACCTTGACCTTGTCCTTCCCAAGGAATAGGTATCCACCGGGCTCTTGGCTCAAAGAGCGCACCTTGTCTACGAAGCGCTTCCTGCTCAAGGAAAGCGGAAGGTGCTCCTCCTCCTTGCTTATCTTGTCGGCGAAGGTGACCTTAGATTCGTCCTGCGCCTCGCCGGGCAGCCTCCCATCGAGGTAAGCCTCGATGTTCTCGGCAAATACCTCGTAGGCCGCCTCGGCTATCTTTCGGGAGTATGAGGTATAGTCGTCGCTTTCCTCGATCGGCACTTCCTTTTTGGCGTACATCCTCCCGGCGTCCATCGCCTTGACCATCTCCATCAGGGTGACCCCGGAGACGGCCTCGCCGTTCTCGATCGCCCTCTGCATCGGGGCGGCCCCGCGGTAGGCGGGGAGCAGCGACCCATGCAGGTTCAAACAGCCCTTCGGCGGGATCGATAGCATGTCCTCGGGCACGATCTGCCCATAGGCGAAGGTCAAAAGCAGGTCGACGCCAAGCGAGGCGAACCAGTCGTGGTCCTTCCTTAGCCTGACCGGCTGGTAGACGGGGATTCCATGCCGCTTGGCCACCACCTTGGTGGGCGGCGGGGTCAATATCCCCTTGCGCCCCACCGGCTTGTCGGGGTTGGTGATGAGGGCCTTTATCGAATATCCGTCCTCGAGCAGCTTCTCCAAGACGTAGGCCGATATCTCCGGGGTGCCCATGTAGGCTATGCTTATTTCTTTCTTCAAGTCGTTTTGCTTTCCCATGGCTAGGATATTACCACAAGCGCGGGCCGCCGGGGGCCGACTTTGAATATTCGCCGAGAAGCCTGTATTATTTCACCGGCTATTTTCGCCAGAAAGTGCAAAGTCAATGAAGAAATACACACAAGCGCAGGTGAAGGAATGCATCGACCGGGCGGCCAAGGTCGCCGCGACCGGGCAGAACATGCGCGATATCTACAACGGTATAGTGTCTAATGACCCGAGGTCGTTGTCTTCCATCAGCTTCGACGAGGCCGGGAAGATGATCAAGACCACCTATGCCGACTTCAAGGACCAGGTCTTCGTGACCGCCTCGAGGCTCTCGAAGCTGCTTAGCGCCACCGCCCCGGGCACCATCGTGGCCATCAAGCTGAAGAACTCGCCCCGCTGGCCGGTCGTATTCTGGGCGTTGCTCATGTGCGGGCATTCGCCGCTACTGATCGACGCCAAGCTCGCCAAGGAGAACACCGACAACCTGCTCACCCAGGCCAAGGCCAAGGCCATAATCACCTCGGACGAGGAGAAGTTCTGCGTCCCGAGCTACCGCTGGAACGACATCGCCGCCGAGGAGGCCGACTACCAGTTCCGCCCCGATTGGGCCAACCACGTCATCTTCTGCTCATCCGGCACCACCGGCGACGCCAAGATGATGGTCTACACCGGGAAGAACCTGGTCAGCCAGATCCTGGCCGCCATCGACATCGATAAGAGCAACCTCGACATCATCCACCCGGGGAAGATCCGCAACTTCGCGATGCTCCCCTTCCACCACATCTTCGGCTTCGTGGCCGTCTACCTGTGGTACGCCTACTATGGCAAGACCCACGTCTACCCCGCCTCGCAGTCGGTCCAGGACATGCTTTACGCCATAAAGAAGGCGAAGTGCACCCACATCTATTCGGTGCCGCTGCTTTGGGACAAGATCGCCCAGAACGTCAACGTTACCATCGCCTCGATGAAGCATGGCTTCTCTGACGTCTTCTCCCGCATGATCGCCTACAACACCGGCAAGATCTCCAAGAAGGAGGCCGGGCTTGGGGCCAACAAGCACATCAACGGGATGCTCAAGAAAAAAGTGCTCGGCAAAAACGTCGAGTTCTGCATCTCCGGCGGCGGCTTCCTCTCGCCCAAGACCCAGTACTCGATCAACGGCCTCGGCTACCCGCTTTACAACGGCTATGGCATGACCGAGATCGGCATCGCCTGCGTCGAGCTTTCCCCTGACGTCGACGTCAGGCTCCGCGGCTCGATCGGCAAGCCCTTCCATGGCTACGAATTCAGGATCGTCGATAGCAACGGAAACGTCAACGATAACCCGGTCGCGACCGGTGAGCTGCAGATAAAGAGCCCCGTCGTCCACAACCGCGAGATCATCGGCGGCGTCATGAAGTACGTCTCGTTCAAGGATGGGTATTTCCCGACCGGAGACATCGCCTACCGCAACGAGGAGGGACAATACTTCCTCCGCGGACGCATCAAGGACACCATAATCCTAAGCAACGGCGAGAACGTCTACCCCGACGAGATCGAGTCCTACTTCAAAGACGTCAGGAATCTCAACAACGTCGTCTGCCTTGGCGCTAAACTACCAGGCGAGGACGAAGAGAAAATCGTTCTTGTATGCGAAGTTGATAACTCGGTCACCCCGGAGACCCTGCTCAAGATCCACGACGACATCAAGGCCATCAACGCCACCTTGCCCTCGGAGAAGAAGGTCCAGCAGGTCCTCATCAACAAGCGCCCGCTTCCGCTATCGGGCTCGATGAAGGTCAAGCGCTTCATGATCAAGAAGGCCATCGAGGATGGCAGCGCCGACTACATCGGCTTCAACTCGAAGAAAAAGAAGGCCGTGAGCTTCGACGGGTTCGACCAGAAATTGGTCAACGAAACCGTGGCCCGCGTCACCAAGGTGTTCGCCAAGGTCCTAGCCCTGCCCGAGTTCAAGATCGAGCCCGACGCCGATTGGGGAAAGGACCTCGGCGGCGACTCCATGAGCTACATCGACATGGCCCAGACCCTCAACCGCGAGTTCAAAGTCGACATCCCCGAGGAGCTTTGGGGGCAGCTTATGACGGTCAACGACTTCGCCAAGGAGATACTGACCCTGCTCAAATAGCCCTTGCCTTATCTTAGCCTTAAGGCTAATATTGTACCCGCAAAGAAAAGGAAAACCGATAGAAAATGCCAAACATCAAATCCCAGATCAAGCGCGACCAGACCAATGAGTTGGCCAGGCAGCGCAACGCCTCGTTCAAGTCCGAGGTCCGCACCGCCATCAAGAAGGTCGAGACCCTAGCCGCCGAGGGCAAGAAGGAGGAGGCCAAGGCAGCCCTTCCGGAAGCCATCTCGCTGCTCGACAAGATCGCTGCCGCCGGCGTCATCAAGCAGAACAACGCCGACCGCAAGAAGGCCCACCTCGAGAAGATAGTCGCCGCCCTCTAATAGATAGCGATAAAGCAAAAGCGCCCGCTTTGGGCGCTTTTTTCGTTGTTTTGCTTGCTTATCTTCTAGAGGATGATGGAAGCGATGCGAAGAACCTCATCATCGCCAGCCGCGGCGCGCTCCGCCCAGTCAGGATGTCGATGTCGGCTTGGTAAAGCCCTTCGAGCATGTCCTCTATCATGTCGCGGCGGCACCGCCTTATGGAGGCGAAACCGAACCGCACCCGGTATGGCGAGCAGCCGAGCAAGGAGGCGATGTTGTATTCGTCCATCCGCTTGGCGTCGAGGTAGGCGACCTGGTCGAGGAAGCGGAGCTCGTTGCCCAGTATCGATATCAGCCTAACCTCGTCATAGCCCTGCTTTACGAGATCGTTGTAGGCCTTTATGGCCTTGCTGGGGTCAAGGGAGGTTACGGCGGAGGCGAATTTGAACGCGTCGTTCTCCTCGGCCATCCTCACAATCGAGGCCACGTCTTCCTTGCCGATGGTCGAGTTGAGGCCAAAGCAGGATAGCTTGGCGAGCTCGGAAAGAAACCTCGCGTAGTCCTTCCCCACCCGGAGCAGGAACTCGGAGATGGCGTCGTCGTCGATGCCCACTCCCCTAGAGGATAGGTATTTTCTGACAAAGGCATGGCATTCGGCATCAGAGGGGAAGTTCGCCTCCTTGATCGAGCCGGATCTCCTTATCGCGCCCACCAGGGGGTTGCGCTCATCGAGCTTCTTGCAGGAAGCGGTCAATATGAGGTCGAAGTCAAGGTCGGGAACGGCGAGCAGTTTGGATAGCGCCGCCCTGCCCTTTTCGTCGTCCTTGCTTATCTTCTCACGGAAGGCAAAGCCGGGGCATCCATCGGCCCAGATGGCCTTCCTCCCCTCACATAAGGGCATCCGCAGGCACTCGTCGTACAGGTCGAGGTAGGTGCTCTCGCCCATATCGAGCCTTACCCCCTGCCCTCCTTGCATAAGCAAGGCGCGGTAGGCCTTCTGCCCCTGCATGTGGGCGATGTAGGGATCCAGGGAGAATATCAAGGTGACCATCGGGTTGATTATATCCCATTAGGCGAATGGGTAGGAGAAGGTAATGGTTCCCTCGACGTCGGTCCGCCTGATATCGGCCCCGATGGCCCCTAGCCTGGACAGCACCTGCTCGTCCGGGTGGCCATAACGGTTGCCGTGCCCGACCGAGATCACCGCGACCTCGGGGGTCAGCGACAGCAGCAGCTCCGGGCTCGTCGAGGTGTCCGATCCATGGTGCCCCACTTTGAGGATATCGGCCTTCAGCCCCGGGAAATCATTGAGGATCAGATGCTCGACCTCAACCGGGGCGTCGCCCATCAGCAGGTAGTCGTCATCGCCTAGATGGAAGCTTAGCACCAGCGATGACTCGTTCTCCCCCTCTATCCCGTAGTCGTTGAGGTTGTCTATCCTGGTATCCCCGAGGAAGACCGGGAAGCGCGAGGCATCATCCACCACCTCGCCCACCTCGATGTTGTCGAGCAGGCTGTCCTTGGCCCCGGCGTGGTCGAAGTCGCTATGGGTCAGTATGAGGTAGTCCAGCGAATATACCCGCCTCTTCCTTAGAAACGGCAGTATCACCTCCTCCGCCATGTCGAAGCCCAGGCTCCCGCCGGTGTCGATCAGGGCGGAGCGCATACCGTTCCGCACCAGTATCGAGTCGCCTTGCCCGACGTTTATGAAGCTGACCTCGCCGCTTAGCATGTTGAGCGCCGGGCACAGCGAGATGGCATAGGAGGATATCGCGAGCAAGGAAGCAAAGCCGACCCGGCGCCTCTCCCCGATCTCGAAAAACAGGAAAAGGGCGAATATAAGCATGTAATAGCCAAGTATCAGCTCATCGCTTGGCGCGGGCAGAAGCAGGCATGGATAGAACCGCGAGAAAGCCCACAGGGCGCCGGAAAGCGCCTTGGATAGGAAGTCTAGCGGCATCCCGATCGGGACGATGAAGAAGGAGATCTGCCCCAAGGGGTAGATAAGAGATAGCAAGGGCGAAAGAAGCAAGGCGTAAACCGGCGACAGCAGATGCAATTCCCCGCCAGAGAAGCAGATCGCGGCCGGCAGGCAGAGCAATTGGACGATGGCCAAGCCCGCCAGCTTTCTTCTCCCTTTGCTAAGCCCGCCTAGCATCGACTGGCATAGCGTCATGAAGATCGAGATGGCTCCGCCGAGGAGGAACCCCGATTGGTAGGCGAAGCGGAAATCGAGCGCGAGCAGGCATAGCAGCGAGGCCGATGACCTGGCCAATCGATCATCCATCCTCCCCCTAAGCCAGGTCGAGGCGAATACCCGCAGCGCCCCGGGCTTGGAAAGGCAAAACGGAAGCAAGAGGCAGGCAATGGCAAGCTCCGCGACCCGCCCCGCTTTCTCGCCGAACCTGGAGAACGCCCTATTGGTGAGCCTTAGGAATCCGCCGTATAGGAACCCCGAGCTCGAGAGCAGGTAGGCGAGGTTAAGCGAGCTCGCCCGCCCCACCAAGGCCGAATCGTAATCCCGCCGGTTGAACAGCAGCGCGCTTAGGGCGGACCTGGCGTCCTCATCAAACCGGCTTAGGAAGGCATCCTCATAGCGCTTCAATCGAAGCGGGAAGCCGAGTAGCAATTCGCTCTCCCCGCTCGCCTCCATCCTCGCCCCAAGGGAATGCAGGTATCCTAGGAAATCGAACCGCGATTCATAGCCGGCGACCCTAAGCTCCTTAATCTCGCCCACGACCCTGACCAAGTCGCCTTCCTGATAGGGATGGCCGTATTCCTTAACATAGTAGCGGAACCCAAGACGGTCGATTATGAAGTAGCTCTCGCTGCTTTTGACGACCATCCCCGCCACCCTCTCGTCGCCAATCCCCACCAGCGTTAGCGAATACAATAGCGACAGCGCCAATCCGGCTGCGAAGCAAATTGCGAATCCCCTCCACTTGCCCTGCTTGATGCTTGCGAAAAGCAAGAACAGGGAAGCGATGGATAGAAGCGTAAGGAAGACGGGGGATCCCCCTCTGCCCAGCCACAGTCCGGATACCAAGCCCGAAACGAGGAAGAACAGGGCCATTTAGGCCGATTTAATCGTCACCTTGTTCTTCGTGGCGGTGAAGGTCGCCGGCCCGATGCCGGAGACATCGAGCAGCTCCTCGATGGCCTTGAAGGGGTTGGATTGCCGATATTCGACGATCGCGGCGGCCACGGTCTTGTTGAACCCCGCGATTTCCTTGAGGTCCTCGGCCGATCCGGTGTTGATGTTGACCTTCTCGATCGGGGTGGTGGCGCAGACATCGGAGTTGTCGTAAAGCGGCGCGATGTAGTAGGAATCGCCTTTCAGCACATAGCTCAGGTCGAAGGCCAGACGGTCGGCGTTGCCGTTTAGCCCGTTGGCCGCGTCGACAAGGTCTCCTAGGGTCGCGAACTCGGACACGGCATAGGTTCCCGGCTGCATCACCTCGCCGGATATCTGCACGGTCCTCGCCTCCCCGGTGAGGCTCGCCGCCGGGTCGATCATGGGGGCCGATATGACCTGGTTGACGAAGCCGAAGGCGGTGATGCCCACCAGGGTCAGCACCACCACAATGATGATTGTCTTCATTTTGTCCCTCCCACCACTTAAGTAGGCGGGGATGAGGCTTTGGTAACAAAAAAAGAGCCCCGAAGGGCTCATTTCGACCATTCCTTAGTTGAGGCGGAAGGAATCGATGCGGACCTGGTAGGTATGCGGCCCGTCGACGGTGCAGACGTCGCCGACGCCATGGTCGAGCAAGGCGGCCCCCAGCGGGGACTCGTTGCTGACCGCCGGGGGATTGGCGGTCGGGTCGGCGCCGATGTTGCCGACGACCACGACGGTGTGCTTGCTGTTGTCGTCTAGCCTGGTGAAGGTCACCTCGTTGGAGATGGCGACCTTGTTGGTCTCGCCGGCGGCGACGACGTGGGCGTACTGGAATATGTTCTCGAGCTCGTGGATCCTAGACTCGATCTGGGCTTGCCTGTCGCGGGCGGCCGAGTAGTCGGCGTTCTCGCTGAGGTCGCCCTGGCTGCGGGCCAAGGCCAGCTGCTGGATGACGTCGGGGCGCTCGACGTCGTTTAGGCGGCGGAACTCCTCTTTGAGCTCGTCGAGGGCCTGCTGGGTGAGCAATATCTGTTTGTTTGCCATTTCTTACCTCTTTAGTTGCTTAACGATTATAAACTTACTTTCCTGGAAGCGAAACACTATTTCCGGGCTTCCTCGATGAGGGGGTCCTCCTCGTAGGCGGAGAAGACCTCCTGGGCCTCCTCGAACTCCTCCTCGGTCACCTCGCGGAGGCTGTTGCCGTCCTCGCTGGCCATGACCACCACCTCGTCGGGGGTCTCCGGCTTGAAGAGGAAATAGTAGTCCGCGTTGCGCTGATCGTTGTGGTAATAGAAGAGGATCTTGGCGAGCTGCTCGTTGCCATCCTCGTCGGTGATTACCATGTCGTTGTCATTGGTGATCTGTATCATCTTCTTCTCCTTCCATTGAATCGAATTCCTTGCGCTGGAGGTAGCTCTCCAGTATCTGGAGCGCCGCCATCTTGTCGATGACCGCGTGGCGCTTCCTCCGGCTGATGTCCGACTCCAGCAGCAATTTGTTGGCGAGCACGGTGGTGAGCCGCTCATCGACCAAGGTGACCTCTAGGCTGGGGTCTTCCTTGAGCAAGGAGTCGCGGAACATCTCCGAGCTCCTCGCCCTATCGCCGACCGAGCCGTCCATGTTCAGGGGGTAGCCGAGGGCGACCTCGGTGATCCCCTCCTTGTGGAGGACCTCGATGGCGTGTCGGAGCGCCTGGCGGTAGGCGCCGTCGAGGAAGCGGAACTCCTCGTAGGGATGGGCGATGCCTAGCGCATCGCTGATCGCGATCCCGAGGGTCCTGCTCCCCAGGTCGAATCCCATGGCCTTCTTCAAGCTAGCTTCTCCTTTATCGCCTGCTTGGCCTGCTCCGACTTCGAGGCGTCGGAATAGGCGCCGGAGGCCATCTTCGGCGAGCCGCCGCCGTTGCCGCTTAGCAAGGGGGCGATGAGCTTCATGGCCGCCCCGGCCCCGAGCTTTCTCTCGCCTAGCCCCGAGGCGAAGACCACCATCGGCTTCTTCTGCCCCAGCGTGGAGAGCAACACGATCAGGTAGTCCTGCTTGTTGGACTTCAGCGAATCGCCGAGCTTTAGCATGTCCTCGCGTCCCAGCTCGACGGATTTGAACAGGAACCTGACGCCCGCGACGTCCTCGAACTCGCCCTCGCTCCCCTTGGCGGAGGCGGCGGAGATCTTCTGCTTGAGGTGCTCGATCTCCTTGTTGGCCTTGGATAGGTCTTCCTGAAGCGACCCGACCTTGGCGACGACCTCCTCCTTCTTGCAGCCCAGCTTGCTGGAGGCAAGGCGGAGCTGCTTATCCGAGGATAGTAGGAAGTTCAACGCCCCGAGGCTGGTCTTGGCCTCGATGCGGCGCACGCCCGAGCCGGTGGAGGACTCGGAGACGATGGCGAACAGCCCGATGTCGGCGGAGTTCTTGACGTGGGTGCCGCCGCAGAATTCCTTGCTGACGTCACCAAAGGTGACGACCCTGACGGTGTCCCCGTACTTCTCGGAGAACTCCATCTCGGCGCCGAGCTTCTTGGCTTCCTCGATTGGGAGGACGAGGGTCTTCTCCTCGATGGAGGAGGCGATCATCTCGTTGACCTTCTCGGCGATCTTGTCGAGCTCCTCATCGGTCAGTTTCCTATCGAAGGAGAAGTCGAAGCGGAGGTAGTCCTCGTCGACGTAGCTGCCCTTCTGGTCGACGTGGGTGCCGAGCACCTCGCCGATGGCGGCGTGAAGCAGGTGGGTGGCCGAGTGGTTGCGCTCGATAAGGCGGCGCCTTCCCTCATCCACGGATAAGGTGACCTCGTCGCCGAGCTTGATGGACCCGCCGTTGACTTTGACGTGGCAGAGATGCTGCCCCGCCGGGGCCTTGAACACCCCGGTGACCTCGGCCTTTGCCGAGCCGTCTATCAAAGACCCGGTGTCGCTGACCTGTCCGCCGGCTTCGGCGTAGAAGGGGGTGAGGTCGGTCGCGACGTCGCCTTCGTCGTCTATGCTTGTAACCTTGACGCCGTCTTTGAATAGCCCGGTGACCGTGGCCTTGACCGAGTCGGAATCGTAGGTGAAATCGCTGCTTTCCTTGAATTCGAGCAGGTCCTTCGACTGCTTGTGGAAGGACTCGATCTCGCCGCGGGCGCTGCGGGCCCTTTCCTTCTGCTGCTCCATGAGCTCGTTGAAGCGGCCGACGTCGACGCTGACGCCACTCTCGGCGGCGATCTCCTGGGTGAGGTCGAGCGGGAAGCCATAGGTGTCGTACAGCCTGAAGGCCTCCTCGCCGCTTAGGTATCCCCGGGATAGGAAGTCGCGCAGCAGCGCCTCGCCCTCGGTCAGGGTCTTGATGAAGCGGTTCTCCTCGTCGAGGATCTGCTTCTTGACGCGGTCGCGCGATTCCTGAAGCTCCGGATAGAAGGAAGAGTAGTTGTCGACCACGACGTCGACGAGGGAATGCATGAAGGGCTTGTCGATGCCGAGCTTCTGCCCATAGCGCATGGCGCGCCTTATGATGCGGCGAAGCACGTAGCCGCGGCCCTCGTTGGAGAAGCTCGCCCCATCCGACAAAGCGAAGGTGAGGCAGCGGGCATGGTCGGCTATTACGCGGTACGGGAGCAGGTTCTCCCCCTCATACGGCTTGTGGCAGATGTCCTCGGCCGCCTTCATTATCGGGGTGAAGAGGTCGGTCTCGAAGTTGGTCTCGGTGCCCTGCATGATGCAGGCCAGCCTCTCAAGCCCCGAGCCGGTGTCGATGTTCTTCGACGGCAGCTCCTTGTAGTCCTTGCGGTCGACGCCGTTGACGGCGTTGTACTGGGAGAAGACGATGCCCCAGATCTCGATGTAGCGGTCGTTCTCGATGTCGTCCTCGAGCAGCTTCCTGCCGAGGTGCTGCGGGTCGTATTTCTCCCCGCGGTCGTAGAAGACCTCGGTGTTCGGGCCGCAGGGGCCCTCGCCGATCTGCCAGTAATTGGACTCTAGCGGCACCAGGTGGTCTTCCTTTACCCCATGGCTCTTCCAGCACTCGAAGGCGTCGAGGTCGGAGGGGTTGTAGGTGATGTAGAGGCGGTCGATGTCCATGTCGAACCACTTCGGGCTGGTCAAGATCTCGATGGCGAAGGCGATGACCTCCTTGCGGAAGTAGTCGCCGATCGAGAAGTTGCCTAGCATCTCGAAGAAGGTGTGGTGGCGCGCGGTGTGCCCCACGTTCTCGATGTCGTTGGTCCGGATGGACTTCTGGACGTTGACTATCCTGCGGCAGGGCGGTATCTCGGTGCCGTCGAAGTACTTCTTGAGGCCAGTGACCCCGGCGTTTACCCAAAGCAGCGACTTGTCGCCCTGCGGTATCAATGAGACCCCTTTGATGTACTTGTGTCCTTTGGACTCGAAAAACTCGATCCACATGCGGCGTATCTGCTCGCCGGTAAGATTCTTCATTTCCTGTCTCTCCTTATATTGGCAAACCCGAGGGAGGAACGCGGGGCGCGGTACCATCCTCCTTCACCTTTCGGTGCACTCGACTTCCTATTAACGCTAGGCACGGCGGCATTGCCCGCATAAGGGGGAATGGCAGGTTCCCGATGCGACGCAATCATAGCGCAAATAACCTTCCGCGAGAAGATAAATCTTCTCTAAAAGGAAAAGGCCCCCGTCAGGAGGCCGTCTGCCAGGAGGATGGGCAGGTTCGGTTTTCCTTGAACCACGGCTGGTCTTTTAGCGGCAATGGCGAGGCCGAGCAATTTATCTCGACTTCCTCGTCGGGCTTCCTGCTCTTAACGATTATGTCGCCGTTCATCGGCTCGTTGTAGGAGAGGCTATCCATGCTACCGAGGGTCGTGACGTAGACCTGGTCGGTGTATTTGGCGATCCGGTCGATGGCTTCCTGGGCGGGGAAGGTATGGGCCGGGTCGCTCGCATACTCGGTGTTGCCGGCGCAGCAGCAGACGCAGACTATCTTCGGTTTGACCCTGGAGAGCAATTCGTCGCCGGAGGCGGTATACGAGCCATGGTGGCCCGCCTTGAACAGCTCGCATTCGGGGATGTCGTTATAGGCAACCAGGCTATGCTCGGCCGCCTCCTCGGCGTCCCCGGTGAACAGGAAATGCCTGTCGCCCTGGGAGAAAAGCAAGCAGACGGAGCAGTCGTTCTGATCGGAGAAGGAATAGCTGCCGAGGTCTTTGACGTCGGCGGAGGTGTGGTCGTAGAAATAGTTGTAGAGGATGTCCATCTTTATCCCCTCGCCGAGGTCGATGCTCTTCCACTCCTCCTCGCCGTTTTCCCATATCTCGCCCACGGTGCGCCAAGTAGCGCCACGGCCGATGGCGAAGTCGCGGGCCTCGCGGTAATCCTCGTAGATCGCGGTCACGTCGGCGTCCGCAGGCAAGGGATCGGCGTTGGAATAGGTGGCCTTGTCGCCCCAATCGTCGTAATAGGCGAAATCGATGATGTTGCCGACGTCGTAGGTGTAGAGGATGCCATCCCTACCGCCCTCGTACTTGCTGTTGCTGCTGCCGACGAAGCCGGCGATGTGGTCCTGGTGGGCGTGGGTGGCGACGACGTATTCGAGCTTGCCGTCCTCGACGTATTGGTCGAGGTAGGCTTTGATGGTCTTCGACGAGCCCTTGCGCGATCCGGCGTCGATGAGGATATCGTTGTCCACGGCCCTCACGTAGATGCAGTCGCCGGTATAGCCGTTGCCGACCTGCAGGAAGTGGAACTCAATCTCGTCATACGATTCTATGATTGACGAATCGGTGGTTGTAGTGCTGGCCATTGTTCCGCTCGAGGTGACGATCGGGGACGGGGAATTGGAGGATGAGGTGTGTTGGCTAGAGCTAGTCTCGGCGGAAGACGATTCGCCTTTATCGCCTCGTCCGAGCAAATCGAAGATGTCGCAGCTAGAAAGCGAGAGGGCCAGCAGCGGCAGCAATATCGCAAGCGTGCGCTTTGATTTTCTTTGCTTCATATTTCTATCTCCCTTCAATCGATTCTTTCGTCTCCCCTATATATTTTCTCTATTATCCCGCCGCCTAAGCAGACGTCGCCGTCGTATATCGCGGCGATCTGCCCCGGGGTTACCGACTCGACCCCCTGCGGGTAATCTAGCCTCGCCCCGTCTTCTGTCAAGGACAGATAGGCTTCCTGATCGGTTTGCCGGTATCTGAACTTCACGCCGACTCGCTTGGCGAGAGCAAACCTCGGCGTGGTTAGATTGACGTTTGACAAAGTGCAGGAAGTCGAGGTGAGGAGGTATCTTTCCGAAGGGTGGGCGACGTAGAGGGTGTTATGCTCCACGTCCTTGCGGTAGATGAAGAATTTGCCCTCCTCCTCGCCGGATACCCCGCCGATGCCGAGCCCCTTATGCTGGCCGATGGTGTAGTAGAGCACGCCCATGTGGCGCCCCACCACCTTGCCGGTCTTGCCTTCGACGATGTCCCCGGGGGTGGCCGGGAAGTAGTTGGTCAGGAACTGGCGGAAGTTCCGCTCGCCGATGAAGCAGACCCCGGTCGAGTCCTTCTTGTCCATGACGGTTTCCAAATCGAGCCGATGGGCGATTTCCCTGACCTCGGGCTTGGTTATTTCAGAAAGCGGGAAAAGGCAGGAGTCGACCTGCTTTTCGCTAAGGAAGCAAAGGAAATACGACTGGTCCTTGTTCCTATCCTTGGCCTTTATTATGTGGACGTGGCCGTCCTCGGTTTGGGTTTTGCCGGCGTAATGCCCCATCGCGATCTTCTCGTAGCCATTATCGAGGGCGAACTTCAAAAACGAGTCGAATTTGATGTACTTGTTGCAGAAAACGTCGGGGTTCGGGGTCCTTCCATGCTTATACTCGGAGAGGAAATAGGAGAACACCGAGTCCCAGTATTCTTTGACGAAATCGACCCGGAGCAGCTTCACCCCGAGCCTCTCGGCCGCCTTCTTGGCGTCTTGGTAGTCCTTCTCCTGCGGGCACTGCGGATCATTGACCGTCGGGTTGCCGAGGTAATCGGAGTTGGCCAAGGCGTCCCAGTTGCGCATGAAGGCCCCGTCGACGTCGTGCCCCTCTTCCTTCAATAGGTAGGTGCCGACAGCCGAGTCGACCCCGCCCGAGAAGCCCATCAGGACCTTCATCCCCACAGCTCCTTCGAATCGAGGACCAGGGTGAACGGCCCGTCGTTAACTAGGCCGACCTTCATGTCGGCCCCGAATATCCCGGCTTTGGCCTTGACGCCGTTTAGCGCGAGCAAGGACAGGAAATGCTCATAAAGCGGCTTGCTCTGCTCGCCTCTCATGGCGCTTACGAAGCTCGGGCGGTTGCCTTCGCGCAAGTTGGCCAGCAAGGTGAACTGGCTGATGGCGAGCACCTCCCCGCCGACGTCGAAAAGCGAGAGGTTGGTCTTCCCGTTATCATCGGGGAAGATGCGGAGCTTGCTTATCTTCTTCGCCATCTTCTCGCACGTCGCCTCATCGTCGCCATATCCGAAGCCGACGAGCAGCAAAAACCCTTTGCCGATCGAGGAAACGAGCTTCCCATCGACGGAAACCGAGGCTTCCTTCACTAACTGCAGAACTACTTTCATGCCTTGATGTAATCGTGGACTATGCTGCGGTGGGCGGGCTTATCGAGGTTGATCTCGAATGCGCTCTTTAGCTCCTGTATGGCCTCGTCGAAGCCCTCTATGTTGGTGTAGGCGGTGCAGAGCAGCTCGCCCTTCTCGACCTTGTCGCCGACCTTCTTGGAAAGCACCACCCCGGCGGACATGTCGATGACGTCGTCCATCGTCTTCCTTCCAGCCCCGAGCTTCATCGCCGAGACGCCGACGGAAAGCGAATCGATGCGGTGGACGTAGCCTTCCTTGTCGGAGCGGATCTCGATGGCCTTGCCGGCCACCGGGAATTTAGAAGGATCGTCGATGTAGGTCGGGTCGCCGCCCTGGGCTTCCACCAGCTCGCGGAGCTTGGATAGCCCGGCGCCGCTAGATATCGCGTGCTCGATGAGTTCCTCGCCCTCCTGCTCATCCTTGGCTATGTGGGCTTGGGCCAGCATTATCCCGCCGGCCTTGACGCAAAGCTCGACGAGGTCCTTCGGCCCGTGCCCGGACAAGGTGGCGATGGCCTCCTTGACCTCAAGCGCGTTGCCGACGGCCAGCCCAAGCGGCTCATCCATGTCGGTTATTATGGCCCTGGTGTCGCGGCCGAGCTTATCGCCGATGCCGACCATGGTCAAAGCCAGTTCCTTGGCCTTCTGTATGGTCTTCATGAAGGCGCCCGAGCCGTATTTGACGTCGAGCAGTATCGCATCGGCCCCGCTGGAGAGCTTCTTCGACATGATCGAGGAGGCGATCAGGGGGATCGACTCGACGGTCCCGGTCACGTCGCGGAGCGCGTATAGCTTCTTGTCGGCCGGGTCGAGCTCGGCGGTCTGCCCCATGATGGCGATGCCGATCCGGTTGACCTGCGACTTGAACTCCTCGTCGCTTAGCCCGATCCTCATCCCGGGGATGGATTCCATCTTGTCGAGGGTCCCGCCGGTATGGCCGAGCCCGCGGCCGCTCATCTTGGCGAGCTTGGCCCCGCAGCTAGCTACCAGCGGGCCGAGGACGAGCGATGTCTTGTCGCCGACCCCGCCGGTGGAGTGCTTGTCGACCTTGACCCCCTTGATGTCGCTGAGGTCGATCGTCTCGCCCGAAAGCCGCATCGCATCGGTCAGATAGGCGATCTCGTCCTTGTTCATCCCCTGAAAGACGATGGCCATGGCGAGGGCCGAGGCCTGATAGTCGGGGATGTCCCCTTTAGTGTAGCCTTCTATGAAGAAGTCGATCTCTTCTTTGGTGAGAGCATACCCATCGCGTTTCCGCTCGATGATATCTACCATTCTCATATCGTAAATATCTTAGCATATTTTGCACTGCCCGCCTCAGAAAGCGGAGTCTGTGTCAAAGGGTTTGCAATCAAGATGCCAGACGCGGCCTATTCGCTATGCGCGGGGGCTCGCGATATTCACAAACGCCCCAAGAGGCTATATCCTTCGTGATATGGACGAATTCGCCGAAAGCCTGTCATACCTCGGGGAGGAGAAGGACCCCCTGCTGCGCTCGTTGTCCAAAGAAAGGGACGAGAAGATAGCCATCCTCGACGAAGGGAAGATCGCGACCGAGGAATTTCTCCGCCGCTTCCCCTTCATGGAGAAGGACCCGCTTATCCATAACGGTTACCGCTACCCATCGGATAAGAAGATGGGCGGGACGCTTTCCTACTTCGCCGGGGCCATATCGATTCAGGACCCCTCCAGCGCCCTGCCGGTCGAGATGCTCGGCATAGAGGACGGGGACTACGTCCTCGACATGTGCGCCGCCCCGGGCGGGAAGAGCATCCAGGCGGCGCTAATGACCCCGCACGGGATGGTCTTATCCAACGACCTCTCGCACCAACGGGCCCTTTCCCTAAGCCAGAACATCGAGCGGATGGGGCTAGGCAACGTCATGGTGACCTCGCTCGACCTCCATGAGCTATCGTCTTCGCTACATGGCTGCTTCGACAAGGTGATACTCGACGCCCCCTGCTCGGGCGAGGCTTTGTTCCGCAAGATGGAGGAGGCCAAGCTCGACTGGGATATGGACAAGGTGCTCCGCTGCGCCAAGACGCAGAAGGACCTGCTTTCCCTAGCCTCCGTTTTCCTCCGCGACGGCGGGACGCTATGCTATTCAACCTGCTCTTTCTCCTATGAGGAGGACATCGGGCAGATAATCGAATTCCTCAAGGAAAACGACGATTTCGAATTGATTGAGCCAGCCGACAATCCGGGTTTCTTTCATCACCAAGGCCTGCCGAAGGCCATCTACTTATTCCCGCACCGCTACCGCGGCGAGGGGCAGTTTCTGGCGTTGCTGCGAAAAAAAGGCAATGCGGCTAGGCGCAGCCACCCCGCCAAGCCCGACAGATTGTCATCTCCATGCCGGCAGGCCATCGATTCCCTTGGGCTAGCCGGCCCCGATAAGGAGATATCATCCTCGATCGAGGTGCTTTCCGCGGAAGGGGTCGAGGTCAAGCGCGGGCTGCTCCGCTTCGGGGCGCAGGTTTTAGACGTTTCCAGGAAAGACATCTTGCTAGCCCATGGGGCGCGCTTCGCCCCGGGGCTACGGGTGGTCGAATTAGACGAATCCCGCGCCATGCGCTACCTCGCCGGCGAGGAGGTCGAGGGCGAAGGCAAAGGCTACGTCGCCCTCGCCTATGGGCCATATCGGCTGGGGATCGGAAAGGCAGGCCAAGGCAAGATAAAAAACCGCCTGCCCAAGGGGCTTAGGCGGAAAAAGGGCGACATCGCCCTACTTTGACCTGTCCTCTTTGACCGAGAGCAAGGCGGCGACCCCGACCCCGGCGACGCAGACGCCGATCCCGATGACCGAGCCCCCGAGGGAGGATGACCCCAGGCCAGCCCAAAGCCCGATGCCCAGGCCAACCAAGACGGCGCCCCCGGCGATGGATGAGATGGAGGCGAGGTAGCGGTACCCCCGCTTCTCGGCGTTGGTGAGCGCGATCATCCCGATTACCCCCATCGACAGCAGAACCAATCCATATGGTATGGCGAAGGATAGCATCACCGGCAGCTCGGGACGTTCCTTTGTCCCGGCAAGCAGGTAGACCAGGCAGACGAAGCAGGCCAAGCTGCCGATGACGAGGGCGGTCGCGGCGGTCTTGGCTATGCCCTTGGAGGCGATCTCCTCGCCATCACCGCGCTTCATCGGCGGCCTTCCTGAGGATATGGGCTTCCTTGCCGGGGTCGTTTATCCTCTGCTTCTGCATCCCGGCTTTGTAGTATTCCGCGTCCTCCAATAGCAGACGGTCGAACTCCGATTCCACCCGCTCATGGGCGATGGGCGCGAGGTCGACGGTCTGGAGGTCTTTGTATTCGTCGTAAGGCATAGGCGGCAAAAACGACATCTGCACCAAGTGGCGGCGGTCATTGCCTTTCCCCAGTATCCGCTGGGTCCCGGATTCGGCGTAAAGCAATATCGGCGCCTTGGCCCGGTAGGCGATCTTGAACGAGCCGGGGTGGAACGGGAGGACGGCGCCCTCCTTCTCCCCCTTGGCCCTGGTCCCCTCGGCGAAGATGACGTAGCTCAGGCCCTCCTCCGCCATCCGCTTCTCGACCGTCCGGAAGGCCTTGATGGCCTGCCTGGGGTCGTCGCGGTCGAGGAACACGCCGTCGAGTATCCTCACGCAGCGCCCCACGAAGGGCATCTTCCTCACCTCGACCTTGGAGACGAAGCTGATCGGCTCCTCGCAAAGGTAAAGCAGCGCGACGATGTCGCAGACCGAGAGGTGGTTGGCGACGAGCAGCGTGCCCTTCTGCCGGTTCAGCAATCGCTCGGCGTTATAGAGCCTCCAGTCGATCCGCATGGCGCGGCCGACCGCGTCGAGGAGCTCGTGGACCTTGCGGTAGCGAAGCTGCAGCGGGTACTTCTCGGGATGGTTGGAGTAGCGTATCACCCACCCGAAATAGGCGGCGATTATCCGCCAGCCGAGGATGATCACCAATCGGGTTATCTTCAGGAATCGTTTCATGACCCGGTTAGTCTACCATAAAAGCGGTCACTTATTCTTAATTGGCTTGGCCGGCCTTATCTCCTCTATTTCCGCCACGACGATGAGCCCCTCCTCCTCGTCGACCTGCAGCCGCCCCTTGATGACGACCCCAGACCCCTCCAAGGCGGTGTAGAACAGCGATTTCTCGGACAGCATCGACCTCACCTTGACGCGGTCGACCTCGTAGGACCCGCACTTCTCGGGCACGACCCGGTCGATCTCGACGTAGCGCAGGTTGGGGCGGATGAGCTTGCCAAGCCGCCCCGAAAGGAAAACAGACGAAAGCATGAAAAATACCTCCTATGGCTTTTGTCTATATTGGGCTATGTCGATGATCCCCGCGTCTATAGGGTGGTTATGACGAAGGAGCGGCTCGGGGCGGGCGCTTCCTTCTCCCGCTTCGAGGCGGGCTCGCCGTCTTTCCCGAATAGGGTGATAGACGGGGCGTTAAGCGTGAATTTGACCTCGGATTGCCCGGGGTTGATGAAGTACTCCAGCCCCTTCCTTGGGGCGATGAGGTTGGCGTCGATGAAGTAGACGTGGATGGCGAAGCCGATGTCGGTGATGTCGACGGCGGAGTCGATGACCCGGGGGTCGTAGACGAACATGAACCGCGATTTGCGCCGCAGCGCGATCGCCTTCTTGGCATAATCATACATCCATTTCCGCTTGCCGAGGAGCGAATAGGAGAACTTGTTGTAGTGATCGCCTTTGTTGTAGGTGTTGTCCTCGCCGTATTTGCTCTGCCCGATCTCCTGCCCCATGTGGATGAAGGGGACGCCGAAGGAGAACAGCACGCAGGCGGTGGCGAGGTCGCATAGCTCTAGCTTCTCCTGCTCGCCTAGCTCGGGCCTGGCGGCGGAGATGAAGTCGAAGAAGGTGCCGTTGTCGTGGCATTCGACGTAGTTTATCGACTGGGCGGCCGAGAGGAAGCGCTTGGGGACGATGAAATCGCAGCACGAGCCCGCGAAGGCGTTCTTGAAATGCTGCATCGCGTCGACGTCCCCGCGGAGGTAGCGCTTGCACGACTCCCGGAAATGGTCGTTGAAGAAGCCGATGCTCGGCATCATGGCGTAGTTGCCCATGTGGGCGAGCGGGATGTTGACCTCCCCGCCCATGTTCCACCCCTCGCCGTAGATCATGAAGGAGCGGTCGTGGGACTTGGCCATCGCCTCGATCTGCTTCATGGTCTCGACGTCGAGTATGCCCATGAGGTCAAAGCGGAAGCCGTCGATGCCGTATTCCTCGATCCAGTATTGGCAGCAGTCGACGATCATCTTCCTGACCATCGCCCGCTCGGAGGCGAGGTCGTTTCCGCATCCGGAGGTTGAGGCCATCTTGCCATTCCGCCGCTTGCGGAAGAAATAGTTCGGCACCACCTTCTCGAAGACCGAGAACTGGTACTCGTAGACGTGGTTGTAGACGACGTCCATGACGACCCGTATGCCCCTAGAATGCAGCGTCTGGACGAGCTTTTTGAGCTCCACGATCCGAGAGTAGGGATCGTTGGGGTCGCTCGCGTAGCTCCCCTCGGGGACGAAGTACTGCGCGGGGTCGTACCCCCAGTTGTAGGACTTATCCGGATGCAGCTCGTCGACCGTCTTGTAGTCGTAGATCGGCAATAGCTGCAGGTGCGTTATCCCAAGCGAGGAGAGATAATCGAGCCCGGCCGGCAGCCCATCCTTGGTCTTCCTGCCCTCCTCGGATAGCCCGAGGAACTTGCCCTTGTGCTCGATGTCGGTGTAGGAGGAGATGGTCATGTCGCGGACGTGGCACTCGTAGATCACCGCCTCGGTGGGCGAGCTTAGCACCGGCAGCGACTCCCGGCGGAAGTCGACCCGGGTCTTCTTCAGGTCGACCACGTAGCTATACCGCCCGTTGGCGGCGCTAGACTTCGCGTAGGGGTCGGTCACCTTGCGCTCGATCTCGGAGTTGACGACCGAGTAGACGTACTGGTAGCCGTCGTAATCGCCCTCGAGGGTCGCCTTGTAGACGCCCTTCTCCTTCCGCGACATTACCTTGAGCTTCCACTGCTCGGACTCGTCGCGGCGGTAAAGCAGCGATACTTTCGAAGCCAAAGGGGCCCAGATGGCGAAGTCAGTGTGGTCCTTGTGGTAGGTCATGCCGAGGTCGTCGCCGCAATAGCCGTACTTCTCGTCGAAGGACTCGAACTCGGTGGCCTCAGAGACGTCCAGCGGTATCGCCCCGAACTGCGGCAGCACCAAAAAATAACTGTGCCCAAGCTCAAGCGGAGCGGGCAAGGTGAAGTCCATCAAGGCGATCTGCGGCAAGGTCGATATCTTGCTGGCCTTGAGGACGAATGACTTCTCGCCGTCGACCTCGAGCACCGGCTCGGTGCGCTCCCAGGGGAGCACCGAGAAGATGACCATCCTTATGGCATTGGGCTTGATAAGCTTGGCTTGTATGTAAGAGTCTCTCATAGGGAATGTAAGGTGTTAATCGGATAA
>DVMV01000026.1 GCA_018714785.1 Candidatus Alloenteromonas pullicola
GTAATCGATACTGCAGGAAATTTTTACTTTAGAAAAAAAGCCCGATTTCTCCGACAAATATCATTGATTTTGGCATAATTACTTTGTATCAAAATGTTAGTTATAAGATGGCGCGCCCGGGGGGACTCGAACCCACAACCCCCAGATTCGTAGTCTGATACTCTATCCAGTTGAGCTACGGGCGCATGCCGTTTTACGGCGTTAGTAATGGTATGCCATTTCCCCTATCCGTTCAATAGCGAATTTAGCAATCATCAAAAGAAAACCCGACCTTAATAGGTCGGGGTCATTTCGATGGAGCATCCAGCCGGATTTGAACCGACGGTGAGTGAGTTGCAGTCACTTGCCTTACCACTTGGCTATGGATGCGGCGGACGAATTATAGCACCACTGCCGCCACCAATTGAATAAGCAATTGCTCAATCGAACGGTTTCGAAAACCCGAGGATCCCATATAGAGGATTTTACTTGGCCCGGCGCTTCTTCTGCTTCGATTTTAAATATGCGTATACGCCAACCCCGGCAACGCCAACGCCACCCAAAGCAAATATAGGCAATTTCCTAAGCAGCATCTCATACGACTCCTGCTTCTTGATGAGCCGCTGCATGAAGGAGAAATAGGTCGCGACGTTGGAGCCGATGGTGCTCCCGGCGTCGGTCGGGATCGTATCCAAAAGGATCAGGTCATCGTCGCTTAGCTTCGAGTAGGCGTCCTTTATCTCCTCATAGGCCTCGATGCTCTCGGAGAAGCCGTCTTTGCCTTTGTCGAGGCCGTATTTCTTGTACAGGGCATAGAAGCGCTCGATGGCGTTTATATCATAGCTGGACAAGTTGTATGAGGAAAATTCCGAGGCAGCATAATCCGCGCTGGCTTCGATTGGCGGCTGGGCGATTCCTCCGCCTAATAGCGAGGCCCCCAACAATATCCCTAAGATCGTTCCGTTCATAATGCCCCTCCTTTTCCAGAGGTTCGCATAGGATAAACCACTGTTGCGAAAAAATCAAAAAATCCGCGCAACTTCGCTGCGCACTGCGCAGAAACGCATTATTTTGCGCGGTTTTTATATCGCGATTCCCTTGCCTAGGCCCATCATCGTGGCGAAGAAGACGATGACCAGTAGGCCCAGCGCGATCCGGTAATAGCCGAACGCGGAGAACGAATGACGCTTGACGAAGCCCATCAGCCACTTGATGGCGAATAGCGAAACGGCAAAGGCGACTAGGAACCCGACCCCCATGAATATCCATTCGTTGGCGTTAGGCATCCCCTGCTTCATGAAGAAGGAGACCATCTTGAGCCCGCTCGCGCCGATCATGACCGGGATCGAGAGGAAGAAGGAGAACTCGGCGGCGGCGCTTCGGCTCGCACCAAGCAGCAGCGCCCCGATGATGGTCACGCCGCTTCTAGAGGTGCCGGGTATCAAAGCCAGCATCTGGAAGCAGCCGATGAGGAAGGCGGTCTTAAGAGGCAGCGAGTCGACGTCATCATAACGCCGCCTCTTGCCAATCTTGCCCAGATACCACTCGACCAGGATGAAGGCGACGCCATAGACGATCAAGGTTATGGCGACCGTTATCCAGGAGTAGATGTATTTATCGACGTCCAGCAGCTCGAATATTAGGCCTAGCGCCGCGGCGGGCAACACCCCCACTATCGTCTTGACCCAGGTGGAGTATATCTTCCGGCGCTTCCCCATCTGGATCACGTCTTCCTTATAGCCCATCTCCACGAACTGCCGCTCCTCCTCGGTGAGCTTCTTCTTGCTCCAGGGCCAGAGCTTGTTGAAGAAGAAGACGATGACCGCGAGTATGGCGCCTAGTTGGATGACGACCTCGTTCATCGAGAGGAACTCCTCCCCATGGGCAAAGCCCAGATTCGACGATAGGTCGTAGCCGCTGGCGGAGAATATCCCGTCAAGCAATATCAGGTGCCCGGTCGAGGAGATGGGGAGCCATTCGGTGATCCCTTCCACCACCCCGAAGCAGATGGCGATGACGATGAGCGCAAGCATAGCGAGGCCATTCTACCGCAAGTCAGCAAAAAAGGCATCCCCGGAGGGATGCCCTTCTATATTCAGTTGGCCCGGTTCTTCTTGCGCCGCTCGACCTTGAGCTTGCGGTATCTCATCTTGGTCACGAGGGCCGCGATGGCGAATCCCGCCACCCCGGCGATGACCGCGCCGAAGACGATGACGCCCCAGACGGGCAGGTTGTTGCCCTTGACGTTCTCCCACATCGTGAGGACGAAGCGGTTGTTGTCGCCGTAGTCCTTCATGGCCGCGAGCTTCGGGATGAGGTAGCTGGGCGGGTATTGGGCGTAGAACTGCCGCCCCGCCGTCACGGTCTCCCCGTCGACCTCGATGTACTCGAGCTCATCGGTGTAGAAGAGGTAAGGGTTATTGTCGGGCGAGGTGGAATCGAAGTCGTAGATCCCCTCCTCATCCTCGATGGTCCCCTCGAACATGTAGGTCAGGTCGACCACGTCCCAGCGGTAGCCGAGGATCTCGTCCTGATACTGCTCCCAGGTCATCGATGTTCCGTCGACGACGGCCATCTCGTAGGTCGAGCCGGTCATGTCGTGCTCGCCATAGTCGATGTAGCCATCCTCGTCTAGTCCGGTTCCGTTTTGGTAGACGATGTTGCCATCGTCGTCGTAGGCGAAGTCGCTATCCTCCCAGGAGCCGCCGAGGGCGGTCTCGTCGGCATAGGCGTACATCGCGTAGCTGCGTGGGTCGTACCAGAGGCGGATGAGGTCAAGCACGTCGTTGCCGGCGATGAAGGAGGTATAGCCGATGGTGTCCATGTTGGCGGTCGAGATGTCAGGCCGGGAGAGGAAGTCCACGAACTCCTGGGCCTCTTGCTTGTGGAGGCTGTCGGATTTGGGCATTACCCAGCCGTCGAACCAGATGTTGCCGCCGGTTTTGGGGACCGAGTAATAGATGGTCTCGTCGGCCTCGTTCTCGCCCCGGTCCATGGAATAGACGGCGTCGCCGCTCCAGGCGAGGTTCATGCCGATGAGCCCCTTGATGATGTCGTCCTTGCCCGAGTCGACCTCGAAGCCGAAGACGTTCTCCTTCAAGGACAATAGGACGTCCTCGACCTCGTTGACGGTCTCCCGGTCGCAGCGGTTGAAGATCTCGTCCATGGTGAGGAAGAGGTCGTCGGTGGTGATGTTGTTGATGACCCTATCGACGTCGACCCCTTCCTTGAGGTCGAGGTTCTCGTCGTAGTAGCCCGAGTCAGCGATGGCTTGCCTGATCTCGGAGTCGAACAGCTTCATGATGCCGACCGAGTAGGTGTCCCTCATCGAGTCCTTGATGGACATCTCGCCATGGTAGGTGGGCGACCAAAGGGAGTTCCAGTCGGCCATGTCGAACTTGACCTGGTCCTCGGAAACGCCCCGGTCCTTGGATACCTTGGCGGGGTTATATAGGATGCCGAGCGTCCCCCACATGTAGCCGCGGGAGTACTCCGATATCGGGGTGAGGTTTCCCTCCCCGTCGTCGGCCTTGATGAAGCTCATCTGCTCCTGCAGGTAATGGGAGGCGTAGGTATCGTAGTTGGGAGTGGCGTTGGAATCGAAGGGCTCGAGCATCCCCTGGCTCATCATCTTCTGGATGGTGTAGTCGCTTGGGCAGATCAGATCGTAGGTCGATTTGCCGGTCTTGAGGGATGAGAGCATCGTCTCGTTGGTGTCGAAGGTGTCGTAGATGACCTTGACGTTCTTTCCGAGGACGTTCCTCTCATAGGCCTCGAAGGCCGAGATGACGTCGGGGTAGAGCTCGTATTCGCCGTCCCCGTCGAGGTCGACCTCGAGCTCGTACTCGCCGATGTAGTCCTCCCAGTTGAGGACGCGGAGGTTGATGGTCTCCCCGGCAGCGCCGGCCCCACCGCAGGCGGCGAGGCTTGGGGAAAGCAGCAGGAAGAAGGCGAAAAGCGATAACGGTTTGAAGTTCATCACAGCTTCCTCCTTGATAGTTTGGCGGCCTTCTTGGCCTTGACGTTGTTGTAGATGGTGATCCCGATGACTATGAGCAGGACCAACAGGAATATGAGGGTGGTCAAAGCGCGCATCTCCGGCGGGACCGGGCCCTTCTTGATCTTGGCCTGGACCAAGGTGGAGAGGGTATCGATGGTCTTCTCGCCAGACAATAGCCCGGCGCCGCGGGTGAAGGCGGTGACGATGAAGTCGTCGAGGGACAGCGTGATGGCCAGCAGGAACCCCGAGCCGATGCCGGGCATTATCTCGGGGAGGACGACCTTCCCGAGGGCCTTGCCCTGCGAGCAGCCGAGGTCGAGCGCGGCCTCGTAGATCGCCGGGTCCATCTGCAGCAGCTTCGGCTTGACCGAGAGGTAGACGAAGGGCAGCGACAATATGACGTGGCCGATGAGCAGCGTCCAGAACGAGAAGATGTTCGACCCCATGAAGATATAGGTCCCGACGAAGACGAACATGACGGTCAGGCTCATGGCGATGACGATCTCGGCGTTGACGACCGGGATCTGGGTGACGGTCTCGATGGCGGCCCGCATCCGCTTCTTGGAGTAGAAGGCCCCGATGGCGCCCGAGGTGCCGAGGACCACCGAGATGGCGGAGCTGGATAGAGCGAGGATGATGGTGTTGCCCAGGGCGGTCATGATCTCCTCGTCCTTGAACAATGCGGAGTAGAGGTCAAAGGAGAACCCGGTCCAGGTCCCGACGTTGGTCGCGGTGGTGAACGAATAGGCGATGAGCACCAGGATCGGCACGTACATCAGGATGAGGATCAGGAATATGACGAATAGCCCGCCCCACTTTATGGCCTTATCCTTGTGGCGGCGGCGGATGGCCAAGGCGTTCTCTACCATAACCCACCTCCCCGGACGCGCTGCTCGCCCTTATCGAATTTGCGGCTGATGAGCATCGATATGCCGACCAGTAGCAGCATGATGAAGGCCATGAAGGAGCCCTCGTTCCACTGCGACTGGGAGAAGTTGAGGTAGATGATGTTGCCGAACAGCGTGATCTTGCCTTCCGACAGGGTGTCGGAGATGACGTAGCTCGAGATCGTCGGCATGAACACCATCTCGGCGGCCGAGACGATGCCCGGGACGCTCTGCGGGATGACGGAGTGGATGAACACCTCGGCCGGGTTGGCCCCGAGGTCGCTGGCGGCCTCGAGCTGGCTCTTGTCGAGCTTGATCATCGTGGTGTAGAGCGGGAGTATGGTGAACGGCAAATAGTTGTAGACCATGCCGATCATGGTGGCTAGATAGGGGTGGTTGCCGCCGTTGATGCCCATCCACGTCAGCACGTCGCGGGTGGCGCCGGTGCGGAGGACGAAGTTGATCCACATCGGCATTATGAACAATAGCACCAGTATCTTGTTGGTGTTGACCTTGCTGTTGGCGAGAAGATACGCCACCGGATAGCCGATGAGCAGGCAGATGATGGTGTTCAGCATCCCGATGAAAAGCGACACCACCAGGATGTTGATCTTCGTCGGGCTGGTGAAGAAGCTCGCCAGGGCGTCGAAGGAGAAGTAAAGGGTCCCATCCTCGGTCGAGCCGGTGAAGGCGTAGACCAGGATGATGAGGATCGGGATGATGACGAACAGCGCCAAGAACACCGAATAGGGGATGGCGAGGTATTTGCGCTTGAAGGAGAAGAAGCGCTTGGCCTTGGTCAAAGACCGCGAAGCTGCCCTTTCCATTTTATTCAGCCAAATGGTCCTCAAGCGGGGTCTTGAGCCTTAGCTTGATGTCCTCTTTCTTGACGGAGACGGAGACGATGTCGTTCTCGTTCCAGGTGAAGGGCGAGTTGACGACGTAGTCCTCCTCGTCGTCGGTGCGGACGATGTATTGGTAGTGGTCGCCGATCCAGACGGTCTGGATGATGGTGCCCTGGCTCTGGCCTTTGGAGAGGTCGTCGCTTAGCTCTATCTTGTCGAGGTCGATCTCGGCCACGACCTCGGCGTCGTTTAGCTCATAGACGCGGCCATCGGGCCCGATGAGGCGGGTCGATCCCTCCTCCTCGAGGCGGGAGCCCGGCAATAGCTTGGTGAGGTCGGCCTCGAAGGGGTCCTCGCCGATGACGACGCGGCCGTTGGAGTCGATGTAGGCGTCGGTGTACTCGTTCTCGGTGAGCTCCTTGTGCATGATCTGGATGTTCTCCGGCTCGACGCTTAGCCCGACCTTGGCCCCGACCTCATGGTCGTGGGTGTCGCGGCACATGACCTCGTTCTTGCCGACGTTGACGACGAATTCGTAGTGGACGCCCTTGAAGATCTTCGAGGAGATGACGCCATTGGCGTTCCCGGAGTCGGGCTTGCCCATTATGACGTCCTCGGGGCGGATGACGATATCGACCTTCTCGTTGAGCGGGAAGTCGTCGACGCAGTCCCAGGAGGCGCCGATGAAGCGGACCTTCTTCTTGCCGATCATGGTGCCGTTGTAGATGTTGGACTCGCCGATGAAGTCGGCGACGAAGGCGTTGATCGGCTCGTTGTATATCTCTTCCGGGGTGCCGACCTGCTGGACGACGCCGTCCTTCATGACGACGATGCGGTCGGACATGGTGAGGGCCTCTTCCTGATCATGGGTGACGTAGAAGAAGGTTATGCCGAGGCGCTTGTGCATCTGCTTGAGCTCAAGCTGCATGTCCTTCCTCATCTTGTGGTCGAGGGCGCTAAGCGGCTCATCGAGCAATAGCACCTTCGGCTCGTTGACGATGGCCCGGGCGATGGCGACGCGCTGCTGCTGGCCGCCGGAGAGGGTCGCGACGTCGCGGTCCTCCATCTCGTCGAGGTCGACGATCTCAAGGGCCTTTGACACCTTGGCGTCGATCTGCTTCGGGGACATCCTCTTCATCTTGATCTTGACGTTCCCCTTGCGGTCCTTGACCTCGACCGGGATGCGCTTCATCTTGAGCCCGAAGGCGACGTTGTCGTAGACGTCGAGGTGGGAGAAGAGCGCGTAGTGCTGGAAGACGGTGTTGACCGGCCTCTTGTAGGGCGGGAGGTACGATATGTCCTCCCCGTTCAGCAAGATCTTTCCTTGGGTCGGGAGCTCAAAACCGGCGATCATGCGCAAAGTGGTGGTCTTTCCGCATCCTGAAGGGCCGAGTATCGTTATGAACTCCCCCGCCTTCACGTCGAGGTTGAAGTCCTCGACGACGGTCGTCCCGTCGAACTGCTTGCTGAGGTGCTGCAGGCTGATGATGGCGTCGCTACTATCCATAAACTTACCTCCTATGGAAGAGACAAATGCATGGTGTTGAAGCTTCCTCGCTACCTATGAGCCGAGGGGGATTTTCAACGGCGTAAATAATAGGGGCAAAAGAGGCGAAAATAAATAAAAATTTTCACTAATTTTTTCTTTCAAAAACCCATGCGAAAAATTGTGCCCATAAAATCGGGGTTTTCCTTCGATGGGACCTTAACAAATCAGCGTAAAATTTTTTGCGTTTTCCGCACCCGAAATCCGCATCGGTTTTCCGCTTCGCGCGCGAGGGTGAAAATTGACCCGAAATTCCGCTCGCGCGATGGTATACTTTTGCGGATGAAAAAACTAGTTGGAACTTTGCTGCTCGCCCCATTGCTATTCGCCTGCGGGCCGATCGACGACTTCGAGAAGGTCGACCTTGGGTATGGGACCCTCATCGGGATGAAGGATGAGATATCCGGCGACTCCCACATGCAGAAGATAGGCTATGGGGAGCTGAGGTCGCTGCTTTCGGAGGAACGCTCCTTCATTTTGGTGGTTCATAACTCCGTCAGCTTCTGCTCCTGCTACGCCGATTGGCATAACGACGTCTTGGCCCCTTACATCAAGCGGCACAACCTGCTGGTGTACATGATCGACTACAACGCCTTCGAGGGCGAGGATGACTATGGCTTGGATCTTATTTCGAACCACGAGACCCTCGCCATCTTCAACGAGGGCGAGCTCAAGTACCAGCACACCAACGAGGCGCAGGAATCCGATTGGGTCACCAAGCCCGAGGTCTTCGCCGAGTGGATGGACGCGCGCATCGAGTACCCGCGGATGCTGACCCTCGACAAGGAAACGCTTGATTCGCTTTATGCTGGCGAGGAGGCATTCACCGTCCTCTTCACCTTGTCCGGCTGCCCCGACTGCACCTACATGGAGCGAAACGGCCTCAAGGATTACTTCTCGACCCACCAGAACACCGATTACCTATACGTGGTCGACACCGCCCAGGAAGGCATAAGGCTATACAAAAACGAGGAAGGCGAGCTCATCGCCGGCTCAGACCAGGAAGACGCCACCGAGGACCAGAAGAAGGCCTACGAGCAGTGGACCCAGTTCAAGGCGGAATATGGCCTAAGCGCCACCTCACTCGAAGAGCCGGGATTCAGTGAGGGATACGTCCCGACCATCTTCCACATCGCCCCGCAGGTCGGGGAGGAGAGCAAGGCAGAGCGTATCGACGCGGCCGGGGTCTTCTACAACGACACCATCGACCAGTCAACCGGCAAGGTGACCTCGACATATTTCTCTAATGCGCGTCTAGAGGCGGCCGGCGCCAGCTACCTGACCTACCTGACCGATGCCGAGCTCAGCGTGGATAAGAGCATCGATGGCAAGACATTCGAGGTTCCCTTTGGGGAGATGCTGTCCTCCGAGTGGCGGGAATGGGTTCATGAGGCCTTATCGCCCTACCACGATGCCTACCTAGGCGCGTTGCTCGATTGGTGCATCGCCTATTAAATACTCAGGTTCTGCAGTGAAATATCCGCAGAATCTTTTTGTTTTGCGAAGGTTTTGCAAAGAAAAAGGCCGCCAAAGGCAGCCTTCCGCCCCACCCCGACTAAGGGATCGAGGTGAAGCTATGGAATAAGAGTGTTAGGCCTCTTTCTTCCGTCTAAGGAACACGAACGCCCCAGCGGCGGCGATGCCAGCAACTGCGAGAGCGGATATGACGGCGATGTCCATGAGGTCATCGGAGTTACGGATGCTAAGGGCCGGGGAGACGTACTCGCCGGAGTACGGGCTGTTGTCGCCGTTGGCGGCAGCCCAGGCAAGGTACCTGAGGTGCGCATCGTTGAACTCGGAATCGGTCTTGAAGAGCTCGATCTGCTCATCGGTGAGCTTCACCAGGGCCTCCTTGGCCTTGGCATAGTAGCCATCGACGCCATAGCACTTGTTCTCGTTGTCGTTGTAATCGGACATATGCATATAAGTATTAACGAAATCGGAAACAGCATCGTGGTTGTCGACGAACTTATAAATTTCGATGTTGGCCTTGCCGTCAAAACTTTCCTGATAGCAAGAGAATCTTGGCTTGCCGTTGTTGTAATTAAACTTAAGAATGTTTCTCAGGCCATCTTCAGTGGAAGAAGCGTTAGCAGTCAGCGAGGCAACCCCATTTACAACGTTTATTGTCCAAGAGGAAGTCTCATTAATGTCGTCACGAATG
>DVMV01000027.1 GCA_018714785.1 Candidatus Alloenteromonas pullicola
GATCCTCGACCATGACACGGCAATCGTCTACAGAAACGGCTTCCTTCTCCTCGAAGGCCTTGATTGTCAGTTCGTCCATCTGCTCCTTGGTGAGCGGCTTGAACACGCCGGCCTTTAAGGTCCTGCTTTGGGTCGGGGCGATAGCGTTCCTCGTCGAATTGGCCATATCGATACCCGTCGCCATCTTGACCCACCACGCGATCAACGCGGCTGAGTCGAGATCCGACATCATCCCGCTCGCCATCCTGGCCATCGTTTTCCGCTCGAGGATCGCCGGGGCGTTGATCCTCGCCGCCAAAGAGGACAAATGGCAAGCTGAAAACGACCCCAACGACGACAGCTGGCGCTTCGGGAAGCAAGGCTAAGCAGGGCATCTAAGCCCGCCGATGATATAATCTAACCCATGAATAGACCATTGCTGCTTTCGACCGATAACAAACACAAGCTCGGGGAATTCCGCGAGATACTCGCCCCGATGGGCTACATCATCTATTCCCCTTCCGACGTCGGGCTAAGCCACGTCGAGGTGTTAGAGGACGGCAAGAGCTTCAAGGAGAACGCCTACAAGAAGGCCAAGGCCTACTCCGATCTCATAGACTATCCGGTCATCGCCGATGACTCGGGGCTATGCATCGACGCCCTCGATGGGTTCCCCGGCATCTACAGCGCCCGCTTCGCCTCCTCCTGCGGCGGATATCCTGCGGCTTATAAGGAAATCAACGCAAAACTTGAGGGAAAAGACCGCAAAGCCCACTTCCATTGCTGCATTTGCCTGTTGGAGAAAGGCCGCAAGGACCTGTATTTCGAAGGCGATTGCTATGGGCATCTTCTGCAAGCCCCGGAAGGATCAGATGGCTTCGGATACGACCCGATATTCTTCTCCGACGAATTGGGGCAGAGCTTCGCCTCCGCCGGCGAGGAGGCCAAAAACCGCGTCAGCCACCGCAAGAAGGCCATCGCCAAGCTCGCGGTCTACCTAGCCATCAAATAAGCATCCCCAAGGCCATGCCGGAGCAAAGCAAAGCCTGCCCCAACAGATAGGTAAGCATGATGTAGAAGTCGCGCCTTTTGACGTCTTTGACGAACAAGGTGAAGCCCAGCGTGGCGTCGGAGGCGATGAAGGACAGGCTCCCGGCCACGGCGAGCAGATACCACGACCCGGAATGCTCAACGGCGAGCAATATCGTCATGGCAAGCTCCCCAAGCAGGGTCGCCGTGTAGACGGCCACCCCGATCGAAAGCCCCCACTTCTTCACGATCTTCAACACTATCGGGTAGATGGTTAGCCCGACCAGCAGCACCCCCAGGGGAATGGCATAGCCGAGAACGTCGGCCAGGCCGCTGCTAATAATCATGAAGGCGATGAAGCAGAAATGGTTGGCAAGGAAGGCGAAAATGCCCGCCACCAACGACCATTCCCGGCGCTTGTTGATCAGAAAGTAGTCCCCGAGCAGGCCGAAGCCCAGCCCCACCGCGATGAGCCAATAGGCGGGGAAGCCGCAGGCGAAGGCGGACAGCAGCAAGGCCAGGCAAAGGCATTTCGACAGCCTCCGCGGCCCCTCCTTCTCGGCGAAGCAGAAATAAAGGTGCAGCAGGCCGATGGCCCCAAAACAGGATATGAGGATATAGAACGCGACCTCGTTAGCCATATGCTTCTTTCGCCCCGATTATAGATGAAGCCTTTATCGCATTGGAAGGACACGGGTCTATAATCTGTCTATGGAAAACGGCATTGCAGCGCCCGCAACGGGCAAAGTCGGGAAGCGCGTTTGGCTTTCCTTCATCCTGGTCGGATTGATCGGGCAGTTGGCCTGGGCGATAGAGAACCAATACATCAACCTCTTCGTCTATTCCCAATCCGGCGACGCCAACCACATCAACTGGATGACCACCGCCTCATCCGTGGTGGCGACGCTCACCACCTTCTTCGTCGGGGCCTTCTCCGATAGGATCGGGAAGAGGAAGCCGATAATCGCCATCGGCTACTGCATCTGGGGCGTGACGGTGTTCCTATTCGGGCTGATGTCGCTTTCCGACATGATGGCCCTCTCCGGCGGCGACATGGTCAAGGCCATCGTCCTGGTCGGTGTGATGAACACCCTCGTCGACTGCGTGATGACCTTCTTCGGCTCAAGCGCCAACGACGCCTGCTTCTCCGCCTTCGTCACCGACCACACCGACAGCAAGTCCCGCCCCTTCGTCGAGTCGGTGATCTCGGTGTTGCCGCTACTAGCCATGGCCATGATGCTGTTGCTCGGCATGGCCCTGGGCCTTCCAGGCAGCCAAGATGACATGAGCCAGCAGGAGTTCGCCGACTCGGTCGCCACGCCATGGCTCATCTTCTTCCTCATATGCGGGGCGCTCACCACCGCCGTCGGCATCGCGAGCTTCTTCTTGCTGCCCAAGGATCAGATAAAGCCAAATCGGGAATCCAACTACCTGGTCAACCTGGTCGACGGATTCCGCCCGAAGACCATCAAGGCCAATCCGATGTTCTACGTCTGCCTATTGGTCTTCCTCTTCTTCAACGTCGCGGTCGATTCATTCATGCCCTACTACATGGTCTACTTCCAGGAGAACCTCGGGTTCGGCGGGTTGCAGTTCTACGCCGCGATGGGCGTCATCATCGGCGTCGCCTCGATAGCCGTGATCGCCTTGGGGGCCTTCATGGAGCGGATCGGGAAGATGAAGTTCCTGCTGCCATCGATACTTGCCATGGGCGTCGGGGCGGTCTGCCTCTACTTCTCCGCCAACGCCTATTTCGCGGTCTTCGCCGGGACGGTGCTGATGGCCGGCTATCTGCTTGGCACCGCCGCCATCGGGGCGCGGCTGCGCGACGAGACGCCCGCCGATAAGGTCGGCAGCCTGCAGGGCGTGAGGATGATCATGGCGGTCATGCTGCCGATGGTCATCGGCTCGAACCTCTCCACCCTTTCCTTCCAAAGCGAGTACGTCAACGAGTATGGCCAAATAGCCGCCAAGCCGGATAGGAACATGTTCTTGGTGACCATCGGGGCCTGCGCCATCGCCCTTCTCGCCGCCGTCGCGCTGCTGCTTTTGGACAAGAGGAGGAAATCAAAGGGAATCCAAGGATAAGAAAAAGAGCCAAGCGGCTCTTTTTTTGATATTCGCAATGGGCTTTTGCGGGCTTATTCCGGAAGATTGACCCAGGAAACCCCGGCAGGGGCCCCTTGGTCGAAGCCATCCGATATGGCGTCTCTCCCCTGGCCGGCGGCGAAGGTCACCGTCTGCAGCGATTCGCAGCCGTAGAACGCGCCGTTGCCAAGGAAACTAAGCAGCGGCAATTCGACCGAGACGAGGTTGAGGCAGTCCTTGAAGCAATTGAAGTCGATGCTGCTGACGTGGCTGCCGGAGAGATCAAGCGAGGTAAGGCCGGTCAGCTCGCGGAAGGCTTCGGCCTTCAGCGAGGCGACGGTGTCGGGCAGCTCGATGCCGACGATGTTGCGGTAGGTCCGGTCAAGCCCCGAATCGGCGGGGCTCGAAAGGGTCAGTATGCCGCTGGTCGGGGTGAGCGCGGGGTAATCGACGGGGGCGGATAGGTCCTGTTTCGATAACGAGGTGCCCTCCGGGACGTAGGCGATGGAGGAGACGTCGTATCCCCTGGCGGCCAGGTCGTAGGCGAAATGGACCTCCATGGCGTGGGTTTCGTCATCTTGGGGCACGCTCTTGATGAGCTCCTTCTCGACCATATAGGGATAGATTGTGGCCGAGGAGGTCACCGAGCCGATGTCGAATGGGGTCAGGCCATCGATGGCATCGGCGGTCAGATAATGGCCGTCGAAGGCCTCGGGGGCCTCGAACCAATAGCCTGAGAAGGTCAGTTTCCCGATGTCGGGGACCGAAGGCGAGGTCGTCGCCTCGCCCGAGTAAACGGGGCGGCTCACAATTGACGAGGATTCGCCGCTGGATGAGGGGACGGCGAAGCTGACCTCGAACGGTACCACCTCATAGACAAGGTAGAGGGTGCAGCTGTAGCGGATGTGGTTGGCATCGACCGGCCTAGAGGCCAAAGTCGCCGGGGCGTCCTTCCCATAGGTGCCTTCCACCCTGGCCAAGGAATAGGTTCGGCCGTCATAGACGACTTCCTCATTGAGGCGTTTTTGGTCGATCAGGGCCTGCAAATCGACCGGGGAGTCGTATGTCACGGATTGAGTGAGCCGCGCGGCGCCGTTGAAGGCCGCATCGGAGCCGAACGGGGCCTCGGGGCTAACCTCAAGCAAAACCTCATAGTCCTTGAGGTCGGTAACGAATTCGGCCTTGATGTCGGTCGCCCTATCGATGGCGTAGGGGAAGCTGATGGCGAACTCGTCTTGGGTGGAGTTGGACCCGAAGAAGCGCGAGAACTCGACGTCTTCGTAGTAATGATCGGATTCGGCGGGGAAGGAAAGCTCCACCGCCTCGCCGGCGTCATCGAAGCTCAGGACGTTGACGCCATCGACCGTCTTCCGCTCGATGAGCGTGCCGTATGGGAGCGAAGTCTGGTAGACGATCTTCGCGCCGGAATAGAAGTTGACCGCGTATTTTATCCTCTCCTCGCGGAAGGAGGCGAAAACCATCCCCGATCCGGTTACGTTGCTTAGGTCGATCTGGGTGCCGTCGTCGTAGTAGCCGAGGAACCCATCGTAGATCAATTCCCTGCCCTCTGGCACGTCGGTCCTTGCGGAGACGGTGTAGTTGAAATCCTTGTCCTGCTCCGAGAGCACCGCGACCCGGCTCTCGGCGTCCTTCTTCACGTAAGCGTGGCCAACGTAGGTGGCGAGGCTCGGGTCGGGATGGAGGTAATCTATCCCGTTGTAGTCGGAATAGTACTTTATCTCATAGTAGTCGTCCGGGTCGCCGGCCAATCCGTTCGAGGAGCCGTTCACGGGCCCGCAGGAGGCAAGCGGCAAGGCGGCCAAGCACGCCAAAAGCAATCTTTTCATGGCTTTATTATGCTATCGAAATTCGTCAAAACAAAGCAAAACCCGGCATAGCCGGGCTGTTGCTTATTCTATATGGGCCTCGATTCCCTTGACCTTGCCCTCGCGCAGGGCTTCGGCCAGCTCGCCGCTGACCTCGTCGACCTTCTTGCCGTCGACCACGTAGCAGAGCGAGTAGCCGCCCTTGTAGAGGTCGAGCTTCTTGGGGTTGACGTAGGTGATGGTCGTCTTGTCGAAGAGGCGGAAGCTCGCCTTGCCGTCCTTATCGAAGAAGCTCGCGGGAAGCTTCGGGGAGAGGGTGAGCGTCAGCTTGCCATCCTTGAAGGAGAAGATATGGTCGCCGGCGAATAGCCTCACGTACATATCCAGCATCTCGGCGTTGGCCCCGGTGAGGCGGGCGAAGAAGCCTTGGCCCCACTTCGACTCGTCCGGGTTGCAGGTCGGGACGATGAAGGAGGAGGCCTCGGCCGGGTTGCGGCCGTAGACCTCGGGGTCCATGAACGGCACGAAGTTGGTCTTCACCTCCTCGAAGAAGAGGTCGTAGTAGCCGGCGCGGAGCAACCCGAGCATGTACTTGTAGTCCATGTGCAGGAAGTTGCACTCGCGCTCGAGCCACCCCTTGGTGAAGGCGTGGACGCGGCCGATCTCAAACGGCGCATCGTCGATGTCGGCGCAGGTCTTGTAGAATCCGAGCCTGTCGTCGTGGAGGCCGCTGTGCTTGATGGCCTCGTAGGACTTATGGTCGATCAGCCCGTCGCCGAGCTTGAGCGCCCTGGCGCTGGCCTCGAGGAACGGCGGTATCGTCTCGGTCTTGAACTCGTGGATCTTGACCACTGGGTAGCCGAGGTGGTTCTTCTTATCGGTCACGTCGTATCTGATGGCGCGGTGGATGAGGTAGCTCGGGAGGATGCCCTTGCCGAGCTCCTTGGCGCGGAATAGCCCGTCCTCGAGGATGGCCTCCATATCCTTAAGCAAAGCGACTACGTCCTTGCTCTGCACTTCCTTGCTGGCCGGCTCGCCATGCTCTAGGTAGCGCAGCCGCAGCGCCTCGCGGAGGGTGGTGGCCTCATCCCAGTACTGGAAGCGGCTGAGCTTGCCATTCCGCAATCCGGCGATGGCCTTCTGCAGCCCGTCGTATAGCTCCATCTGGCCCTCCATCATGGCGATGGGGTGGCTCGGCAGCGACTCGAAGGATTCCCTCGCGAAGCGGGTCAGCCGGAAGAGCTCCACCGACTCGCTGAGCCCGGAGGCGAATAGGCCGGGCAAGCCATTCATCGCGTCGTTCCAGCCTGGCTTCTCGCACTCCATCTCGATGCCCATCTGATCGGGGTCGAGGGTGGAGAACTTGACCAGTATCAGGTTGAGCATCTTGCCAGCCAGGCTCGTGGTGACGAGATGGCCGTGCTTATCCTTTAGATATGCGGTCTTGCCGATGTCGAAATGGCGCTTCTCGCAGACTTCCTTAAGTTTCTTGAGGTCGATCGCGCCGTACTGGCGGACCTCCCCGTCGCCGCGGAGGACGTATTTCTCGCTGCGCGGCTCGACGTAGACCGGCGAGTAGAAGTAGCGGTAGCCATCGGCGAAGACCATCTCCTCCATCTTGTCGGGGAATATGGAGGCGTAGTTCTCGAGTAGGTCGACGTTGTAGGTCCAATGGTCGACCCAATAGCCCTCGGAGAAGTTGGCCTCGACCTCCTGATGGGACAATCCGAGGATCTTCTTGAACAGGGAATCGGCCTTCTCCTTGTCGAACTTCCCGCGGAGGTAGGAGTACATCTCGCCCGGGAAATAGCGGTTGCGCTTTATGATGCCGTCAAGCTCATCCTCGCTTAGGTCGGATAGCGCCTTGGATAGCTCCTCGGGATCGAAGTTGAAGCTCTCCGGCTTGACGTTGAGCGGGTTCTGGCCATCCGCCTGGATGAGGGTGAAGAACAGCCGGATGTTGTAATCGCCGACGAAGGGGGCGAAGAAGAGGTCGCTGCGGCGGTTCTGGTTGACGTCGCGGAAGTTGCCCGGGCCGCTGGAATAGTACTCGGCTGGGATGTTGAAGGCGTTGTAGTCGCGCTCCATGTCGCCGTGCTTGCGGCCGTAGACGTAATAGGCCGCCCCACCCTTGCCGTCGTCGAGAAGGTAAGGGAACCCGCCGCGGAGCGAGTTGTCGAGGTAGCTCTGCTTGATGGCCTCGTCGTAAAGGGGGATGCCGGTGTGGCAGCTGGCCGGCTCGACGAGGGAGTCGACTAGGTCGAGGTTCTCCTGCCTCTTCTTTAGGATCGCCTTGAAGCTCAGCTGCTTCTCGGCACGCTTGAACTTCTCGAAGTCCTCGAAATAGCCGTAGACGGTGGCGAAGCGGCGGGACTGCCCGGGCTCTAGATGATATTCGCGGTAGGTGAACGCGCAGGGAAGCTTGTTCTCGGTCTGCCCCTTCTGGCTGGCGAATTCCTTGCCGTTAAGCTCCTTGAAGCGGAGCGGCTCGAGGGTGGTGAGATCGCTGCCGAAGACGAGCAAGGGGTCGACGATGCAGACGTCCTTCTCGCCATTCTCCTCGATGGAGAAGTAGCCATTGCCCTCGGGCGAGAGGGAGACAACCGAGTTGTCGCCGGTCGAGGTCTTGAACTTGACGAACGGGGTCCTCTCATCTAGCCCCTCGACGACGCAATAGGCGGCCATAAGCGAGACCAGCTCCTTGTAGTCGACGTTGCTAAGCCCATGGGGGAAGAAAACCGGAAGGCCATCTAGAACCTCGAGGTCCATCGGCTTATCGGAGGTGTTCTTTATCTCGACTAGCCTAACCATGGCCGGGTAGGTTTCGTGCGGGATGGTGAAGTAGACGGCGTCCATGTAGACGCCATCCTCGTCCTCGTAGATCTCGCATTCGGCCTTCGAGGTGACGAGGGTCTCGGATTTGGCAGGGCGGAAGAAAGGCGCGGTGATCTTCTTGACGTTGATGCGCAGGAAGGTGCGGAAACCCTTCACCGGGATATTGCAATAGGCGTGGTTGGCCGAGTCGAAAGGGGCGATCGGGGAGTTCTTGCCGTTTACCCCAAATCCGCCCATGGCCTGTCCGACGTTGGCGTAGAAGGCCCACATCGGCTTGCCGTCGACGCCGGCCACCGCGGGAAGGAAGGAGGCGAAGGTCTTCGCCCTCTGGAAATCGCGGATGATGAATTTTCCGTCTTTGAATTCGTAGTTGCTCATTTTGTTGTCACTTTCATTCAGCTTGGTAAACCCTGACGTAATCGACCTGCATGTAGTCGGATACGAAGTCGGAGGCGGGTGTCGGCACCCTTCCGCCGACGGCGAGGTTGAGTAGGATGTAGAACGGCTTGTCGAAGGGGGCCGAGGTGTTCTGCAGCCCCGGCAGCTGGGCCCAGGTGCTCCGGGAGACGATGAGGATCGTCTGGGAGTCGATGTAGGTCTTGATGTAATCCGGGGTCCACTCGCAGCCATATACGTGCCAATCCCGAACCGAGCTGAGCGCGTGGTTCTCGCTGGTCTGGTAAATCGAGTAGTTGTTGCCGCCGAAGTTGTTGTAGTAATGGATGGCGGAGGAGGTGATGGTCGGGTCGTTCCCGGCATCGACCTTCGACTGGTCCATGATGCGCTCCATGATGTCGATCTCCCCGCTTGATGGCCATCCGCCATAGGCGTCGGTGCCCTCCACCGAGGGGAGCAGCCAGAACGCCGGCCACATGCCCTGAGTGATCGGGAGCGACATCCTCGCCTCGATCTTGCCATAGGCGAAGGAGAACTTGCCGCTGGTGGTGATCCTGGCGCTGGTGTAGTTGAAGTTGCCCATGCTCTGGTCCTTCATGGCGGTGATGGTCAGCACCCCGTCGGACACCGAGGAATTGCGCGAGTTGGAGGTGTAATACTGCAGCTCTCCATTCCCCCAGCCCCAATCTCCGTTGCCAATCTGGTAGCCCCACTTCGAGCTGTCCAGCTGATCTCCGTCGAACTCGTCGTTCCAAACGAGGTTGTATCCATCGTATTCTGGGATGCCGTCCGAATCGCTCGAACTGCTCTGCGATCCCGCGCTAGAGGAAGACGTGTCGTCGACGTCGTTGGTAGCGCTATTGGTTGATTCCGAAGTCGAAACGGATGAGCTCTCATCCGAATTCGAATCAGAATCCGTGTCGCTGCCCTTTATCTCGAAGGCGCAAGAGGAAAGCCCAAGCGTCAGGACGGTGAGCAGCAGCAAGTTGGTTCTTCTCATTATTACTCCTTTTTTCTTTCTAGAGGGGATGGTCCCTCATCGATTGTTAGGCAATCGGTTTCTCAACTACTATACTTACGTAAGCCCTTACAAGTCAAAGGAAACCGATTTCCTTTACAAGGAAATTGCATAATAGAAAAGGGCCCATTTCGGGGCCCTTATTTTTGGTTGACGCTTACTTGGAGTGTTTCCTGCTCTTGGCTAGCAGTAGAGCTGCCCCACCGGCGGCGCCAAGAAGCGCGACGGTGGCGATTATCGGGGCGAAGGAAGAGGAATCGCCGCCGATAAGTTTAACGCCAGAGGATGCGGTCGAACCGTAATAGGCAGACCTCTCAATCAAGTAGATGGCAGTTTCTTCGTAAGTCGATTCCTGGAACGGCTCGCTCATGAGCTTAGCGTGCTCTTCCGGAGTCAGTTGGTTGTAAAGGCTGGTCAAGGCCTTATTGATCTGTTGGGCTTTCTGAACATCAACGGAATCTTCGGTCTTGAAGTATTCGCAGCCGATGTTATTGAGCATTTCCTTGATAGCGGCGTAGGCATAAGACTCGGTTTCAACAGGAGTTCCGCCTACTTTCAGCTCATAAATAGAATAGGCCCAAGGGGTGCCAGGGGTGATCATCTCAATGAGAACGTACCTGGATAGTGTTCCTCCCAAATCGTAAACAGATTCGATATTTATGCCCTGTTCAACTTTGTTGTCAGCGGTATAAGAGAGCTTTTTGGAGTAGGACCAATAATTGAGGAAGCCTTCGCCAAACATATTCTCCTCATCCACGAACGGATTGCCTGCATAGATGTTGTAATCCAACGCATAGGCGTTCTCCCAGAAAATCGAAAAGGTGTCGATTTTGACTTCGCGTCCGAGATCCAAAAGCAGATAGACGTTGTGCTCGGCGTAGTCATCGGCAGCTATCCAGCGGCTAGCGCCGTCATTGGTATTCAGGTCAAGTGTCAAACTAGGAGAAGCAGTGCCATTGACGCTGTTGGAATAAGCCTGACCAGCTGCCGCCAGCTCGATATGTTGGACATAATACTGATGAGACCCAGAGAAGACGACCCAATCCTTGGAAGCGAGATAAGGGTTGCTTTCGGTGCCATCGCGCGGCGATACGCGGCCAGCCACACCGAAGTAATCATTAGACGAAATCCCAGCCTTATTAAAGGCGGACATAACATCGTCCATCGTGATGAAGCCATCGATTTCGCAGTGCCAGATGAAGGCGATGTCGGTGGTATTGATATCAAAAGTAGGCGTCTCGACATAAGACTCGCCGACAGAGAAGAAGGCGAAGTCGAATTGGAGCAAGTCTGGATCGCCAAAGTTATTGAGCCATGGGGTATCGAGCTGTCCGGAGTCGGCTATGAAACATGGCCTCGTTCCATTGCGATCGATATTCTGTAGCTGCGTTACTGCATAGTTGAAGGTATTGGCAAAAGTCACGACCTCACCAGAGCCATATATGCTTTCCTCACTTTGAGAATAGTAATATCCGGCGGCACCGAGATAGATAGAGGGGTCAAGAACGTACCCCGCTTTGCTTAGAGCTTCCTTTACTTCGGTAGGAGAAGCAAATCCATTGGTATTTGTGAAATCGAATTCAGCAACGACGTCGTCTTCAGTCCACTCCGGCTGAGTGCCATCGGTTATCTGAGTATTGCCTGCCTCAAAAATATAAAAATGTATTCCAAGGGCTTCTTGATAATTAGCAACATGGTCTGCAATATACGAGAATTGAAGCGTGCCATCAGTAAGGCTGATTGTGGGCAAGCCGTTTTGATAAGAAAGGGAGGGCAATGGATCCCCGGCTTCCGCGGCATTGACCTGCAAAGCATCATCGCCCGCGAAGATGTGCCCCGCCCCTATCGCGCTGCCAACGAGCGCCGCAGCGGCAAGGCCAAGAATCAAATGTTTGGTTGACATGGATTTGCTATTTCTCCTTGTAGCTTTCGCTTGTGACCAGAAAAATCCTAATGTGGTAGCGCTTTCATGTCAAGGGAAACCGGTTTCTTCCAATATATGTTTTGGCCAATGGTTTTTGACCTAAAAAATCTAAATAGAGTTGGTTGCGGCTATAGGCTTTCCATATGGAGGAAATCCTTGAACTTTATATGGCGGACAAGGCTGGTCGAATAATCCACATCGTCGGTGGTTATCAGTATCTTCTGAGCCAAGG